>NZ_JBFRGP010000004.1:0-459038 GCF_052115385.1 Dyella sp. 2RAB6
CGTGAGGGCTGGCCGGGCTTTTTGACAGGGCATCCATGCCCTGATCAAAAAGGCGGGGACGTCCTGTCCCCGCCCCCCTGCGGGGGCCTTTTCGTCCAGCCCTCACCGCCGGCGCCAAGGGGACCCGGTAGATCAAGAGCAAGATCAAAGGCCAGAGCAGAAGCGCACCAGCGGAACGCAGCGGCTGTGCCGCTGGCTCTTGGCTCTTCGCGAGAGCCCACGGACTCCCTCTCCCCGCCGGGGAGAGGGTTGGGGTGAGGGGGGCGGGGCTTGCACCGAGCGATGTCGCCAACAAAAGCCAGTCGCAGGCAAAGCCTGGTAATGCCAAACGCAACCGCTACGATCTCTTCTCCCGGCACTGTTTGAACATCACGAACAACTCCATCGCCATGGCGATCGTGCAGCCGCAGAAGGCAACCATCAACGCGCTCTTTGAATTCAGAAGCAGCCCGATGTCGTAGACGAAGAACGCGCAGAGCGCCACCACGACCATCGCCAGAACCGTATCCATCTCGTTATCCACGGGGTAGGGAATGAGCTTGCGATGCTAGGCAAGAAGGGGCGCCGGGCTGAATCGGTTTACTCCGATAAGGCGGCATGGGCGCGCATTTCCAGACAAATCCAACGGAAATGAGTGAGTGCTGCCAATCGCACATCGATGCTGTACTCAAGCGTCGTCAACGCCGAGGGCACACAAAAAGGCCGCCGGGACATCGCCACCGGCGGCCTTCTTCGGATGCAGTGCGTTTTACTTCACGCCATCGACATACCAGTACGTGCGCTTGCGCTTCCCGGTTCCCGGCGGCACTACTTTCTGCGTGCCCAGCGACGAGGTGTTGTTGCCGCCGACCAGGCCAAGCTGGTTGCCGCCGCCGATCAGCACCGGCGTCAGCAGTGTGCCGCCACTGGAAGTAGGCAGTTGCACCAGGCCGAAGATCGGTGAGGGCGGCATGCCGCCACCATCGAATTTCACGAAGCGGTCGGCATTGAGGCCGCTGCCGTCGAGGAAGTTGATGGCGTAGCCGCGCGCCACGCCCAGGTTCGGGTAGCACATGTTCGGGTTGTTGGCGGGGTTCGCCGGCTGGTTGGTGCCGAAGTAGGTATAGCCGGCCACGGTCAGCGGCGAGTTCACCGCCTTCTCGCCGGCATTGGTCAAGGTGACGTAGAAGCCGCTGCCGCTGCCGGTGAACAGCGTGCTGGTGGCGTCGGTCAGGTTGTTTTCGGTGATGGTGGTCCAGGTGGCTGCCACGCTGTTGCCGGTGCTGGTGTCGCGCAGGCTGTAGAAGCGGTTGACGACATTGGACGCGGCGTTCGAGGCCAGTGGATGTTCGCGGTCGCCGCTCGCCGCGACGACGGCGTCGTAGCTGCCGGTCGGCACCACGTCCGGCGGATAGAAGAACTTGCGTGCGCTGGTGCCGGTGCCGCCGAGGCTGGCGAGCTTGGTCACGGTCCAGTTGGTCGGCGCGGTCAGCGCGTTCGGTTCCAGGTCGACGCGCCAGATATTGCCGCCGAGGTCGCCGGCGTAGAGGCGCTCGATATTGCCGTCGCCGTCGCGGTCGAGCAGGGTGATGTCGGAGGGGATGGCGTAGGTCATGCCGGTCACGGCTTTGCAGGGGCTGGGCTGGCCGGTGCAACTGGGCGCGGCCATCCATACCGGTGTGCCGGTGACGGCGTCCAGCATCACGATCGCGCGGCCCATGCTGTCGGCGCCTTGCACCGGGTCGACGTCTTCGGCCGTGTCGTAGCCGCCGCCCATGATCAGCACGGGGTTGGTATTGCCTTTGATGCGCGCGACTTTCGGTTGCGACCAGGTCATGCCGAGTTCTGCAATGTCCGCATTGGACTTCTTCCACAGGAAGCGCGGCGCGGTCGGCGTGCTTACGTCGAAGGCGTAGATAAAGCGGCCGCCGCGGCGTGCGGTGAGGTAGATGTAGGTGGTCGCGGGCGTGACGCTCTGGTTCTGGTACACCGTGGTGGTGCCGTCGAAGAAATAGTCCTTCGGCAGCGCGCTGGCATCGGTGATGCCGGGCAGCTTGATCACCGGGCTGTTGTCGCGCTGGCGCTTGAGCTTGCCGAAGAATTCCGGCGCGATGAACGACCACAGTTCGCCGCCGGGCCGCACGGTGCCGATGCCGGTGGTCTGGTTGCCGTTGATCGCGCGGAAGTAGCCGTCGTTGGAACCGTAGAACACCACCACGCCGGTACTGCCGCCGTAGTTGATGATCGCGGGGCGCGAATGCAGCACGTCGCCGTGGATGGACGGGCGCACCGTCACCGGCGAGCCGGGTCCGGGTTCGGCTTCGTTGTTCGGGCTGGTGTTGTCGGTGCCGCGCACCCAGTTGATCAGGTTGGGCAGGTCGGTGGCGGTGGTGCCCAGCAGCGCCGCGGTGACGTTGGTATTGCTGGTATCGAACTTCGGCATGGCGCTGCCGGTGGGGCAGTTGCCCACGCCGTTGCAGGTGTACACGGTGCGGCCGGTCTGCGAGGTGAGGTAATCGGCGCGCAGCATTTCGCCCACGCCGCCTTTCTCCACCACTTCGCCGTCCACCGCGTCGTAGGCCAGGGAGATGCCGGAAGGCTTGTTGACCCAGAAGCCGTTCGCCGGCCAGTTGGTGACCACGCTGCTGCCGGGGAAAGCCAGCGGTCCGTTGCGCGGCGTGCCGGTCTGCTGGTCGGAGGTCCAGTAGCTCAGTGCGTTCGGCGAAATGAAGCCGGAGCCGTTGTTGCTGATCGCGGAGTTGCCGAGCGAGTCCTCGGTGATCACGTTGTTGTTGCTGTCCAGGCCAAGCTGGTACTGCTTGAGATTACCGATCCAGCGCGGCTGCGCCGTCGGGTCGGGGCGGAACACGCCGACGTAGACCTGGTTCAGCGACACGCCCTGGCTGTTGACGCTTACCGGCAGGCTGACCGAGGCGAACACGCTGTTGATCGACTGCACTTCGTTGAAGATCTGCTGCAGATCGTTCACCAGCGTATTGAGCGCGTTCGCATCGTTGATGTTCACCACGAAGGCCTTGCCGCCGCCATGGCTGGACATGCTTTGCAGGAACTGCACGTAGTCCGGGTTGCTGCCGTCGGTGACGGCGATGGTGTAGGTGATGATGTTCTGCGGATTGGTCGACGAGCCGCCAGAGAGATCGGTCTGGTACATGAACTGCGCCCACTCGTCGCCCCAGTTGGATTGGTACTTCGGGTAGGACGGAATCACGATCTGGGTCGGATTGGACTGGCCGGTCGCCTGCTGCAGCGAAGACTGGGCGCTGGGCGAATTGCCGGCATCCTGCGGCTTGCCGTTGCCCACCGCGTTGGCGATGTAGATGACGAAACTCTTCTGGCAGGTGCCGGACAGCGGCGACTTGTAGGTGACGCCGGATAACCCGGTCTTGCCCGCGAAGTACGCCCACATCTCTTCCATGCCGCCACCCACGGCGGAGTTGTTGGATTTGTCGCTCTGGCGGTCAAGCGCCTTGATGGTGGTCTGGAAGTTGGCCACGCCGGTGGCATCCATCAGCGGCAGCGCGCCCGGGTCCTTGGCGCGGCCCACGTCCGGGAAGCGGAACCAGCCGCCGTTGCTGGACGGATCGAACAGCATCAGACCCATGTTGAGCTTGCCCAGCAACACCGGGTTGGTGCCGATCGCCGTCACCGCCTGGTAGAGCGAGCATTGCTCGAAACCGACGTCCTTGCCGGCGTTGTTGGACGACACCACGCCGGAGGTGGGACAGGTGAAGCTGACGGAGCCATTCCATGCCGCCGCGTTGTCCAGCAGGATCAGCAGGTTCGGCGAACCGCCGTTGACCGGCGCGCCGGTGTACAGGTCGATGTCCTCGCTCAGGCTCAGGCCCGGCTCGGCCAACAGGGCGGTGGCGAGCGCCAGCCGGCGCAGGCGGCGGCTCAACGATGGGCGCGTAGTGGACATGGCGGCGTCTCCGCGAGGGCTGCTGGGCGTGTTCATGGACAGGGCGTTCCCACGGGGACGCGTACCGACGCGCCCTGGTGCACGATGACCGAGGTCGCGCTGTTGTTCGGATCGGTGACGGAGGACTGGATTTCCCACTGCGTGTCCGAGCACAGCGAGAACGCCGCGGTGGCGGCAGCGGAGCTGACCAACAGATCGCCGCTGCTGCTGGTGGGCGTGCGGCAGACATCGCCCACTGACAGGTCCTGGTTGAGCACCGGCTTGCTGTCCAGGCAGATCGGCGCGGCGACCTGCGCGGTGAAATCGTTGCTGCCGTCGCCGGTGACGTCGATCGGCACGGACGAGGCCGGGATCGGATTGAGCGTGAAAGCCTGGTTCATCACCGCCTCCACGCCCTGCTGCGCCACCGACCTCGCTTCCATGCGGTATTGCTGGTTCGAGGCCACCTTGGTGTTGACCAGGCTGGAGCTGGCCATGGAGATGGCGAACAGCAGGAAGATGACCAGGAACACCAGGGTCATCATCAGCGTGAAGCCGCGCTGGCGCTGCCGCCGTGCCGCAGGGAAGGAAGGATGCATGCTCAGTTCTCCCGCACGCCGCCGACGTTCCACAGGCGCGCGACCGCGCTGTAGACGTGGCGCTTGTAGCTGTCGTTGTAGGGGCCGTCCGCCGTCGCGCGGCCCAGGTCGTAGGTACGCGTGTCGTTCCAGCCGGTGGTGGGGTCGAGGTTGCGCGCCAGCACGGTCACGCGCACCGCGGTGATGTTGGCCCAGTTGGCGGTGGCGTTGGTCCAGCTGTAGCCGCTGCTGCCGGTGCAGGTTGCCGAGTTGTCGATGGCGGGATTGTCGACGTAGCAATCGGGCGAGCCGTTGCTGTCGGTGTCCACGCCATAGCTCAGGTGCACGTCCTGGATACCGGCCACCAGCGAGGAAACCTGGATCGAACCGTTGACGAACTCGGCCACCTTCAGGGTCGGCGTGCTGTCGCCGCCGCTGCTGCAGTTGTCGCAGCCGCTAAGGTAGTAAGTGCGCACCACATACTTGCGCAGCTCCGCCGGGCTGCCGCTGCTGCAGGTCTTGCCGAGCAGGGTGAAGTTGGCGGTCTTGCTGTCGTAGATCAGCTGCCTGGTGTCGCTGCTGCAGCTCGATTGCTGCAGGTAATACTCGGTGCCGGACACCGTCGCCGAGACATTGCCGGAGGCATAGTGCACGGTCAGCGCTTCGGTGCCCGTGCTCATGTTGGAAAGGCAGGTGGGTTTCGCGCCGCCCGCGGCCACGCCGGACAACGCCGCCGGCACGGTGATCGGCGAAGTGGTGTTGTCGAAACCCATCGAGGTCTGCGCCGTGGTGCAGGCGCCGGGCAGGTTGTATTGCAGCGAGGCGGACAGGCCCGGGCGGCCGAAGAAGCCGGCCATCTCGACGTCGCGCACCATCGATTCCAGCGCGTAGCGGCCGTTCTCCACCTGCTCGCCGGTCTTGTTGAATTCGGCGCGCGCCTTGGACGTGGCCACGTACAGCGAGCCCAGCGCGGCCAGCATGGCCAGTCCGATGGTCACGCCGATCATCAGCTCGACCAGCGACACGCCGCGCTGGCGTTGGAGTGGCGAGATGGAAGAGGGAGTGCGCATGGCGGCCGTCACGAGAGGTTGGCAATGCGTACTTGCACGCTGACGGCGCGGCGCAGGCTGTCGTCGCCGAACTTGTTCTGCCCGCAGCTCAGGCCCGGCGCGGCGGTGGGCATCAGGCCCTGCCACACCACGGTGATGCGGTAGACGTTGTTGGTCGCGTCGATGCGCTCGACGCAGCCGATCGCGCCGAGCATGGCGCCGACCTTGTTGCCGCCGGAGTTCTCGCTTGCGCCGAGCAGTGCGGCGCGCCAGGCGACGAGGTCGGCGTTGGCGGTGGCGGCCTGCAGCGCGGTGGGCGTGGGCGTGCCGGTGGCGCAGGCCGCCGGCGCGGCAGAGCCGGAGCCGGTGACCACGCCGGTGGCGCCGTTCGAATAGCACGCGGCCACCTGCCGGTTGGCATTGATGCGCGAGACCATGTCCTGCACCAGGGTCAGCGCCTGCACGCGCTGGTAGGACTCCATCTCGTTGCGGGTGGAGCGCGCCATCATCATCACCGTGCCCAGCAAGGCGACCGATGCGATCAGCATCGACACCAGCACCTCGATCAGCAGAATGCCGCGCTGGCCTTTCATGAGCAGGCTCCCTTGGTGGTCTGCACGCGCCCGGTGGCGCCCACCGCGACGCACAGCGGCTGCTGGCCTTGCGCGGTGACGGTGGGGTTGAGGGTGAACGACATGCCGGTGCCTGGCATGCGGCCGTCGCCGCCGAAATTGAACGAGGTATTGCCGCCGCCTTCGCTGATGCGCAGGCCATCCAGCGTGCCCTGCGCGCGGATCGTGCTGGCGGCGGTGACGGCGCTGGCGCTGCTGACCGTCCAGCCCTTGCTCCAGTCCGTGCCATTGGCCACCACGTAGACATTGCCGTTGCGCTTGATCGCCTCGCTGCGCGCGAACACCGCGCTGGAGGCGAGGTCCATGGTGGCGTTCTTCAGGCGCTGGCGTTGCAGGAACGGCGCCATCTGCGGCACCGCGAGCATGGTCAGCACCAGCAGCACGGAGACCGTGACCATCAGCTCGATCGCGGTGAAACCCCTGGCGAGTTCGCGGCGCATGGTTATTTCTTCCAGCACGTGGTGGACGTGCCCGAGGCGGTCTTGCTCCCGTCGCTGCCGAGCTTGAGCGTGCCGCAATCGGTATCGCGGGTCTGGTTGCCGATCGGGGTGGCGGTGACGGTGTAGCTGGGCGGCGGGCCGGCGCTGGTGGCTACCGCTATGGTGTAGTTCGGCGCGACGGTGTTCGGCAGCGTGCCGTAGCCCAGCAGTGCATTGCTGGTGGTGTATTGGCGGCTGTCGATCATGTAGCGCTCCTGCGCGCTGCTCATGTCGAGCATCACGGTCTCCGCCGCCGCGCGATTGGCGCGCAGCATGTAGCGGTAATAGCTGGGAATGGCGATGGCAGCGAGAATGGCGATCACCGCCACTACCACCATCAGTTCGATCAGGGTGAAGCCGCGTGCCGCACAGCGCTGCGCCTGCCGGCCTGGCGGCGTAGCGGTGAATGGCGAGGTGAGCGCGACCATGTGAGAACTCCCCCATGAGTCCACGTGGTTATTCCGCGACAGCGCCTTAATACGAAAGCCCGGCGACATCGAGCTGGAATGGCAAGTGCAGCGTAGGTATCGGCAATATCCAATGTCAATTTGCCGGTCGGCCGCCTGGACATAATCGTGGCCTTAGGCCATCCGGTGTAACAGCTGGTTATCACCGGCGATGACGGGTGATTCATATGCATCAGCCATGCCTGGGAAAGTTCCGCGCAAGCCTGGTTGCGCGAAAGCCTGGAAAATCGAGATTTCGCCGGTTTTTCACGATTCGATAAATCGGGTCTGGATAATCGATGGGCATTCGCCTATATCTTTCGGCATAGGCTTTCTGCAGATTTTTTCAGGCGCCGGACGAAAAATGTCTGCCGCCTGCCGCGGCTGTCTATTTTGGTCACCCGGCCGGCGGATCGGACTATGCATTTCGAGCAGCCGC
Organism: Dyella sp. 2RAB6; assembly: GCF_052115385.1. NCBI lineage: Bacteria > Pseudomonadati > Pseudomonadota > Gammaproteobacteria > Lysobacterales > Rhodanobacteraceae > Dyella > Dyella sp. 2RAB6. The sequence goes on from NZ_JBFRGP010000004.1 coordinate 7,522, forward strand.
CGCCGTAAGGATGAGCTAAGCCAAATGCGTTACGAAGACGGCCAGCTGGCCGTCTTCGTGTGCCCGGCGCCATGCGCCGCGCAACGGCCACGGCTAAGCGGTGCCGGCGGCGTCGACAATGGCAGGGGGATGGCGCGAACCGGTCTCGATAGAGGGTGATCGTTCGTTCGTTGACTCTTGACCAGGGAGACCATCATGTTGCTGAAGCAAACCGGTGCCGCGGGCGCCGCGTTGTGTGTCGCCGTCGGCCTGTCGTGCGTGGGAAGCGTGCACGCACAGGACCAGTCCGGCGCGGAGGCCACGCCGGCCGCGCAGCACGACACGCTGCATTCCCTGCGCGGCGTGATGCCGCGCCCCGACGATTTCTCCAAGAGCAAACGTGAGCATGCGGCGCGGCCACTACCGTGGATCGACGGCCCCGGCTCGCCGCCTGACGGCGCCGTGCAAGGCAGTGCGACCGGCGCCGCGCCCACCGCCGGCAGCGGTGTGGATGGCGTAGGCCAGGGCTTCAGCGGACCGCAGGGCACCTTTACGGTGGACAGTGCGCCGCCGGATACCAATGGCGCGGTCGGCGCCACGCAGTACGTGCAGATCGTCAACTCCGGCTTCGCGGTCTTCGACAAGGCGAGCAAGGCCGTGGTCTATGGGCCGGTGCAGAGCAACACGCTGTGGTCCGGTTTCGGCGGTCCGTGCGAAAGCGACAACGACGGCGACGCCGTGGTGGTGTACGACAAGGCTGCCGGCCGCTGGATCATCACGCAGTTCGCCGTCACCGCCGCACCGTATTACCAGTGCGTCGCGGTCTCCGCCACCAGCGACGCCACCGGCGCGTACTACCGCTATGCGTTCAACTACGGCAGCACCTTCCCGGACTATCCGAAGCTGGGTGTATGGCCGGACGCTTACTACATCAGCTTCAACATGTTCAGCGGCAACAGCTTCTCCGGCGCCAAGGTGTGCGCCTACGACCGCAGCAAGATGTTGGGCGGGCAGGCGGCGACGCAGCAGTGCTTCCAGCTTTCCAGCAGCTACGGCAGCCTGTTGCCGGCGGATCTCGATGGCGCCACCGCGCCGCCGGCGGGCGCACCGGATTACTTGCTGAACTTCGGTACCGGCAAGCTCAATCTGTGGAAGTTCCATGTCGACTGGAGCAACAGCGCCAACAGTACCTTGAGCGGACCCACGGCCATCCCGGTCGCTTCGTTCTCGGCGGCATGCAGCGGCGGTACCTGCATTCCGCAGTCGGGGACCAGGCAGAAGCTGGATTCGCTGGCGGACCGGCTGATGTTCCGCCTGGCGTACCGCCATTTCGCCGATCACGAAGCACTGGTGGTCAGCCATGCGGTGAAGGTCGGCACCAGCAAGCAGAACCCGTATACCGGCGTGCGCTGGTATGAAGTCCGCAGTCCCGGCACCACGCCGGTGGTGTATCAGCAGTCGACTTATTCGCCCGATACCACGTATCGCTGGCTCGGCTCGGTGGCGATGGACAAGCAGGGCAATATGGCGCTTGGCTACAGCGCGTCGAGCAGCACGATCCATCCGGCCATCCGCTACACCGGGCGCCTGGCCACCGATGCGCTCAACACCATGCAGGCCGAGGCGAGCATCGTCGAAGGCACCGGTTCGCAGAGCGGCAATAACCTGTCGCGCTGGGGCGACTACAGCGCGATGACGGTCGATCCGGTGGACGATTGCACGTTCTGGTACACCAACGAGTATTTGAAGACGACTGGCTCGTTCAACTGGAATACGCGGCTGGCGTCGTTCAAGTTCCCGGGTTGCCAATAAGCCTCGCGTCCGGCGCGACATGCAGAACCCCGCTTGCGAAAGCGGGGTTTTGTTTTGCTTTCAGTTGCGCAATACGCGTTGCAGCGTATCGACAATGCGCGCGAATTCGTCGTCGCGCAGCCAGGGGCTGTTGGTGATGGTCAGCGAGCGCGCGGCGAAATCGCGGGCGTTCGGCAAGTTTGCCGCGGGCACGATGTCGCGCAGGTAGCCGTAGTCGGGCAGGGCGTGGATAAACAGGCGGCTGACGCCGAGGCCGGCCGTCCACAAGGTGTCGAGTGCGCTATCGCGTGCTTCGCCGGTCGGCAGCGTGAGCAGCAGGAAGGGCCAGCTGCCTTGCGTGCCGGGTGCGTCGTCGAACACCGTGACGCCGGGCAGGGCGCGCAGCGGTTCGAGCCGCGCGCGGGCTTGCCGGCGGGTGTAATCGAGAAAGCCCGGCAGGCGTGCGAAGGCGGCCGTGCCCACGCCCTGGCGCCAGCGGCCGAGCGGATGCAGCGGGATGTCGGGGCCGAAGTCGTCGCCGACGGCAGCCACCGGATCGCCGGCGGCCAGGGCTGCGCGCAGCGGTTTGCCATAGACCGCGTACAGCAGCGAGGGGCGATAGGCCACGGCGTAGCCGAGCAGTTCCACCGCACGCTGCATGCTCCAGCGCGGGTTGGTGCGGATCACTTCGCGGCGGCTGGCCATGCAGGCCTGGCGCAGTTGCGCGTCGCGCGAGATCAGCACGCCGCCTTCGTACAGCGTCAGCCCCTTGCCCACGGCGAGACTGAAAAAGCCCGCATCGCCGAGCAGGCCCACGCTGGCGTCGCCGTGGCGGGCGCCCAGCGCCTGCGCGGCGTCTTCCAGTACGTAGGCGCCGCAGTCGCGCGCGATGGCCATGGCGGCCGGCACGTCGACGACTCGGCCGGCCAGGTGCGTGGGCACGATGGCCAGCGTGCGCGGGCCGCACAGGGTGGCCAGTTGCGCAGCGTCCAGGTCGATGCTGCCGGGCGCGAGGTCGCACAGCTTGAGCTTCAGCCCCGCGCGATGGATGGCCAGCGCCACCAGCGGGCAGGTCCAGGCCGGCACCACCACTTCGTCGCGCTGCGGGCGCAGGCGGTGCATGGCGTGCAAGGCCACCACCATGGCGGCGGTGCCGGAGCATTCGAGCTGCGGGTCGGCGACGCCGAGCCAGCCGGCCAGGTTCGCGGCGAAGCGCGCGCGGCGCGGCAGCAGGTCCGACGGGCGCAGCGGCAGGCCGGCGGTGGGCGGCAGCTCGCGGCGCATGCGCGTCAGTCTCCGGCGGAGACGCCGAGTGCGCCCTTGGCTTCGGTGGGCGCATCGCCCTCCGGATGCGCGCCGCTTTCGGCCAGGGCGAGGCAGACGATGCCGGCCACGATCACCAGCGCGCCGATCACCCGCGCCCAGGTCAGCGGCTCGTTGAACAGCCAGATCGAAAACAGCATCACGCTGACCACTTCCAGATGCGTGACCGCAAAGGCCGGGCCGATCGGCGCGTGCTTCAGCAGGGTCATCCAGGTGAAGAAGTTGCCGACATAGCCGACCACCGCCAGGTAGATCCACGGATGGCCGAACACGCGCACGATCCACGCCCAGTTCGCCTCCGGCGGAAACGCGTGGTTGCCGGCGTACTTGAAGGCCAGCTGCACCACGGTGTCGAACGCCACCAGGATCAGGAAGCCGAAAAAGTAGAAGCGCCCGAGTCGTGCGGGTGCGGTTTGCATGCGCTCAGCCTCCACCGGCGATCCCCACGATGCACACGCCCGCGGTGACCAGCAGGATGCCGGTGACGCGCAATGGGGTGAGCTTCTCGCGGAACAGGATGCGTCCGGCGATCATGATCACCACGATATTGATCGAGCCGAGCAGCACGCCTTCAGAGAGGTCGACCAGCGACAGGAAGGCGATCCACACCAGGAACTCGGCGACGTACGAGGCGATGCCCACCCACAGCCACGGCCGCGCGGCCATGTAGCGCCAGCGCGCCAGGCCGTCGCCGGCCTTCGGGTCGCTGGCCGCGGCCTTGAAGGCGAGCTGGCCGACGGTGTCCAGGCTGACGTTGAGCAGCCACAGCGTGACGGCGAGCGGGCTCATCGGCGCGCTCCGCGGCACGGTAAGGACTTCACGCGATCAGGCATCCGCTGCTCCCATGCTGTAATCAAGCCGCTGTAATCAAACCGCTGTCATCATGCCGCGATTCCGGCGGCGAGGTCGCGCGGATTCAGGCCGCGGCGCGCGCGGCGGCTGCAGCGGCCGGGTCGGCGATGCGGCCGAAGAAATCGGCGGAACGGTCGATCAGCAGGCGGCGTTCGCGGTCCACGGTGATCATGTGGTAGCTGTCTTCGAGCAGCAGCATCTCCACCGGGCCGGACACGCCGCGTTCGACCATGCGCGCATTTTCGAGGCTGGCGATGTCGTCTTCGGTGGCGTGCGCGATCAGGCAGGGCGCGGTGACCTTGGGCAGGTCGCGCTTCACCACCGCGGCCATCTTGTACATCTCGGCCAGCGACGGCCACGGATTGCCGGGCAGGCCGGCCGCGGCGCTGTCGCCGCCGAGCATGGCCGTACTGATCTGGGCGCGGATGCGCTCGTCGCGCAGGCCGTAGGGCTCGTTCTCATGCACCATGCGGTGCTTGCCGATGCCCAGGCGGCCGATCAGCGGCAGCATGAAAGACAGCTTGCTGTACCAGGGCGTGGCCCAGCCGTCGTAGCGGAAGGTAGCGCCATAGACGCCCACGCCCTTGACCAGGTCCGGACGGTCGGCGGCCAGCTTCAGCGCCAGCACGGCGCCCATCGACAGGCCGGCCACGAATAGATGGTCGAGCTCTTGCGCATAGCGTTCGGCGGCGGCCTGCACGCTGGCGTACCAGTCCTTCCAGCCGGTGGCGATCAGATCGTCCACGTCGCCGCAGTGGCCGGCGAGCTGCATGCCGTACACATCGAAGCCGGCGCGGTTCAGGCCGCGGCCGACCAGGCGCATTTCGGTGGGGGTGCCGGTCAGGCCGTGGATCAGCATCACGCCGGCGCGGCCGCCTTCGAGGCGGAATTCGACGTTCTGGATCACGGCTGACGGCCCAGGCGAAGGGTGGGGTGGAGCGTAACGGCTGGGCGCATGATTTCGCGATTAGATGAGACTGACTGGGCCAGTCTGGCCGGGGGCTCTTTCTAAAAACTTTCGACCCGCTTGCCGATCCGGCACTTAGCGCCGCCGAAGCTTGCGCATCAGCGCCCGTTGAAGCGGCTGACGCCGATCGACAGGCCGATGCTGCCGGTGGGGTGCGAGCAGTCGCCCAGGCGCTGCGTGACGTTCACCGCGCCGCTGTTGTAGGTGCCCGAACCCCAGTGGTTGCCGGTGACCACGCCCATGCCCACGCTGCCGTGCACCTGGGGCTGGTTGTAGGTGGCGTCGTCGCAGTGCGGACGGGCGGCTTCCGCCTCGGCTTCGTCCTGGGCGGCGGTGCGGCCGCTGGTGTCGCCGTAGTAGACGCCGGGGGCGGCACGGGTGCTGGCCGCGCTGCCGGCGGGGCGGGCGTTGACCGCGTCCATCGCGGGCGGGGCGTCGCCGGGCCTGGCCGGGGCGGCAGCGGTGCTGGCGCTGGCCGGGACGCTGCCGGGCGGCAGCTTGAGGTTGAGGTTGCTTGCCGTCTGCGCATGAGCGGCGGTGGCGAGCAGGGCGACGGCGAGCGCGGTGGCGATGAGCTTGGTGTTCATGGGGTGACTCCGGGTGCGCTGCCGATAACGGTTGGGGCGGGGCGGGCGTGCACAACAGGGATTCGACGGTTGGCGCTGGAAGGAAGTTCCAAGGCGGGGGTATCGGACCGGCGCAGCTTGGGGTGAGCCGATGACGAACCCCAACGATGTGTTGCGCATGAGGTAATGATGTTGGGGTTCGCCGGCGGCTCACCCCAACCTACGCCAGCTCACCCCGACCCCTCTCCCGGCGGGAGAGGGGCAGGTCGCGATCAAGCCGTGGTTTCGATCCGCTCCACCCGGCGCAGGCCGCGCGGCAGCACGCCGCCGCGGGTGGCACGGTTGCCGCCGAATTCGACCAGGTCGGACCAGCGCAGGGTGAGCTTGCGCTGGCCGGCGTACAGGGTGACTTCGCCCTTGCCCTCGGTCACCACCGCCACGCCGACCACGCGTTCGTCGCCGGAGGACAGCTTGGCCTTGGGAATCTCGATCAGCTTGTTGCCCTTGCCCTTGTCCAGTTCCGGCAGCTCGGCCACCGAGAACATCAGCAGATGGCCTTCGGTGGTGACCACCACCAGGCGGTCGCGCGAAGGGTCGGCGCTGACCTGCGGCGGCAGCACGCGCGCGCCGTCGCCCAGTGTGAGCATCTGCTTGCCTGCCTTGTTGCGGCCGGTAAGCGCCTCGAAGCGGGTGACGAAGCCGTAGCCGAAATCGGTGGCCAGGATCAGGCGGGTGTCGTTGTCGCCGGCGCACAGCGCATCGAAGCTGGCGCCGGCCGGCGGGCTGAAGCGGCCGGTCAGCGGCTCGCCGTTGCCGCGCGCGGAAGGCAGCGTGTGCGCCGCGGTGGAATAGCTGCGGCCGGTGGAATCGATCACCGCGATCTGCTGCGTGGTGCGCGCCCTCACCGCGGCGAGCAGGCTGTCGCCCTCGCGGTAGGACAGGCCTTCGGCGTCCACGTCGTGGCCCTTGCCGGCGCGGATCCAGCCCTTCTGGCTGAGCACCACGGTGACCGGCTCGCTCGCCACCAGGGCGCTTTCGTCCAGCGCCTGCGCGGCTTCGCGCTTGACCAGCGGCGAGCGGCGCTCGTCGCCGAACTTGGCGGCGTCGGCGCGCAGTTCTTCCTTGATCAGGCCCTTGAGCTTGGCCGGCGACTTCAGCAGCACGTTGATGCGGGCGCGCTCTTCCTCGAGCTGGTCGCGCTCGGCATTGATCTTCATTTCCTCGAGGCGGGCCAGCTGGCGCAGCCTGGTTTCGAGGATGTAGTCGGTCTGCTCTTCGCTGAGCTTGAAGCGCGCCATCAGCACGGGCTTGGGCTCGTCCTCGCTGCGGACGATGCGGATCACTTCGTCCAGGTTGAGGTAGGCGATGCGCAGGCCTTCCAACAGGTGCAGGCGGCGCTCGACCTTGGCCAGGCGGTGCTCCAGGCGGCGCGTCACCGTAGCGGTGCGGAAGCTCAGCCATTCGCTGAGGATGCGCTTGAGGTCCTTGACCTGCGGCCGGCCGTCCAGGCCGATCATGTTGAGATTGACGCGGAAGCTTTTTTCCAGATCGGTGGTGGCGAACAGGTGCTGCATCACCTCGTCCGGATCGATGCGGTTGGAGCGCGGCACCACCACCAGGCGGATCGGGTTCTCGTGATCGGACTCGTCGCGCAGGTCCTCGATCATCGGCAGCTTCTTCGCGCGCATCTGCGCGGCGATCTGCTCCAGCACCTTGGACGGGCTGACCTGGTGCGGCAGCGCGGTGATCACGATATTGCTGTCTTCGCGCTGGTACACGGCGCGGGCGCGCAGCGAGCCGACGCCGCTGTGGTAGATCGCCAGCAGCTCGTTGCGCGGGGTGATGATCTCCGCTTCGGTCGGGTAGTCCGGACCCTGGATGTGCTCGCACAGGTCGGCGATGCTGGCGTCCGGATCGTCGAGCAGGCGGATGCAGGCGCTGACCACTTCGCGCAGGTTGTGCGGCGGGATGTCGGTGGCCATGCCCACGGCGATGCCCATCGAGCCGTTGAGCAGCACGTGCGGCACGCGCGCCGGCAGCCAGCTCGGTTCTTCCAGGGTGCCGTCGAAGTTGGCCACCCAGTCCACCGTGCCCTGGCCCAGCTCGCCCAGCAGCGCCTCGGCGATCGGGCTGAGCTTGGATTCGGTGTAGCGCATCGCCGCGAAGCTCTTCGGGTCGTCGGGCGAACCGAAGTTGCCCTGGCCGTCGACCAGCGGGTAGCGATACGAGAACGGCTGCGCCATCAGCACCATCGCTTCGTAGCAGGAGCTGTCGCCGTGCGGATGGAATTTGCCGATGACGTCGCCGATGGTGCGCGCGGACTTTTTCGGTTTCGAGGTGGCGGACAGGCCCAGCTCGCTCATCGCGTAGACGATGCGGCGCTGGACGGGTTTCAGGCCGTCGCCGACGAAGGGGAGGGCGCGGTCCAGGACCACGTACATGGAGTAGTCGAGGTAGGCGCGCTCGGCGTATTCCTTGAGCGGGATCTGTTCGAAATTGGCTTGCAGATTCATTTAGTTACGCGGGGAGGTGGCGCGCGGGGCGCGCGGGATTGGCTCGGGATGGTGCCAGATTGCATCCTGGCCGTCATGCCGCTTCGGTGCGTCGATGCAGGCGTAGGTTGGGGTGAGCCGCAGGCGAACCCCAACGTTTTGGTGCGTTGGGGATTACTGCCGTTGTACTTCGATGCCCAGCTTTTCCAGCTGCTTCAGCAGGCTGTCCGGGCCTGCAAGATGTCCCGCGCCGACCGCGACGAAGGTGGTGCCCGGTTGCTTCATGCGTTCGGCGATGTTCTTTGCCCACGCTTCGTTGCGCTTTACCAGCATGCGGTCGTACAGCTCGGGGGAGCCTTTGCGCAGGTCTTCGTCTTCGATGCGGGCGATTTCGTCGGTGTCGCCGCGGCGCCAGGCGTCGATCAGGTCGCGCAGGCGGGCGGGGCCTTGGGCGACTTCGTCCAGGCTTTGGCGCAGGAAGGAGAGTTGGAGGGGTTCGGGCATGTCGGCGAGCATGCGTAGCTGTTGCTCGGCGGTTTCCAGGCCTTCGACCGGTTTGTCGGCTTTTTCCATGCGCGCGCGCAGCGTCTTGTCGACGCCCTGGGCGGGGTCCATGCCGGCGCGGACCAGGGGGCCCACGGCGAGCGACACGGCGGCCAGCCAGGGGCGCATGGCCTGCAGGGTGGCGGCGCCGCCGGGGAGCTGGGCCTCCTCGGCGGCGCGTTCGAGGCGGTGGCGGTCGCGTTCGGACAATTTGCCGGAGAGCGGGTGGGCCGGGTCGAGGCCGTACTTGATCACCAGCGCCTGCATGTTGGCGGGGTTGTCGTCGGTCAGTTCGATGACCAGGCGGCTGCTGGCTTCGAGGGCCTGGTCCAGTGGCTTCGACGACCAGTTGGTGTCCGAGGGCAGCAGGTGCACGGTGCCGAACAGGTAGACGGTGGCCTGGTCCTTCTTCGCCACCCACAGGCCGGGGTTGGCGAAGGCGGGGGCGGCGAGCAGCAGGCACAGCGCGAACAGGACGCGGATACGGCGGAACGGCTTCAACGGCAACTCCAGATGGGACGGCGGGCGGGGCAGGCGTCAGTGGGCGGCGTGTCCGGCTTCGACGTCCTGCAGGAAGCGGGTGAGGCCGTCGAAGTAGGTGCGCTGGTCATCGTACATCGCCATATGGCTGCCCTTGGGGCACAGCAGGAAGCGGCCCTGCGGCAGCTTCTTCGCCATCGCGGCCATGTAGGCGGGATCCATGGTGTCGTGTTGCGCGCCGATCACCAGGGTGGGCACGCGGATCTGCTGCAGGTCCTTGCTGCGGTCCCAGTGCTCCAGGCGGCCGCTGGCGCCCAGTTCGCTGGGGCCTTGCATCAGCGTGTACACGCGCTCGTTGAGATGGGCGAAGGCGCGTTGCACCGGGTCCGGCCACTGCGCTTCGGGCATGCGCAGCACGTGCTGTTCGTAGTGCATCGGGGTGAGGATCTGCATGTAGCGCGGGTCGGCGGTGCGGCCGCTGGCTTCGAGCTGCTTGGCTTCGGCCAGCAGCTTGGGATCCATCGCCGGCTCCAGCACCTTGCTGGCATAGACGTTGTAGGCGGGGATCGAGTCCATCATGTTGGAGATCACCAGGCACTTCAGGTGCTGCTGGTATTTCAGCGCGTACTCCATGGCCAGGATGCCGCCCCAGGAGTGGCCGAGCAGGCAGAAGTTGTCCTGGTCCAGATGCAGCGCCTGGCGCACCTGTTCGACTTCCTCGACGAAGCGCGCGGTGGTCCACAGCGAGTCGTCCTTGGGCTGGTCGCTGTAGGCGGAGCCCAGCTGGTCGTAGTAGTAGTACTCGACGCCGGCGGCGGGCATGAAGCTGTCGAAGGCTTCGAAGTATTCGTGAGTGGCGCCGGGGCCGCCGTGCAGCAGCAACAGTTTCAGCTTCGGGTTGTTGCCGGTGCGTTTGGTCCACACGCGGAACTTGCCCTTGGGCGTGTCGATCACGATGGTCTTGACGCCGCCGCTCAGCACGTCGTCGCGGCCGCTGTTGTCGAAGTAGCTGGCGGGGGCAGGTGGGCTCTTGGACGGCAGGTCTGCGGCATGCGCCGCGCACAGGCCGAGCACGGCGGCCAGGGTGGCAAGCAGGCGTTTCATCGTGACTCCCCTCAGCGATGGCGCTTGGAATGATGCGGCACTATCCCGCGCCCGCTGCATGGCGGCAAGCGCGGTTCAGCGCGGCACGCGGTAGCCGCCGGGCACGCCCTCGGGGCTCAGCGTCAGTTGCCACAACTGGTCGCGGCGGCTGCGGAACACCGCGCCCGACACCGACAGGTAGAACTGCCACATGCGGCGGAAGCGGTCGTCGTAGTTCTCGGCCAGGTGCGGCCAGGCCGCGTCGAAGTTGGCGCGCCAGGCGTCCAGGGTGCGTGCGTAGTCGGCGCCGAAGTTGTGCCAGTCCTCGACCACGAACAGGTCCTGCAAGGCTTCGGCCACCTGTTGCGCGGAGGGGATCATCGAGTTCGGGAAAATGTACTTCTCGATCCATGGATCGGGCCGCGACGGCGAGCCGTTGCTGCCGATCGAATGCAGCACGAACAGGCCGTCGTCCTTCAGGCAGCGGCGCGCCACCTCGAAATAAGTGCGGTAGTTGAGCGCGCCGACGTGCTCGAACATGCCGATCGAGAAGACCGCGTCGAAGCGCTCGTCCAGCTCGCGGTAGTCCTGCAGGCGGATTTCCACCGGCAGTCCGGCGCACAGCTGGCGCGCGAACTCGGCCTGCTCCTGCGAGACGGTGACGCCCACGCCTTCGATACCGTAGCGCTCTGCCGCGTACTTGAGCGCCTCGCCCCAGCCGCAACCGATGTCCAGCACCCGCTGGCCCGGCTGCAGGCGCAGCTTGCGGCAGACCAGATCGAGCTTGGCCGCCTGCGCGTCGTCGAGGTTGTCGGCCTGCGCCCAGTAGCCGCAGGAATAGACCAGGCGCTTGCCCAGCATGGCCTGGAACAGGTCGTTGCCCAGGTCGTAGTGGGCGCGGCCGATCTCGTAGGCATGCTCGCCGCGCTGCAGGTTGATGAAGCGCGCCTTCAGATGCGCCAGCAGCGTGTCCAGCGTCCTCAGCTCGCGGTCCACGTGCGAGCGCAGCAGGCGGGTGAACATGCCGGGCAGGTCGTCGGCATCCCACCAGCCGTCCATATAGGCCTCGCCCAGGCCGAGCGAGCCGTGGGCGAATACGCGGGCGTAGAGATCGTCGTCGTGCACGCGCAGATCGGTGGGGGCGCCGCCGTCCAGATGGATGCCGGCGTGCTCCAGCAAGGTGATGGCGCGTTGCTTCAGGGAGTCCCGGCTCATGCGTGCCTCAGGGGTGGGTGGGACAACGGAATCAGTGCTTGCCGAGTACCTCGAAGCCTGCCGCCAGCGATGCATAGACCACGTCGACGTTGGCCGCGCGCACGGCCGACAGCAGCGTTTGCGCCCGGGTTTCGTCCAGCAGGAATTCGACTTTCACCGGCAGGTCGTCGGCCAGGTCGAAGAACTGTTCCTCGTGCAGCACGCCGTGGCGGCCGTAGCCGGCGATGGCACGGAACGCCGAGCCGCCGCCGATGCCCTGGCGCCGGGCCAGTTCGAGCAGCCATTCGTGGACCAGTTTGCCGTCGTGCCGCGCGCGCTGGCGGCAGTAGAAGATCAGCAGCCGGCCCTGCTGGATGGTGTCGTCATTCATCTCGGCTCCTCCTTCAGGCGCGCAGCAGCAGGCGGGTGGCGGCGATGCCGGCGATGGTCATCGCGATCGAACCCAGCAGGTGGAAGGCCACGTGGCCGGCGAACCACAGGTACTGCTGGCGCAGCAGCAGGGTGGTGGCCTCGGCCGAGAACGTGGAGAAGGTGGTCAGGCCGCCGAGGAAGCCGGTGGCGATGAACAGGCGCAGCTCCGGCGGCAGGGTCTGGTAGTGGTCGAACACGCCCAGCACGCAGCCCATCAGCAGGCCGCCGGCCAGGTTGGCGGCGAGCGTGCCCAGCGGGACGGTGGGGAACAGCGGGTTGAGCAGCACGCCGAGGGTCCAGCGCAACCAGCAGCCGAGAGCGCCGCCGATGCCAACGACCAGGAATCCGGAATAACTCACGTGCAATGTCTCCTAAAAGGGTTGCAGCCCTCCGGAACCAGGCACGCGCCTGCGCCCCGGCGCGAGCCGGTGTGCAGGCATCATCAGCGCCGGGCTCGGGGTGAATGTATCGAGCCGCGGCGCGGTTCGTCCGTATCGACACGGAACGGGAGGCATGCCATCTCCCCTGCGTTGGGCATGCTAGCCGAAGGTATTGGCATGGCGCCAACCCTGAGCTGACGAGTGGAGCATGCGGGGCCGGCGACGCACCCCTATACTCGCAAGCCTCGCGCCCCCTCTCGTTGCACGCCATGAACGCTACTCCCCGCGCCGTGCAGCGCAGCCTGCCGGTGCTGCTCGCGGGCCTGTCGATGATCGGCCCGTTTTCCATCGATGCGGTGTTCCCGGCGTTCCCGCTGATCGGGGCGCAGTTCGGCGTGGACAACGCGCAGCTGCAGCAGCTGATCAGCGTCTACCTGCTGACCTATGCCGCGATGAGCCTGTTCCATGGCGCGCTGTCGGACGCAGTGGGGCGCAAGCCGGTGCTGGTGGCCGGCATCGCGGTGTATGCGCTGGCCTCGGCCGGCGCTGCGCTGGCCACCTCGTTCCCGATGCTGCTGGCCTGCCGCGGCCTGCAGGGCATGTGCGCGGGCGCCGGCCTGGTGGTGGGGCGCGCCATCGTGCGCGACTGCTACGAAGGCGCCGCGGCGCAGCAGCTGATGTCGCGGGTGATGATGATCTTCAGCATCGCGCCGGTGATCGCGCCGATGGTCGGCGCGCAGATCCTCTACTTCGGCAGCTGGCACGGCATCTTCTGGGTGCTGATGGGTTTTACCGCGGTGCTGGCGACGGCGCTGGTGCTGCTGCTGCGCGAGAGCCATCCGCCGCAGGCGCGCACCAGCTTTGCGCCGCGCGCGTTGCTGGCCGGCTATGTCGGCTTCGGGCGCGACGTGCCGTTCCGGCCGCTGCTGGTGTCGTGCTCGGTGAACTTCGCCGGCCTGTTCCTTTATATCGCCTCGGCGCCGCGCATCGTGCGCGACCTGCTGCACCTGACGGCGCAGGGTTTTCCCTGGCTGTTCCTGCCGGTGGTGATCGGCTTGATGGCCGGTGCGTGGATGTCCGGCCGCCTCGCGGTGCGGCGCAGCCAGGTCTATACGGTGAACCTGGGGTATTTCTCGATGCTGGCCGCCTGTGCGCTGCATCTGCTGTTTGCGCTGGTGCTGCCGGACCCCGTGCTGCCCTGGTCGATGCTGCCGCTGGTGTTGCATGGCGTGGGCGTGCAGTTGGCGTTTCCGACCTTGACCTTGCTGCTGCTGGACCGGTTTCCGCATCACCGCGGCGGGGCATCTTCGGTGCAGGCATTTGCCAGCTTGCTGTTGTGCAGCGTGGTGGCGGGCGTGCTGTCGCCGCTGCTGGCCGACCGGATGCTCTACCTGGCGCTGGGGGCGTCGGGCTTGACGGTGATCGGCTGGGTGTCGTGGCGGTGGTATCGGCGGACGCTGGAGCGGGTGCCGCAGGGGGCGGTGAGCGAATTGGCGTAGGTTGAGGTGAGCCGCAGGCGAACCCCAACATCGGCACCGGGATATGCGTCGCAACGTTGGGGTTCGCCTGTGGCTCACCCCAACCTACGCAGCGATGGGGCGCCCTTGCGCGTCGAGCAACGCATGCTCCACCAGCCACAGCCGCGCGTCCTGCGCATCCTCGGCGAACCACGCCGCGGTCGAGCCCAGCCGGAAGCTGTAGCCCCAGGCGTCCATATCCGCCATCAGGCGCGCGCGGCCGACGCCAGGCAGCGCGTCGGCGAGCACGATCTGCAGATAACAGGTGGCGTCTTCTTCGGCGATCGAATCGGTCGCGTCGGTATGCACCTGCGCGCGCCGCTCCGGCGGCAGCACGATCAGGTGCCCGGCCTCGTGCAGCAGCGAATGCACGGGCGTATCGCCGCGCGCATACACCACGCTGCCGATGATGCCGGCCTCCTCGTCGCCCCAGAAGCTGCCCGGGATGGGCTGGCCGTCGGGCACGCGTTCGAGGCTCAGGCCGTAGCGGGCGAGCAGGGCACGCGCGTCATGCTCCTGGATCTCGGCCAGGCGCAGCACGGAAGGAGGGGCGGGCGTTGCTGGCATGCGTCGCGGCGCGGACAGTGTCTGCGCGGGAATCGTGAGGGGAGGGATACCGGCGGGCACATGCCCGCCGGCGCTGCATCAGCCGGCGACCGGAGCGGTCGAACCGGGCTTGTTGTGGTCGGGCAGGGCGACCGAGAGTTCCAGTACTTCGTGCCCGCTGTCGCGCTCGACGTTGATGTTGATCGCTTCGATGTCCACGTGGACATATTTCTTGATCACTTCGAGCAACTCGTTGCGCAGCAGCGGCAAGTAGTCGGGCGCTCCGCGCGAGGAGCGCTCCTGCGCCACGATGATGCGCAGGCGTTCCTTGGCCACCACGGCGGTCGGCTCGGGCCTGCGCTTGAGGAAATCAAGAATACCCATCGCGTTCAACCTCCGAATACGCGCTGGAAGAAGCCCTTCTTCTGCACTTCGAGGAAGCGCAGCGGGCGCTCTTCGCCAAGGAGGCGGGCCACGGTGTCCGTATAAGCCTGGCCCGCATGCGAGTTCTCATCGAGGATCACCGGCACGCCCGAATTGGACGCGGCCAGCACGTTCTCCGATTCCGGAATGACGCCGACCACCGAGATGCCGAGGATGTCTTCGACGTCTTTCACGCTGAGCATTTCGCCCACCGCGACGCGTGCCGGGTTGTAGCGGGTCAGCAGCAGGTGCTGCTTGATCGCGTCTTCGCCCTTTTCGGCGCGGCGGGTCTTGCTGGCGAGCAGGCCCAGGATGCGGTCGGAATCGCGCACCGAGGACACTTCCGGGTTGACCACCACCACCGCGTGGTCGGCGAAATACATGGCCAGGTGCGCGCCCTTCTCGATGCCGGCGGGCGAATCGCACACGACGTAGTCGAAGCCTTCGTCGGACAGGCCCTGCAGCACTTTCTCCACGCCTTCCTGGGTCAGCGCGTCCTTGTCGCGCGTCTGGCTGGCGGCCAGCACGTAGAGGGTGTCGTAGCGCTTGTCCTTGATCAGGGCCTGCTTGAGCGTGGCCTCGCCGTGCACGACGTTGACGAAGTCGTACACCACGCGGCGCTCGCAGCCCATGATCAGGTCGAGGTTGCGCAGGCCGACGTCGAAGTCGATCACGGCGACCTTCTTGCCATGGACGGCCAGGCCGGTGGCGAGCGAGGCGCTGGTCGTGGTCTTGCCCACGCCACCTTTGCCCGAGGTGACAACGATGATCTCAGCAGTCAAGGGCCCATCTCCCGAATATGTTTCTTGTAATGATGTTGCGATTAGTAGTGTCGCGATCGTTGCAGGCCGGCGCGGCCGCGTCAAAGTTTCGCGATCAGCAATTTTTCACCTTCGAGCCAGCATTGCACAGCCTGGCCTTCGAGATCCTTTGGCAATTGTTCAAACACGCGGTAGTGGCCGGCGATGGCTACCAGCTCCGCGCGGAAGTCGGACACGTAGATGCGCGCCTTGGCGTCGCCCTGGGCGCCGGCCATCGCGCGGCCGCGCAGGCCGCCATAGATATGGATGCTGCCGTCGGCGATCACTTCGGCGCCGTTGGCCACGCCGCCGGTGACGACCAGGTCGCGGTCGCGCGCATAGATCTGCTGGCCCGAGCGCACGGTGCCGTCGTGGTACTGGCCACCCGGCCCGGCCGGGGCGGCTTCCGCTTCGTGCGCAACCGGTGCCGGGGCTGGCGCAGGCGCGGCCGGCGCAGCGGCGGCCGGCGCAGGCGCCGATGCCGGAGCAGCGGCCGGCGGCGCGATGCTGCCGCCGTCGGCGGGTTCGTAGGCGGCGCGGAACTTGGCCAGCAGCGGCAGGCCCATGCGGTGCGACAGCGCCTCGGTCTCGCTGGTGCCGTAGGCCAGGCCCACCGGCAGCATGCCGGCGCTGCGCACCGCTTCGAGCAGGGCGTCGACGGTGCCTTCGTCCGGCAGGTTGAGCAGGTGGCTCAGGTCCAGGATCACCGCGGCACGGGAAAACAGCTGCGGAGCGGTGCGCACGCGGCGCTCCAGCTCCTCGAACAGCGCAGCGGCGTCGGCGCGGCGCACGCGCACGCTGGCAATACCGACCTGGCCGAAGCGCAGGTCGCAGACATCGGAGGTATCCATGCGGGCATTCACGGGCGCCGCTCTCCAGCGAGGCGGCGCTTGTCATTGTTATGGTCGGGGCGGGGACGCTCGGCCAGCCAGCTCACGTCGGGCAGGCCGCCGCGCTCCAGGTAGGTCTCGCGCACATAGGGGTAGCTGGGCAGTTCCTTGGCCAGCAGGCTGACCTGCGGACCTTCGTCGCCCATGCGCTGCTGGCCGACTTCCTGGAAGCCGTAGGTGCCGTGGAACAGCAGCACCTTGTCGTCGCGCGGCTCCAGGAACACCTCGCAGGTCAGCAGCGGGGCGCGCACTTCGGCGTAGCTGGTGGCGTCGCAATAGAAGATGCGCCCCAGGCCGTGGCGGCGGTAGGCGTTGGCGATGACGATGCGGTCGATATATACGAACTGCGCGTAGCGCTCGCCGAACCACAGGTAATTGGGGCTGGAATACCCGCCGCCTTCGCGCAGCGCGATCAGGAAACCGGCGATATGGCCGTCGATCTCGGCCACACGGAAATAATCGGCGTGCTCGTAGAAGTAGCGCAGTTGCCCGGCGTCCAGGGCGAGGATGGTGCGCCCGGCGGCGTTGTTGAGCGCCAGTACGGCATCCAGGTCGTGCTCGCGCACGTCGCGGATGGCAAGGGCCATTCGTTGCTCCGCTATTAGATGTTGCTTAGGGATGTTGCTTGGGACAGACCGGCTGACGGCCCCGCGTATCGGAGCGCATTATGACACGGGGGCGGCGGGCGCACATAACACGGCGCACCATGTAAAACCTTTGTAAAGCGCGAGCCGGCATGGCTTCCGGCAGGCCCGCCATGGCAGCTGCCATGGCTTCTGGCAGGGATCGGTCAGTGACTTCTCGCGCATTGCACCACAGGACCTGCGGCCTATGATGCTTCGCATGCGATGGTCAAATTTGAATCATATCCGGCTGCTGCGCCTGACCGGCCTGTTCGCCTACGTCTGCTCCGGCACGCCGCTCATCATCCAGTGGGCGGTCGAGCGCTTGGACCAGCTGCACCGGCCCAATTTCGCGCTGCTGCTGTGGTCGCTGTTCTATCTGCTGTTCGGCGTGCTGTACCTGCTGCTGACCAGCAACCTGGGCTCGCGCCGCAACCTGGGGGCGCGCCTGGTCGGGCTGACCCTGATCACCGCCTCGGCCCTGGCCGTGGGCTGGTACAGCCATAGCGGCCTGTCGGCGATCCTGATGGTGGTGTCCTCGGTGATCCTGCCGTGGCTGCTGCCGTTCTGGCTCAGCGTGGCCTGGATCCTGCTGCAGTGCCTGAGCCTCGCGGTGCTGTTCTCGACCTTCCCGGAATTCAACTACAGCGTGACCCTGGCCCTGCTGCAGGCCTGCATCTATACCGGCTTCTCGGCGGTGGGCTTCGTCGCCTCGGTGATCGCCAGCCAGCAGGCCGAGGAGCGCGAAGTGCAGCGCCGGCTCAATTCCGAGCTGCGCGCCACCCGCGCCCTGCTGGCCGAATCCACCCGCATCGCCGAGCGCATGCGCATCGCGCGCGACCTGCACGACCTGGTCGGCCACCACCTCACCGCGCTGACCCTGAACCTGGAAGTGGCCAGCCACCTGAGCAACCCGGCCGCGGCCGAGCACGTGCTCAAGGCCCAGGCCACCGCCAAGCACCTGCTGAGCGACGTGCGCGAGGTGGTCAGCGAACTGCGCCAGGACGACGCCATCGACCTGACCCAGGCGCTGCGCAGCCTGGTCGAAGGGGTGCCGGGGCTGAACGTGCACGTGGAGACGCCGCCGCGCTTCAGCGTGGAAGATCCGCGCCGGGCCCAGGTGCTGCTGCGCGTGGCGCAGGAAATCATCACCAATACCGCCCGCCATGCCGGGGCGCGCAACCTGTGGCTGGACTTCTGTTACGACGGGGCCAGCGTGCTGGAACTGCACGCCCGTGACGACGGCCGCGGCGCCGACCAGTTCCGCCCCGGCAACGGCCTGTCGGGCATGCGCGAGCGGCTGGCGGAGTTCGGCGGCACGGTCAAGGTCGACACCGCCGCCGGCCAGGGCTTTGCCCTCAACGTCAGCCTGCCGCTGGGCGAGGAATCGGCCCTGGCGCATGCGCCGACCCGCTTCGAGCCGCCCGCCCTGAGCGTGTCGTGAGTCCGCACCGCATGCCTTCAGCCATGCCAGAATGGGCGGTCGGCCTGGAAGGCCGCACCGTTGTCTATCCCGTCGTCCCCGGCGATGGCGCCGGGGAACGCAATCGCTCCGAGGAACCGCGATGATTTCCGTGTGTCTTGTCGACGACCAGAACCTGGTACGCCAGGGCGTTCGCTCCCTGCTGGATCTGGCTGAGGACATCCGCGTAGTGGCCGAATGCGCCGACGGCGCCCAGGCCGTGCAGGACATCCCGCGCATCAAGCCCGACGTGGTGCTGCTGGACCTGCGCATGCCGAACATGAGCGGCCTGGAAGTGCTGCAGGCACTGTCCGCCCGCAACGAATTGCCGCCCACCATCATCCTGACCACCTTCGACGACGACCAGCTCGTGCTGCAGGGCCTGAAGGCCGGCGCGCGCGGCTATCTGCTCAAGGACGTGTCGCTGGAACAGCTGGTCGAAGCGGTGCGTACCGTCTCCGCCGGCGGCTCGCTGGTGGCGCCGATGGTGACGCAGCGCCTGCTGGCCGGCGTCGGCCGCATGCAGAACCAGTTCACCAGCCTCGAGCAGCCCGACCCGCTGACCGAGCGCGAGACCGAGATCCTGCGCCTGCTGTCCGGCGGCTACAGCAACAAGGAGATCGCCAACTCCCTGAAAGTGGCCGAGGGCACGGTGAAGAACCACGTGTCCAACATCCTCTCCAAGCTCGGCGTGCGCGACCGCACCCGCGCCGTGCTCAAGGCGCTCGAGCTGGGCATCGTCTAAGGCCCCGCACAGGCTCCGGAAGGCCCGATTCGAGGCCTTTCGGGGCGGCCTGCGGGGCGGATAGCGTTCCAGGCCATGAACCGGTACCATCGGTGGCTTCGGCGCCGGCCGACCCCTGTCACGAATGCCATTCCTTCGGGCCGTTTTTCTAAGGAAGCGCAATCGTGGCGGACCGGTTTCCGGTGACGCATGCGAGCCGCCAAGAGAGATGTTCGGAGAGCCCTGGAATGATGCGTGTTCTTGAATTCGTTGTTGCCCTGGTCATCGTCGCCGTCGTCGGCGTCGTGGTGGGCGTGATCATGCCTGGCAGTGGCCATGTGGAGAGGTCGCTGGTGGTCGGCAAGGACATGCGTCAGGTGTACGACGTGCTCGCCAATTTTCGGCGCTACCCCGACTTCACGGTGCAGCGCAAATACGACCGCAATACCCAGTTCACCTTTTCCGGCAAGGCCTATGGCCCGGGCGCGGAAATCAGCTGGAGCAGCAACGACGACAAGGTGGGCAAGGGCAAGCTGACCGTTGCCACTGCCGAGCCGTCGTTCGACAAGATCGACTCGACCGCGAAGGAAGCCAAGGTTGTCTGGAACCTGGACAACGACTGGCGCGGCCAGGACAAGCACTTCACGCTCGGCATGGAACGCCAGGGCACCCGCGGCCAGCTGACCAAGATCACCTGGTCGTATGACGTGGCCTACGGCTTCAATCTGATCGACCGCTACTCGAACCTGTACATCCACGGCGACCCGGATGCCTTCATCCAGTTCAGCCTGAACGATCTGCAGAACGTGCTGGCCTCGGTGCAGAACATCGACTACGGCAAGCTGATCCCCTACATCGAGCAGACCCAGCCGACGCCGGTGCTGCTGGTGTCCAGCTCGATCGAGCGCAAGGGCGGCCTCGATGCGCTGAACGAAGCGACCGACAAGGCCGAGGGCCAGATCCAGGCCGCCGCCAAGAAGCTGGGCGTGACCGTGACCGGTCCGCGCATCATCTACACCACCAACTATGGCGACCAGACCTACTCGTTCGACGTTGCCCTGCCGATCAGCGCCACCAGCGTGACCGTCAATGGCCAGAGCCACGAGCTGACCGCCGCCAAGGCGCCGGACCTCACCGCTCCTGCCAGCAGCAGCACCGCCGCGGCGCCGGCCGGCGACACCACCCCGGGCAGCACCGACCGCTTCGGCCGCCTGATCGTCGACAACGACGTGCGTGGCGTACTCGCCTTCGGTGGCCCGGCGCTGAAGGGCGTCTGGAACGGTACCGCCGCCGGCGTGCCGCAGACCCGCGACATGCTGAAGGCCTACGCGCAGACCCACGGCTACAAGTTCGACGAAGTGGTCAGCCGTCCGTACGACATCCTGGTCAAGCCGGAAGTGAAGCAGGGCGACCAGGTGACCAGCTACGCGCAGTTCGCCATCTACCTGCCGCTGACCGGCGATGCACCGGAGAAGACCCCGGAGCAGGAAGCCAACCTGCAGCCGCCGTCGCTGGACGCAGGCGCCGCCGAAGCGCCGGCCGCGTCGGGCACCGCCGCCGCTCCGGCCTCGGCTGCCAGCGCCGGCCAGCAGTAAGCCAAGGCGTACGCAAGATCGAAAGGCCCTTCGTTCGCGAAGGGCCTTTTTCTTTGCGCGAGGTTTTCCTGCGCATCCGCCCCGGCGAACTTTTCCGCCCCGATGGGGTACATTGCTTCGTCGTTGCGCCGCCCGGGCCCGCGACCATTCCGCCGTTTTTCCTGCCGCTCCGGACATGATCGAAACCGAACAGCTCACCCGGCGCTACGGCACGCTTACCGCGGTCGACGCGCTCAGCTTCCGCGCCGAACCTGGACAGGTGCTGGGCCTGCTCGGCCCCAACGGCGCCGGCAAATCCACCGTGATGCGCATGATCGCCGGCTTCCTGCGGCCCAGTGCCGGCACCGCGCGCGTATGCGGCCATGACGTGCGCAGGGAGTCGCTGAAGGCCAAGCGCGCACTCGGCTACCTGCCCGAAGGCGCGCCCAGCTATGGCGAGCTGACGGTGCGCGAATTCCTCACCTTCATCGTGCGCTCGCGTGGCCTGTCGGCCGACCAGGGCTATCGGCGCTTCGAGGAAGTGGTCGGGCAGCTGCAGCTCGAAGAGGTGCTCGACAGCTGCATCGAGACCTTGTCCAAAGGCCTGCGCCGCCGCGTCGGCCTGGCCCAGGCGATCGTGCACAACCCGCCGGTGCTGATGCTGGACGAACCGACCGACGGTCTCGATCCGAACCAGAAACACGCGGTGCGCCAGCTCATCGATACGATGGCGCGCGAGCGCACCATCCTGATTTCCACCCACCTGCTGGAAGAAGTCCACGCGCTGTGCAACCGCGTGGTGATCATCGCCAACGGCCGCCTGCTCGCCGACGCCACGCCGGCGGAACTCGAAGCGCGCTCGCGCTACCACGGTGCGGTGTCCTTCAGCGCACCGGGCAGCGGCGTGTCGCAGGAGATGCTGGGGCGCCTGCCGCAGGTGGCGTCGATCGAAGTGGATCCATTGGACGGCCGCATCACCGTGTTCCCGCGGCCTGGCGAGCGCATCCTCGAAGCGGTCGAATCGCTGCTGCGCCAGCAGGGGCTGGAAGTGTCGGAAATCCAGCTCGAACGCGGCCGCCTCGACGAAGTGTTCCGCCAGATCACCACCGGCCAGGCCAAGGCCGACGCCGCGCGCGAGGCCGGTGCATGAGCCCCGTGATGGCGGTGGCGCGGCGCGAACTGCGCAGCTACTTCGTGACGCCGGTGGCCTATGTATTCCTGGTGATCTTCCTGGTGCTGGCCGGCATCCTCACCTTCTACGCCGGCGATTTCTACGATCGCGGCCAGGCCGACCTGCAGCCGTTCTTCGTGATGCATCCCTGGCTCTATCTGTTGTTGGCGCCGGCGGTGTCGATGCGCATGTGGGCGGAGGAATCCAAGGGCGGCACGCTGGAACTGCTGCTCAGCCTGCCGATGACGCTGGCGCAGGCGATGCTGGGCAAGTTCCTGGCCGCGTGGTTCTTCATGGGCATCGGCCTGCTGCTGACCTTCCCGATCTGGATGACCGTGAACTACCTGGGCTCGCCCGACAACGGCGTGATCGTGGCCAGTTATCTCGGCAGCTGGCTGATGGCGGGCTCCTTCCTGGCCATCGGCGCGTGCCTGTCGGCGCTGACGCAGAGCCAGGTGGTGGCCTTCATTCTGACCATGGTGGTGTGCTTTCTGCTGCTGCTGGCGGGCCAGCCGCAGGTGCTGGATTTCCTGCAGGGCTCGGTGCCGCGGCGGCTGCTCAACGGCGTGGCGCACCTGAGCCTGCTGCGCCACTTCGAAGCGATCGCGCGCGGCGTGCTGGACGTGCGCGACGTGCTGTACTTCGTGCTGTGCATCGCCTCCTGGCTGACCGCCGGCGTGCTGGTGCTCGACCTGAAGCGGACGCCTTGAACATGCGTCGCCCGACCTTCTCCCGCCGCGTGCGCGTGATCGGCCTGCTGATCGTGCTGGTGGCCGTTTCGGTGACGCTGGCCGTGGCCGGCAGCCGCTGGATGCGCGCGACGCGCTTCGATCTCACCTCCGATCGCCTGTACACCTTGACGCCCGGCACCGTGCGCATCGTGGACAAGCTGCGCGCGCCGCTGAAGCTCACCCTGTATTTCTCCGAGCACTCCACCCGCGACCTGCCGCAGCTGCGCAGCTACGAGCAGCGCGTGCGCGAGCTGCTGCAGGAGATGGTGGCGCGTTCGCACGGCCGCCTGCGCCTGCAGGTGGTGGACCCGGTGCCGTATTCGGACGACGAGGCCGCCGCCGAGGGCAGCGGCCTGAGTCCCCTGAGCGGCGGCACCAACGGCGAGCGCGTGTTCTTCGGCCTGGTCGGCACCACCTTGCCGGGCCTGCAGGACGGCGAGGCCGACAACGAGACGCGCCCCGGCGCCAAGAACCTGGCCATCCCGCTGTTCGACCCGGGCCGCGAGACCTTCCTCGAATACGACGTGGCCAAGCTGCTGTACGAACTCAACGAGCCGGCCAAGCCGCATATCGGCGTGATCAGCAGCCTGGCGGTGCAGGGCAATCCGGTGCTCGGCGAGGAACCTTGGACGGTGATCCGCCAGCTCGGCCAGCTGTTCGAAGTGAAGACGCTGGACCCGAACAAGCTCGATCGCGTCGGCGACGACATCCAGGTGCTGCTGCTGATCCATCCCAAGCACCTGTCCGACACGGCGCTGTACGCGATCGACCAATACGTACTGCGCGGCGGCCACCTGGTGGCCTTCGTCGATCCGTATTCGGAACTGGACACCACGCCGTTCGTCGACAGCAACGGCGTGATCGACGACCACGACTCGGACCTGCACCGCCTGTTCGATGCCTGGGGCGTGCAGTTCGATCCGCAGAAAGTCGTGCTGGACCGCTCGCGCGCGCTGCGCATCGAGCTGGCCGACAACAGTGCGGCCAACCATCCGGCGATGCTCGGCCTGACCGGGCAGGAGCTCAACCACGGCGACGTCACCACGGCGAGCCTGCAGCGCATCAACCTGTCCAGCGTGGGCTATCTGGATCTCTCGCCCAAGGCCACCACGCGCCTGATCCCGCTGATGCAGACCAGCACCGATGCCGAAGTGGTGCCGGCGCAGCGCGTGCGCGAAGCCACCACCGACCCCAACGCACTGCTGGACGGCTACAAGGCGGACAACATCCGCTACGTGGTGGCCGGCCGCGTGCGCGGCGCGTTCCCCTCGGCCTTTCCGGAGCGTGCGAAGCAGCCCGGCTTTATCGCCCAGGCCAAGGACAACGCCGAAGTCATCCTGGTGGCGGACACCGACCTGCTGACCGACCGCCTGTGGGTGTCGTATTCGCAGAGCCTGCTCGGCCCGCTGCAGTTGAGCGCGCTGGCCAACAACGGCGACTTCGTCACCAACCTGGCGGACAACCTCAGCGGCTCGTCCGAGCTGCTGTCGATCCACGGCCGCACCAGCTCGCAGCGCCCGTTCACCCGCGTGCTGGCGTTGCAGGCGGCGGCGGACCAGAAATTCCTGGCCAAGAAGCAGGAGCTGCAGCGCGAACTGGCGGTCACGCGCAGCCGCCTGTCCGAGTTGCAGCCGGCCAAGGCTGCGCGCGGCGACAACGCCGGCACCGAGCAGCGCGCGGAGATCGAGCAGTTCCTGCAGCGCCAGCTCGCGATCAACAAGGAGCTGCGCGATGTGCAGCACCAGTTCAACGCCGAGATCGACGCGCTGGGCATGCGCCTGAAGTTCCTCAATATCGTGCTGGTGCCGGCCCTGGTCACGCTGTTCGGCCTGGCTTATGGCTGGCGGCGCTCGCGCCGCAGCCGCCGCCGCGCATGATGGTGGCGGCCATCTGCCGCAGCCGCGCCGGCGCGGCGCCGGACTATGCTTGGCGCTTGCCGTCCGGCGCCCGGGTCTGAACACCGATGATGTCGAGCCTGCTCACGTGGATCGTGCCCTGGGAGTTCTCCTGGGTCTTTCTGCTGAGCTTCGTGGCGATCTGCGCGCTGTATGTGCGCGGCAGCCGCCGCCTGCACGTGAGCTTTGGCAGAAAACTGGCGTTCTGGGTCGGCATGGCGATCGTCTACGTGTCGCTGCACACGTACTTCGATTACTACGCCGAGCACGAATTCTTCATGCACCGCATCCAGCAGGTGCTGCTGCACCACCTGGCGCCGCTGCTGCTCGTCGCTTCGTATCCCGGCACCGTGCTGCGCGCCGGCCTGCCGCTGGCGTGGCGCGCGCGCGCGCTGCGGCCGCTGGAGCATTCGTGGCCATGGCGCGCGGTGACCGGCGTGCTGTTGCATCCCGCTGTCGCCACCGTGCTGTTCGTCGGCTTTATCCTGATCTGGCTGATCCCGGCCATGCAGACGCTGGCGATGCTGGACTGGCGCATCTACCGCTTCATGAACTGGTCGATGATGCTCAGCGGCCTGAGTTACTGGTGGCTGGTGCTGGACCATCGTCCGCGCCCGCCGGGGCGGATGACACCAGGCCTGCGCGTGCTGTCGCCGGCCATCACCATGAGCCCGCAGATCCTCGCCGGCGCCATCGTGACCTTCTCCAAGAGCGACCTCTATCCGATCTTCGAGATCTGCGGCCGCGCCTTCACCTTCAACGTGCTCACCGGCCAGCTCGCTGGCGGCGTGATCATGTGGGTGCCGGCGGCGCTGATCGAATCGATCGGCGGCCTGCTTGCGCTGCGGCAGTGGGTACGCCTGTCGCGCAACGGGCGGATCAAGTCGAAGCGGCAGCTGCAGCTGGAAGCGCGCGGCTGGGGTCAAAAGCCCAGCCCGTAAAGCCCAGCCGTAGGTTGAGGTGATAACCCCAACAAGCCTCAGTGCCGATGTTCCATCCCGCCCATATCGCCGCCATCCACCGTATTGGCCGGCTTCGCCTCGAACTCCGTATCCAGCGTGCTGCCATCGGTGAAGTGCAAGGTGACGCGCACCTTGTCGCCGACCTTCACCGGCGCATTCGCCTTCATCAGCATCAGGTGATAGCCGCCGGGCGACAGCGCCGCCTTGCCATGCGCGGGAATCGGCAGCGCGTCGACGTGTTCCATGCGGCCCATGCCGGTGTCGGTGCTGCTCTTGTGCAGCATCACCTCGGCATAGGCCGGGCTGCTGGCCGAGCTGAGCGAGGCCGCATGGTCGCCACGATTTTCCAGCACCACATAGCCGCCGGCGGGCAGGGCGCCGGGCATCACGCGGATCCAGCCGCGGCTGGCCGCGACGTGGTCCGCGTCGCCCGCGGTGGCCGCGCCGGCAAACAGCAGGCCGGCGATCAACAGCGCGCAACGTGCGCTCATGGCTTGGCTCCGTTATCCAGCAGCAGGTGCAGGTCGTGGACGAGATCGTCCTGGGCGTCGGCAGCGGTGGAGAGCAGGCGCGCCTTGCCGTCGCGGTCGAACAGATAGATCGCCGAGCTGTGGCTCACTTCGTACTGGCCGTCGGCCTTGTCCGGTTCGCGCGTGTATGCCGAGCGATAGCGCTTGCTCAGCGCCTCCAGCGCGCGCGGTTCGCCGGACAGGCCCACCGCGCGCGGATCGAAGGCGTTGACGTAGGCATGCATCACCTCCGGCGTGTCGCGCGCGGGGTCGACGCTGACGAACAGGATGCGCGTGCTGTCGGCGAGCGGGCCGAGCCGCTGCATCACCACGTGCAACTGGGCGAGGGTGAGCGGGCACACATCCGGGCAATGGGTGTAGCCGAAGTACAGCAGCACCACCTTGCCGCGGTAGTCCGCGCCGGTGACCGGCTTGCCGTGGTCGTCGACCAGCTTGAAGTCGAGGTCCGGCATATGGCCGGTGACATTGGTGAGCTTCCACGGCAGCTCGTCGCCGCGCTGGCAGCCGGCCAGCAGCAGCGTGCCGAGCAGCAGGGAAAGCAGGAGCAAGGCGCGGACGAGGTGTCGGGGCTTCATGCGAGAATCCTGGATCGACATCGCGCCAGCATACGACACCGGCGCCGCCAGCCCGAGGACTGCTTACCCATGCGACAAAATGTCAGCTCCGCCGCCGGCTTGCTGGCCGGTTTCGCCGGTGCCAGCGCGGTGATCCTGGGCGCCTTCGGCGCGCATGCCTTGCGCGGCGTGCTCGACCAGCGCGGCACCGAGCTGTGGCATACCGCGGTGAATTACCACGTATGGCATGCGCTGGCCTTGTGCCTGGCGCTGTTCTTTCTGGAGGCGCCGCAGCGGCGCCGCACGGTCGCGGCCTTCGCCATCGGCATCGTGCTGTTCAGCGGCAGCTTGTATGCGCTGGCGCTGGGCGCGCCGCGCTGGTTCGGCGCGATCACGCCGCTGGGCGGCGTGGCGTTTATCGCGGGGTGGATGCTGCTGGGCTGGGGCGCCAGCCGGCGCGGCTGATCCAAATTCAGGCGAGCGCCGCCAGCGCAAGCTGCGCGCCGACGTGCAGCACCAGGTCGGCGCTGAAGTGCGCGACCATCGCGTGTTCCAGCCCGTACTTCCAGAACAGCCAGCCGCAGGGCAGCCCGACCAGCGTGTTGAGCACGATGATGCGGCCGATCGACAGCGGCCCATGCGCGATACCGGCGGAGAACGCCGCCGGCAGATGGCCGACGCCGAACAGCACGGCGGCGAGCACGATCGCGAGCACGAACATCCACGGCCGCACGCCGTTGCCGAGGCGCGCCAGCAGCCACACCAGCAGGCTCACCAGGAACAGGCGGCACAGGGTTTCCTCGGCGATGCCGCCGTAGAACGAAGCCAGCGCGCCGCGCCACGCCTGGTCCAGCAACTTCGAGGCGGGAGCATGCAGCTGGCCATGCCAGTCCAGCGCCAGCACGATCACTGCTGAAACGACGCCGAGCAGGATCGCCCACAGCCATCTGCCGCGTGCCTGCGGCGGCGCCTCGCGATAGATCCAGGCGCGCAGCCACGGCGCGCTCAGGCCGTAGCGCTCGCCCAGCCACAGGCCGAACCAGGCGAGCCCGCCGCACAACGCGCCTGACTGCAGCGACTGCAGGATCGCCAGCAGCGGGACCGGCATCGGCAGCCGGGTGAGGCGCGGCATCAGCACGATCAGATAAGGGAACAGCGCCAGCGTGGCGATGGCCGCCGCGATTCCCAGCACCAGGGCCAGTTTCAGCCGCGGCGCGCGCGTAGCGGGCAGGGCGGGCATGCGGGTGTCCTCTCGCTCAGTGATGCGGTTGGATAAAGAACCCGGCCACCTTGCCTTGCGCATCGCAGGTGACCTTCGACTCGATCGTGGTCTGGCCGTAGTGCAGCGGCGTGAGCACGATGGTGAAATCGCCGGCCGGCAGCGCGCTCGCCGCATCGCGTGTGCCGCGTTCGCCGAACTGCTGCGCCACCGCCGGCCAGATCTGCCCGAGTTTTTCCGGCAGCAGCTTGGTCTTCATGGTGTCGTTGAAGTCGCTGGTGGCGCCGGCGTAATCGCCTTTGTCCAGCGCATCGAGCAGATGGGTCGAGGCGGTTTCGCAGGCCGATTCGGCGCGCGCGCCGGCGGCAGCGGCGAAACAGATCCCCAGGCAGACGATCGCCGCCAGTTGCTTGTTCATGTGCTTGTACCCCTGTGTACTTGCGTGGATGGACTTCGGTGGAATCAGCCTGGATCGTCCTGGTCGTCCGCCACCGGCGCGATCTGGCCGGATTTCAGGCGTCCGCTTTTGCGCAGCGCTTCGCGCAGCACGTACTCGATCTGCGCGTTCACGCTGCGCAAGTCGTCGTCGGCCCAGCGCTGCACCGCCTCCAGTACGGCGGGGCTGATGCGCAGCGGATAGGATTTTTTCTCGGCCGGCACGTGCGCCTCGCTCAGCCGCTGTAGAGCGTGCCGGCGTTGACGACCGGCTGCGTGGCGCGGTCGCCGCACAGCACCACCAGCAGGTTGCTGACCATCGCGGCCTTGCGCTCTTCGTCCAGTTCCACCACGCCCTGCTCGCGCAGGCGGTCCAGCGCCAGCGCGACCATGCCTACCGCGCCTTCGACGATGCGCTCGCGCGCCGCCACGATCGCGCTGGCTTGCTGGCGCTGCAGCATGGCCTGGGCGATTTCCTGGGCGTAGGCGAGATGGCTGATGCGCGACTCGATCACGTTGACGCCGGCCTTGTCCAGGCGCGCCTGGATCTCGTCGCGCAGATGGTTGTTGATCACTTCGCCGTGGCTGCGCAGCGAGGGCTTGCCGTCGTCGTGCGCGTCGTAGGGGTAGTTCTGCGCCATCTGGCGCAGCGCCGACTCGCTCTGGATATGCACGAAGTTCTCGTAGTCGTCGACCTGGAACACCGCCTCGGCCGTGTCGACCACCTGCCACACCACCACCGCGGCGATCTCGATCGGATTGCCGTCGCTGTCGTTGACCTTGAGCTTGCCGCTCTCGAAGTTGCGCACGCGCAGCGAGATGCGGCGCCGGGTGAAGAACGGGTTGGTCCAGCGCAAGCCTTCCGCGCGCACCGTGCCGGCGTACTTGCCGAACAGCTGCAGCACCTGGCCTTCGTTCGGCGCGACCTGGAAGAAACCCTTCAGCAGGAACGCGGTGAACACCATCACCAGCACCCCGGCGAAGAAGCTCGCCAGCGGCGGCTGGTGGCCACCGGAGGTGAGGATCAGCCAGGCGCCGAAGGCGCCCAGCAACAGACAGAAACCGACGAACGGGATACCGGCAAGCGAAAAACCCTGACGCTCATTCATGGTGATACCTCCCTTGGATGGGAGGTATCTGATATCGAAATGATGTCACTCGCAAGTGCCTACTGGCTGCCGCCCCCGCCGTTGCCAACCGGGGCGCTAGGCGCCGCCACCACCGGGGCCGTCGACATGAACTCCCAGGAGGGCGACACGTCGACTATTTGCATGGCGTTGAACAGATTGGTGACGGCGAAGAAATGCCAGGGGTCGCCGTCGCCGGTGTCGAGTGCGATGTGGGTGCTGTCGAAGCGGCGCAGGGCCGCGTCGTAACTCTGCCAGCGCCCGTTGACCCATGCCTGCACCCATTCGTGCGGCACGAACACGCGCGAGGTGTTGGCGTAGCGGTCGGCGTAGACCATGCCGGTGACCACCCGCGCCGGAATCCCTTCGGCACGCGCCATCGCGGCCAGCAGCACGGCGTATTCGGTGCAATCGCCCTGGCGCGTATTCACCACTTCCAGCGCCGAGGCGTAGCCCACGTCCAGGCCATGCTGGGTGATGTAGTGGCTGACGAAGCTGCGCAGCCGGCGCATCTTCTGCCGGTTGTCGACCGCGGTGCCGACCGCTTCGGCGGCCAGCGCGCGGATCGCCGGCGCGTCCGATTGCAGCCAGTCGTTGGCGAGCAGGTCTTCCGGTTGCGGCGGGGCCTGGCCGCCGGCATAGGAGTTGCCGATGTCGATCTGCCAGTCGTGGCCGCCCAGGTGCAGCACGCGCTGTTCGTCGGTGCTGATGATCGGCGCGGCGATATCGCCCTGGATGGTCAGGCGGTAGCGCAGGAACGAATCACGCAGGTTCGGCGTCAGCGGCCGCGGCGAATCGACCATGGCGGCGCGGAACATGTCCACGTCCTGCTCCGGCGCGAGCGCGCAGGCCTGGTCGCAGGCGATCATTTCCAGCTGCCGCCCGAGCATCGAGATCACGCCCTTGCGCGCGCGGCCGCGGCTGTCCAGCCACAGGTCCAGCAACTGGTCGCCGCGGTCCTGGTGCAGGCGCTGGCGCTGGTGGCTGAGCGTCTCGGTGCCGCCCGGCAGGTCGATCGACTCGTTGCCCATCACCTCCACCGCCACATCCATCACCTGCTGCGTGGCCGGGTCGAACATCTCCATCCGGTAATGCAGCCCCGGCTGTTTCGCGGCGCCGAGCATGGTCCGGCGCTGGGCGTCGTTGAGCAGGGCCTGGCCGGGCCAGGGGATATAGCTGTAGCGGGTGGCGCCACCCACCGTGGTGGCGATGCGGAACGAGCCATCCGCCTGCCGCTCGCCGTTCACCGTGCTGTCCATGGCGGACATCGAGGTGCGGGTGGAGAAGCCCAGCGGCTGGCCATCGGTGCTTTCCACGCTGCGGATCATGTTGCTCAGCGGGATGCTCTTGCCGCTGCGGTTGAGCAGGATCGACAAGGCCTGGGTGGTGGTCACCGTGCCTTGCGCGGTCTCGCGGTCGATGCGCAGGTGGCCGATCTTGCGGCCGCCCAGCAGGACGCTCATCCAGGTGGTGTCGGCCGAAGCATTCGGCGTGGTGTTGGCGGGCGCGGTTTCGGCGGCCATGGTCCCGGCAATGGGGCACGGCAACAGCAACAGCACCAGCAATAGCTTGGCGGTCTTCAGTCGCATATGCGTATCCGTGGGGACGGCTTGGATGATAGTGAATGCCGACTTAAGGCTGTCGTCAATCCGCAATGCAGCGAGGCGGTCGGCGCGGCGGAGCGAGGCTTGCGGGGCGCTTACGGGATCGTGTTTTTTTGCGCCCCACGGGCCGCCGGCGGAAGCGTTTTTCCGTCCCGGCGCGTTGTGCGAGGATCACCGGCTTCAAGCAACCCAACGACGCGGCGCCCGCCGTGTCCTCAAGGCAGGGAGCAAGCATGCAGTCCTCGGCATTCGCGCATTGGCTGGTGGTCGTGGTGGAGACCTTCTCGGCGTTGTTCCTGTTGCTGCTGGCGATGGGCGTGATGGTGCTGCTGGTGGTGTGGCTGGTGGATCGCAACCAGACCTCCAATTCGGTATTGCGCAACTTCCCGGTGATCGGGCACTTCCGCTACTGGTTCCTGCACCTGGGCGAATTCTTCCGCCAATACCTGTATTCCAGCGACCGCGAGGAAATGCCGTTCAACCGCGCGCAGCGCACCTGGGTGTACCGCGCGGCCAAGGACGTGGAGAACACCAACGCCTTCGGTTCCACCCGCGACCTGCACGCCGAAGGCCTGCCGTTCTTCGTCAACGCGCCGTTCCCCTCCCTGGGCCAGAGCCATGTGGTGCCGAAGCCGATCACGCTCGGGCCCTATTCGCGCGAGCCGTACAGCCATTCGTCCTTCTTCAATATCTCGGCGATGAGCTTCGGCGCGCTGTCCGCGCCGGCGGTGCGCGCGCTGTCGATCGGCGCGGCCAAGGCCGGCATCTGGATGGATACCGGCGAGGGCGGGCTGGCGCCGTATCACCTGGAAGGCGGTTGCGACATCGTGTTCGAGATCGGCACCGCCAAGTACGGCGTGCGCACGCCGGAGGGCAAGCTGGACGACCAGAAGCTGCTGGACATTTGCAAGCACCCGCAGGTGAAGATGGTCAGCATCAAGCTGGGCCAGGGCGCCAAGCCGGGCATGGGCGGCCTGCTGCCGGGCGCGAAGGTGACGGCGGAAATCGCCGCGATCCGCGGCATTCCGGTGGGCGAGGACTCGCAAAGCCCCAATCGCCATCTCGACATCGGCAATGTGCGCGAGCTGATGGACGCGATTACGCATATCCGCGAACTCACCGGCAAGCCCACCGGCTTCAAGGCGGTGTTCGGCGGCATGGAATGGATCGACGAGCTGTGCGAGGAAGTGCGCCGCCGCGGCATCGAAAGCGCGCCGGACTTCATCATCGTCGACGGCTCCGAAGGCGGCACCGGCGCCGCGCCGCAGACCCTGATGGAAGGCGTCGGCCTGCCGCTGCGCGAGGCGCTGCCAGCGCTGGTGAACACGCTGATCCGCCAGGGCCTGCGCGAGCGCGTCAAGGTGATCTGCTCGGGCAAATGCATCACCGCCTACGACGTGGCGTGGGCGTTGTCGATGGGCGCGGACTTCGTCAACTCGGCGCGCGGTTTCATGCTGGCGCTGGGCTGCATCCAGTCGCTGCAGTGCAACCGCAACACCTGTCCCACCGGCATCACCACGCAGAACGCCAAGCTGCAGCGCGGCCTGGTGGTCACCGACAAGAGCGAGCGCGTTTATCACTACGCGAGCAACGTGATGCGCGAGGTCGGCATCATCGCGCACAGCTGCGGCGTGGAAGAACCGCGCGAACTGGATCGCACGCATTGCCGCGTGATGGGCGACGACGGCATCTCGGTGCCGCTGGTGCGGCTGTTCCCGTATCCGGAAGGCCACGCGCCGAACGCGTGAGGCGTAGGTTGGGGTGAGCCGTAGGCGAACCCCAACGATACGATGCGTTTGAACGCGACGATGTTGGGGTTCGCCGGTGGCTCGCCCCAAGCTACGGCATGTCCACCCAGCCATCGACCGTGCGGATCTGCAGCGGCTGGAAATACCGCTTGTAGTCCATCTTCGGATGGCCTTCGATCCAGAAACCCAGGTAGATCCACGGTATGCCGCGGCGCTTGGCCAGCTCCACCTGCTGCAGGATGGCGAAGGTGCCCAGGCTGCGCTCGGTCTCGTCCGGCTCGAAGAAGGTGTAGACCGCCGACAAGCCGTGCAGCGAGATGTCGGTCACCGCCACGCCGAGCAGGCGCGGGCCCTCGCGCAGTTCCAGGAACAGGGTGGGGCTCCACGGCGCGGTGAGGAAGCGGCGGAAGTCGCTGGCGTCGGCCTCGTCCATGCCGCCGCCGGGGTGGCGCTGGCGCAGGTAGCGCTCGTATAGGGCGTGGCGCTCGCTGTTGTAGCCGGCCATGGATTCCACCACCTGCAGGTCGGCATTGCGCTTCAGGCAGCGCCGCTGCGAGCGGCTGAGCCGGAAGCGTTCGACGTCGATGCGGCAGGGCGTGCAGGCCCGGCAGCTGCTGCAGTAGGGGAAGTACAGATGCCCGCCGGCACGGCGGAAGCCGCGCTCCAGCGCCGGGCCGTACAGCTGGTCGAGCTGGGGGGCCGCCGGATCGATCACCAGGTTCTGCGCCGTGCGGTCGGGAAAATACCCGCAGGCGTGAGGCAGGGTCTGGAACAGGCGGACGCGGTCTGAGCGCATGGCCGATTCTACGTCCGGGGCGGCTTGCTGTGACAAGCATCGCAAATTCGCCGGGCCGGCCATACGGCGTAGGACGGAAGGCCTCGCGGCCCACCGGCGGCTCAGATGACGCCCAGATACCTCAGCATCACCACCACGAACGCCCCCGCCACCGCCAGCAGCACGATCCGGCGTACCCGGTTGGCGACGCTGCCGCGGCGCGCCTCGGGGCTGGGATTGCGGGCCAGGGCCAGTTCCTCGGCGTGGCGGATCACCGGCTCGATGCCCAGCTCGCGCAGCAGGGTGCGGGCGCGGGTGTAGTCGTCGGCCTTGCTGATCCAGACCTGCTCCCAGGTGTCGCGGTTTTCCTTGCGCTGGGAATAGCTGAAGCGCTCGTAGCTGCGCTTGTTCCAGTTCGAGCGGTTCTCGATCGAGTGCTCGATGCCGTGCTCGCCGAGCATGGCGGCGACGCGGTTGATGTTTTCGGGGCGGGGCGAGGTATAGATCTGGCGCATGGGGTGATTTTACTCCACCGGGTCAGTTGCGCAGGCGGATCAGGCCTTCCTGCACGGTGGAAGCGACCAGCCGGCCGTCGCGGCTGAAGATCTGCCCGCGCGCCAGGCCGCGGGCGCCCTGCGCGGTGGGGCTGTCGAAGGAGTACAGCAGCCACTCGTCGACCCGGAACGGGCGGTGGAACCACAGCGCGTGGTCCAGGCTGGCCATCTGCACATTGTGCGTGTAGTACGAAATGCCGTGCGGCAGGGTGGCGGTGCCGATCAGGTTGAAGTCGGACGCATAGGCGAGCAGGGCGTGGTGCAGCACGGCGGAGTCGCCGATCGGCGCGGCCACGCGGAACCAGATGTGCTGGTAAGGCGGGCGCTTGCTCGGGTGCAGCTTGTCCTGCGGCCAGACGTGGCGGAACTCGATCGGCGCTTCCAGGCCCAGCCAGCGCTGCAGCTTCTCCGGCAGCTTGGCCAGCTTGTCCGGCGGCAGCGGCTGCATCGGCGCGATGTCTTCCGGCGCCGGCACCTCGGGCATGGCGGTCTGGTGCTCGAAGCCCTCTTCTTCGATCTGGAACGAGATCGAGCCGTTGAGGATCGGCTGGCCGTGCTGGATCGCCACCACCCGGCGCGAGGAGAACGTGCCGCCGTCGCGGGTGCGCTCCACGCTGTAGACGATCGGCGCGTCGATATCGCCGGCGCGCAGGAAATAGGCGTGCAGAGAATGCGCCGAGCGCGAGCTGTCCACCGTCTGCTGCGCGGCCGACAGCGCCTGGCCCAGCACCTGCCCGCCGAACACGAAGCGGGTGCCGATGTCGCGGCTCTGGCCGCGGAACAGGTTGTCTTCCAGGCGTTCGAGGTGCAGCAGGTCGACCAGCTCGCGGACGTGGTTTTCCGTCATGTCAAAGCAATCCAAGGGGGCGATTCAGGGGGCGGGGCGGACGGCCCGCGCCATGAATTATAGCCGCCGGCCGGGCCCTAGCCCCGCGCCGGCCGCGGCGGCAGGCGGTTCAGGCCGCTGCCGGCCAATACCTCGGCCCAGGGGAACAGCGGGCCCGGGTCGAGCTTGCGCGGCACCTCCCGGCTGGGGTCGTCGCTGGCCGGCAGGCGGGCCAGGTCGAGGTCTTCGTGGCCGGCGATGTCGCGCAGCTGGGGGAATTCGCCGCGCAAGCGGGCCAGCAGGGCGCGCAAGGCGTCGATCTGCGCGGCCGGGTAGGGCTCGGTCATGGTCTGGTTGCCGGCATGCCACCAGTCCGGATAGCGGCCGCGGTTGACCAGCTCGATGCCGATCGAATGCGGATTGAAGCCGCGCACGTGGTGCGCCACCCGCGTGCCGGGCACGTAGCGCCAGATCGCACCGTCGCGGTCGATGTAGTAATGCCCGCAGTTGCCGGTGCCGCTGTCGTGCACGATGCGCTCGCCGTACTCGCGCGCGGTGGCCAGGTCCGGCAGTTCGGTGCAGTGGATCACCACCAGTTCGACGGCGGCGGCGGGGCGTTCGGGCAGGCGCTCGACGTAGGGCAGGAAGTGGTCGCGCACGATGGATTCAGGCATACCGGCGAGTCTCGCATGCGGCCCGGTATCATGGGCATCCTTGTACTTGCTTGTTGGAGACCGCGATGCGCGGCCAGATCATTCTTTCCCACGGTTCGGATTCCGGCCCGGATGCCACCAAGGTCAGCGCGCTGGCCGCCATCGCCGAATCGCTGGGCTGGTCGACGCAGCGGCCCGACTATCGCGAAGACGACCACCCCGGCTACGCCGGCTCGGTCGCCCCGCGCGTGGCGCGCCTGCGCGCGGCGATCGACGCGCTGGACGCGCCGCCGGTGCTGGTCGGTTCCAGCATGGGGGCGTTCGCTTCCGGCCTCGCTTCGCTGGAGCGGCCGGTGGCCGGCCTGTTCCTGCTGGCCACGCCGGTGGCCATTCCCGGCTACCAGGCGGCCTTCGATCTGCGCCAGGACGTGCCGACCCTGCTGATCCACGGCTGGCATGACGAACTGTGCCCGCTGGACGACCTGCACGACTTCGCCCGCCGCCGCAGCCTGCCGCTGCTGGTGCTGGACGACGACCACCGGCTGAGCTCCAGCGTCGATGCGATCGGTGCGCAGTTCCGCTCCTTCCTCGATGCGCAGGCGAGCGTCCAGTGAGCGCCTACTTCGCCACCTGCCCCAAGGGCCTCGAATACCTGCTGCGCGACGAGCTGGCCGCGCTGGGTGCGGAAGACGCGCGCGAAGCGCTGGCCGGCGTGTATTTCTCCGGCCCGCTGGAGATCGCCTACCGCGCCTGCCTGTGGTCGCGCCTGGCCAGCCGCGTGCTGATGCCGCTGGCGGAATTCGATGCGGCGGATGGCGATGCGCTGTACGCCGGCGTCGAAGCCATCGACTGGTCCAGGCACCTGGCCGCGCACGGCACGCTGGCGGTGGAGGCGGTCACTGCGCAGAGCAAGCTCACGCATAGCCAGTTCATTGCGCTGCGCGTGAAAGACGCGGTGGTCGACCAGTTCCGCCAGCGCGACGGCTCGCGTCCCGACATCGACACCGAGGAACCGGACGTACGCATCCATCTGCGCCTGCGCCGCGACCGCGCCACGCTGTCGCTGGACCTGGCCGGCGCGCCGTTGCACCGCCGCGGCTGGCGCGAAATGCAGGGCGACGCGCCGCTGAAGGAAAACCTCGCCGCCGCCATGCTGCTGCGCGCCGGCTGGCCGGCGATGTATGCGCAGGGCGGCGCGCTGCTGGATCCGATGTGCGGCTCCGGCACGCTGCTGATCGAAGGCGCGCTGATGGCCGCTGACGTGGCGCCGGGCCTGCGCCGCGAGTACTTCGGCTTCCTCGGCTGGCTCGGCCACGACATCGCGCTGTGGCGCGGCCTGCTGGAAGAAGCAAGCGCTCGCGCCGAGACCGGCCTGCGCGCGCTGCGCCCGTGCTTCTTCGGCAGCGACGCCGACCCGCGCATGGTGCAGACCGCCAAGCGCAATGCGCAGGAGGCCGGCGTGGCCGGCTTCCTCAGCCTGGACCGCCACGACGCGCTGCACGTCGCGCCGCCGCCAGGTTTCGAGCGCGGCCTGGTCATCACCAATCCGCCCTACGGCGAACGCATGGGCGAACGCGATGCGATGCCCAAGCTGTACCGCGCGCTGGGCGAGGCGCTGAAGCAGCGCTTCGCCGGTTGGCATGCGGCGGTGCTGGCCGGCGACGCCGAACTGGGCCAGGCCATTCCGCTGCGCGCGAACAAGAAATACGCGCTGTACAACGGCGCGCTGGAAACCGTGCTGCTGCTGTTCGAGCTGCGCGCGGCCGACGACACCCCGCGCGAAGTGAAGCCGCTGTCTTCCGGCGCGCAGATGCTGAAGAACCGGCTGGAGAAAAACGTCCGCCACCTGCGCAAGCGGCTGGAGCGCGAAGGGATCCATTGCTGGCGCGCCTACGACCAGGACCTGCCGGAATACGCGGCGGCGATCGACGTCTACGGCGACGCCAAGGGTGGCCAGTGGCTGCACGTGCAGGAATATCGCGCGCCGGCCGACGTCCCCGTCGAGACCGCGCGCCTGCGCCTGCGCGAGATCGTGCGCGTGGCCGGCGAAACCTTCGGCGTGCCGCGCGAACGCGTGGCGCTGAAGACGCGCGAGCGCGGCAAGGGCGGCTCCAAGTACGGGCAGCTCGACCAGCGCGGCGAATTCGTCGAGGTGGAGGAGGGCGGCCTGCGCTTCCTGGTCAATCTCACGGATTACCTGGATACCGGACTGTTCCTCGACCACCGCCTGGTCCGCGCGCGCCTGCGCGAGCTGGCCGAAGGGCGGAGCTTCCTCAATCTGTTCGCCTACACCGCCACCGCCAGCGTCTACGCGGCGGCGGGCGGCGCGCGCGATACCACCAGCGTGGATCTGTCCGGCACTTATCTGGATTGGGCTTCGCGCAATCTGGCGCTGAACGGTTTCACCGGGACCAAACACCGGCTGATGCAGGCCGACGCGCTGGAATTCCTGCGCCACGAGCGCGAGCGTTACGGGCTGATCTACGTCGATCCGCCGACGTTCTCCAATTCCAAGCGCGCCGAGGACTTCGACGTGCAGCGCGACCACGCCCGCCTGCTGCTGGCCTGCGCGGAGCGGCTGACGGCGGACGGGGCGATCGTGTTCTCCAACAACTTCCGCCGCTTCACGCTGGATCGGGCGGCGCTGGAAGAGCACTTCGAGATCGAGGACTGGAGCGCGCCCAGCATCCCGTTCGACTTCGCCCGCCGGTCCGACATCCACGGCTGCTGGGTGCTGCGGCTGCACCCGCAGGAGTCGCCCTGGGGCGACAGCGTCCGGCACATCCAGCACCGGGGTAAACGCTAGGAAAACGGGGTGGAAATGCTCAGTCCGGATTCAGCCCGCCGGCCCGAGCATGAGCACCGGCAGACAACGCCGGCGCGGCCCCCTGTTCACCCTTTCCCGGACCGCCCGCACCGTTGCCGCCGCTCTCTCGGAGACCGAAAGCCATGAACATGTCGAAGCGTTCCAGCCTCAAGCGCGTGGTCCTCGCCGCCGCCGTGCTGCTGGGTTGCGCGGCCGCCGCCCCGTCGTTCGCCCGCAGCCACGTCAGCGTGGGTATCGGCGTCAACCTGCCGGGTGTCAGCATCGGCTACTCCGACGGCTACCGCGGGCACTACCACCACCCGTATTACGGTGGCGGCTACTACGGCGGTGGCGGCTACTACGCTCCGCCGGTGTACTACCGTCCGGCGCCGCGCGTGGTGTACTACGACGATCCGGTGGTGGTGGAGCGTCCGGTGTACGTGCGCCGCGTGTATGAAGAGCGCGGCTACTACAGCGACGGTTACCGCGCACGCCACTACCGCGACGATGACGACGGCGAATGATGCCGCCGCGATGCGCGCAAAGAAAGAGCCCGGCCTAGGCCGGGCTCTTTCGTTTCATGCTGCGCTTACGGCTTGGTCGGCGGCGTGCCGCCGTTGCTGATGAAGCCGTGCTGCGATGTATGCTTCTCCAGCTTCTTGAACTGCGCCTTGTCGATCTTGCTTACGGACTGGATCGCGCAGGGTGGCTGGTCGCGGGAAATCACGCTCTCGCCGACTTCGCCGCAGACCGCGCCCATGCCGGCCGCGCGATTGGAGTCGTTGGCGCGGAACAGCAACTGCTGGCCGATGCCTAAACGCGGGCAGTCGGCGGTGAGCTTGACCAGGTAGCGATCCGGGCCGGTGCGCGCGATCACCGTGCGCTGGTCCACGACATACCATTCGTTGACGCGATCCGGACGCAGGCAATCGCTGACCGGACGCATCGGCTGACGCTCGGGCGCCGGACCGTCGGCATGAGCCAGTCCGGTGGCGGCAGTCATCGCGAGCAGCAGCATGGCGGTGACGGTTTTCATGGGGATACCTCGATAGGGTGGATGGAACGCCCTGTGTTACCCGTTGCCGGGGCCCTTGCCTGGTGAAACCACCGACGTCGTGCGCGCGCATTTGAGCGCCGCCGGGTCGTCGCGTGTCAAGCCTTTGCCCAGGCCGTATCACGGAAAATGAACGGGTGCTGCGGCAAGGTATCTGGATGCGGGTCCTCGAGTCGCCAAGCCCTCTCTATAACGTTCGACGGGGCATTTCGTTGCAACGGAGGCCCGCGTGAGCCTGTCCGATGTCAGCACGCGCGCCCTGTCGCTGGCGCAGCGTTTCCAGCGCGTGCGCGGCCGCACCGTAGGCTTGTCCGCCGGCCTCAGCGCCGAGGACATGATGGTGCAGTCGATGCCCGACGCCAGTCCGGCCAAATGGCATCTGGCGCACACCACCTGGTTCTTCGAGCAGTTCCTGCTCGGCCGCGATCCGACCTGGCGCCCGCGGCATCCGCAATGGCATTACCTGTTCAATTCCTACTACCAGACGGTGGGGCCGATGCATGCGCGTCCGCTCCGCGGCCTGCTGTCGCGTCCCGGCCTGGATGAAGTGCTGGACTATCGCCATCGCATCGAGGACGCCGTGGCCGAACGCCTCGAAGCCGGCCTCGATCCGGCCGGCGAGGCGATCGTCGAGCTCGGCCTGCAGCACGAACAGCAGCATCAGGAATTGCTGCTCACCGACATCCAGCACGCGCTGTGGTGCCACCCGCTCCATCCGGCCTACGACGAAGCGCTGGCCGCTGCGCACAGCCACGCGCCGGCTACTTCGATGAGCTATGTCGACGGCCGCGAAGGCATCGTCGAGATCGGCCACGGCGGCCATGGTTTTTCCTTCGACAACGAAGGCCCGCGCCATCGCACGCTGCTGCAGGCGCACGCGCTTGCCAACCGCCCGGTGACGAACGAGGAGTTCCGCCTGTTCGTGCAGGACGGCGGCTACCGCGAACCCTCGCTATGGCTTGCCGATGGCTGGGCCACGCTGCAGGCCGAAGGCTGGCAGCATCCGCTGTATTGGCGCGACGACCTGGACAGCGCCTACGGTCTCGGCGGCATCCGCGCGCTCGATCTCGCCGCACCGGTCTCCCAGCTCAGCTATTTCGAAGCCGACGCGTTCGCGCGCTGGGCCGGCGCGCGCCTGCCCACCGAAGCGGAATGGGAAAGCGCCGCGGCCGCGCAACCGGTGCATGGCAACCTGCTGGACGAGCGCGCGCACATGCCGCGCGCCGCCAGCGGCGACGGCCTGCTGCAGATGTACGGCGACGTGTGGGAATGGACCGCCTCGCCCTACGTCAGCTATCCCGGCTTCCAGCCGTTGCCCGGTGCGCTGGGCGAATACAACGGCAAGTTCATGAATGCGCAATGGGTGCTGCGCGGCGGCTCCTGCGCCACGCCGCGCGAGCACATCCGCGCCAGCTACCGCAATTTCTTCCCCGCCCAGGCGCGCTGGCAGTTCGCCGGCCTGCGTCTCGCACGAGATCGGTAAGAGAGCCACCCACCATGAGTCTGCAAGCCCTGGAACCCCGCGACGACGATCGTCGCCCACCCGCCAGCGAACTGCTGGAAATCGTCCAGCGCGGATTGCGCGCGCAACCGAAGCGCCTGCCGTCCTGGCTGTTCTACGACGAACGCGGCAGCGAGCTGTTCGAGCAGATCTGCGAGCAACCGGAGTACTACCTCACCCGCGCCGAAATCGCCTTGCTCGAAG
This sequence comes from Dyella sp. 2RAB6, assembly GCF_052115385.1. Lineage (NCBI taxonomy): Bacteria > Pseudomonadati > Pseudomonadota > Gammaproteobacteria > Lysobacterales > Rhodanobacteraceae > Dyella > Dyella sp. 2RAB6. The sequence continues at coordinate 48,512 of NZ_JBFRGP010000004.1, forward strand.
CGCACGCCGGCGATATCGCGCGCACGCTCGGTCCGGACGTGCGGCTGGTCGAATACGGCAGCGGCAATGCGGTGAAGACGCGCCAGTTGCTGGAACACCTGGTTTCGCCGGTGTGCTACGTGCCGGTGGAGATCGCCTCCGAGGCGCTCGCCGCCAGCGTGCAGCGCCTGGCCGAGCGCTTCCCCGCGCTGCCGATGCAGCCGCTGCATGCCGACTTCACCCGCCCGCTGCGCCTGCCGATTCCGCCGCGCGCGCCGCGGCGCACGGTGATCTATTTCCCCGGTTCGACCATCGGCAACTTCGAACAGCGCGAAGCGATCCAGCTGCTGCGTACCATGCGCGACGAAATGGGCGAAGCCGGCGGCGTGCTGATCGGCGTGGACCTGAAGAAGGACGCCGCGCGCATCGAGTCCGCTTACAACGACGGCGCCGGCATCACCGCCGAGTTCACCCTCAATATGCTGGCGCGCCTCAACCGCGAGCTGGGCAGCGATTTCCACCTCGATGCGTTTCGCCACCGCGCGCACTACAACCCGCTGGCCGGACGCATCGAGACGCACATCATCAGCACGCGCGAACAGAAGGTGCGGGTCGGCCGCATGCTCGCCACCTTCGCCGAGGACGAGGCGATGCTGGTGGAATACAGCTGCAAGTATTCGCCGGAAGACTTCGCCGCGATGGCGCACAAGGCGGGCCTCGAGGTGGCGAAGCTGTGGCTGGATCCGGAGCAGCTGTTCTCGGTGCAGTATCTCGTTCGCCGCGCGGGATAGTGCTGGCGTAGGTTGGGGTGAGCCGAAGGCGAACCCCAACATTGCGGCGAGGTTTGTTGGGGTTCGCTGCGCTCACCCCAACCTACGCCGGTCGTTCAGGCCGGCCGCCGCGCCCCCAGCTGCACCAGGATCTCCTGCGCCGTGCGGATCCGCTCCACCGCTCCCGGCAATTCCAGCAGCACCTTCAGCTTGTCCTGCCCATCCAGCTTGTACACGCGCGGCTGGCTCTGGATCAGCCGGATGACCGCCATCGGATCCAGCTCCGGCTTCTCGCGGAAGGTGATGCGCCCGCCATTCGGCCCGAAGTCCAGCTTGCGGATGCCCAGCGGCGTCGCCATCAGCTTCAGGCCGGCGATGGCGAACAGCGTCTTGCTCGGCTCCGGCAGCAGGCCGAAGCGGTCGATCATCTCCACCTGCAGGTCGCGCAGCGCTTCGTCGTGGCGTGCGCTGGCGATGCGCTTGTAGAGCGTAAGGCGGGTGTGCACGTCGGGCAGGTAGTCGTCCGGAATCAGTGCCGGCAGATGCAGCTCCACCTCGGTCTCGTGCTCGGAGCTGAGATCGAAGTCCGGCAACTTGCCCGACTTCAGCGCGCGCACCGCGCGTTCCAGCAACTCGGTGTACAGGCCGAAGCCGATCTCCTGGATCTGGCCCGACTGTTCGTCGCCCAGCAGCTCGCCCGCGCCGCGGATTTCCAGGTCGTGCGTAGCCAGCGTAAAGCCCGCGCCCAGTTCTTCCAGCGAGGCCAGCGCTTCCAGGCGCTTCTCCGCGTCCGCGGTCATCGCCTTGCGGTCCGGCACGATCAGGTAGGCGTAGGCGCGATGGTGCGAGCGGCCGACGCGACCGCGCAGCTGATGCAGCTGGGCCAGGCCGAAGCGGTCGGCGCGGTCGATGATGATGGTGTTGGCGGTGGGGATATCGATGCCGGTCTCGATGATGGTGGTGCACACCAGCACGTTGAAGCGCTGGCGATGGAAGTCCGCCATTACCTGTTCCAGTTCGCGCTCGGCCATCTGGCCGTGGGCGATGCCGATGCGCGCCTCCGGGATCAGCTCCTGCAGCTCGCGCGCGGTGCGGTCGATGCTCTCCACCTCGTTGTGCAGGAAGTAGACCTGGCCGCCGCGCGCCAGCTCGCGCTGGAACGCTTCGCGCACGGTGGCCGGGTCCCACGCGCTGACGAAGGTGCGCACCGCCAGTCGATGCGCCGGCGGGGTAGCGATCAGGGAGAGATCGCGCAGCCCGCTCATCGCCATGTTCAAGGTGCGCGGGATCGGCGTGGCGGTCATGGTCAGCAGGTCGACCTCGGCGCGCAGCTTCTTCAGCTGCTCCTTCTGGCGCACGCCGAAACGCTGCTCCTCGTCGACCACCACCAGCCCGAGATTCTTGAAACGGATATCCGGCTGCAGCAGCTTGTGGGTGCCGATGATCACGTCGATCTGGCCATCGGCCAGGCGCTTCATTGCTTCGTTCACTTCCTTGGTGGACTTGAAGCGCGACAGCACGTCCACCCGCACCGGCCAGTCGGCGAAGCGGTCGGCGAAGTTGCGGAAGTGCTGCTGCGCCAGCAGGGTGGTCGGCACCAGCACCGCCACCTGCTTGCCGGCGGTGGCGGCGGCGAAGGCGGCGCGCAGCGCCACTTCGGTCTTGCCGAAGCCGACGTCGCCGCAGATCACGCGGTCCATCGCGCGCGGCGCGGCGAGGTCGCTGAGCACGGCGTCGATCGCCTGCGCCTGGTCCGGGGTTTCCTCGAACGGAAAGCTGGCGCCGAATTCTTCCACCAGCTGGCGGTCGATCGGCAGCGACTCGCCGCCGCGCGCCTCGCGCTGCGCATAGATCGCCAGCAGCTCGGCGGCCACGTCGCGCACCTTCTCCGCCGCCCGGCGGCGCGCGCGCTCCCAGGCGTCGCCGCCCAGCGAATGCAGCGGAGCCAGCTCCGGCGCGGTGCCGGTGTAGCGGCTGACCAGGCCGAGCTGGGCCACCGGCACGTAGAGCTTGTCGCCCTTGGCGTATTCGATGATGAGGAACTCGCCCTCGGTGCCGCCCAGCTCCATCGAGACCAGGCCCTGATAGCGGCCCACGCCGTGGTCGACGTGCACGATCGGCGCGCCGATGGTCAGCTCGGTGAGGTCGCGGATGATCGCGTCCGGATCGCGCGCCGCGCCGCGGCGGCGCTTGCGCTCGGTGCGCACGCGCTCGCCGTACAGTTCGCGCTCGGTCAGCACGGTGATCGCCGGCTGTTTCAGCGCGAAGCCTTGTTCCAGCCCCGCGATGGCGATGGCGAACTTCGGACCGTTGCCGTCGGCGGCCATGAAGCGCGGCCAGCCATCGATGCTGTCGGGCTTCAGCCCCGCCGCGGCCAGCGTCTCGATCAGCGCCTCGCGGCGGCCGGCCGAATCGGCCGCGATCAGCACGCGGCCCGGATAGTTGACGAGGAAATGGCGCAGCGAGGTGCCGGGCTCTTCGCCCTTGCGGTTGAGCGGCAGTTCCGGCGCCGGCTGGGTGCCGATATCGGCGGCGTGCTCATGCCCGCTGGCGACCACTTCCACGCGCAGGCGGCGGTTGAGCTGCTCGCGCAGCTGCTCCGGCGGCAGGTACAGCTCGACCGGCGGCAACACCGGGCGTTCGATATCGTGCGCGCGCTGGTCGTAGCGTTCGCCGGTCTGCAGCCAGAACTGCTCGGCCGATTCCAGCGTGTCTTCGCCGAGCAGGAACACCGCGCCCTCGGCGAGGTAGTCGAACAAGGTGGCGGTCTGCTCGAAGAACAGCGGCAGGTAGTACTCGATGCCGCCGGGCGTCACGCCTTCCTTCATGTCCTGGTACAGCGGGCAGCGGCGGACGTCGATCGGGAAGCGCTCGCGCAGCTTGCCGCGGAAATCCTTGGCGGCCTGCTCGGTGAGCGGGAATTCGCGCGCCGGCAGCAGCTCGACCTTTTCCACCGGCTGCTGCGAGCGCTGAGTATCCGGATCGAAGCTGCGGATCGATTCCACTTCGTCGTCGAACAGCTCGATGCGGTACGGCTCGCCCGCGCCCATCGGATAGATGTCGATCAGCGCGCCGCGCACGGCGAAGTCGCCGGGTTCGGCCACCTGCGGCACGTTGCGATAGCCGGCCGCTTCCAGCCGGCGCTGCTCGGTGGACAGATCCAGCTTCTGGCCCTTGCTCAGCACCAGGCCGGAACCGGTGACGTGGCTGTGCGGAGCGATGCGCTGCATCAGCGTGGCCACCGGCACCACCAGCACGCCGCGCCGGGTCGACGGCAGGCTGTACAGGGTGGCGATGCGCTGCGAGACGATCTCCGGATGCGGGCTGAATATGTCGTAGGGCAGGGTTTCCCAATCCGGGAAATGCAGCACCGGCAGGTCGCCGGCGAACAGCCTCAGCTCGTCCTCCAGCGCGTGCGCGCGCTGGGTGTCGCGGGTCACCGCCACCAGCAGCCCGGCGTGGCTGCGCGCGGCCTCGGCCACCAGCAGGGCACGCGCCGAACCATGCGGCGGCGTCCAGTAGCGGCGGTGCTTGGGGGTGCTGGGAAGGGCGGGAAGAAGAATGGGGCTGGGCATGTCGCGCTGGCGTTCCGTGGTCGGCCAGGACGGCCGCGCCGGTGAAAGCGGGCAAGTGTAACGCGACCGCCCCGGCGGGCCGGGGCGGTCGGAAGTCATATGGGAGTTTGTGACGGTGTATGCGGCACCGGCCCGAAGCTGCTCAGAGCTGCAGCGCGATCTGCGTGGTGCCGGGTTCTTCCGGGCTCAGGCGGCGCACGAAGCCCAGCTCCTTGCACAGCTGCAGCATCGGGCGGTTCTCCAGCAGCACGTAGCCCCACAGCTCGGACAGGCCGCGGCGGCGGCTGTCGTCGACCAGGCGCTGCATCAGCAGGGCGCCCAGGCCGACACGGGCCCAATCGTGCTCCACTAGCACCGAGAACTCGGCGCTGTTCGCGGCCTCGTCCACATAGATCCGGCCCACGCCGCGCATTTCCGCCGGTTGCACGGTTTCGTCCATCAGCACATAGGCGCTCTCGATGGCCGGATCGACCCGGCTCAGCCGCTGCGCCATCGGCGCCGGCAGCTCCGACATGGCGTGCAGGAAACGGCGGCGGATGTCCTGCGGCGACAGCCGGCCGAAGCAGCGCTGCAGCGCGGCCACGTCGCCCGGCTCGATCGCACGCAGGCGCAGCTCGCGGCCGTCCCGGGTGGTCACCAGCTCGCCCTTGGGCGAGGTGCGGGCTTCGGCCAGCCGGGGGCGGGCGAAGCGTTCGCTGCTGGGCGGGGGAAGGGGGCGATGGGCGGGGGACATATCGGTAAGAAGGTTCGCAGCCATGGACCGTACTTTAGCGTATTGTGTGCATCGCAACATGAACAAAACTGGTTTACGGGCGTGGCCTTACGCCGCAGATGGAGCCGTTCATGTTGCGATCCGGCACGCTTCCGGGGAGACGCCTTCCGGCCAAATCGCCACAATGCGCGGATGGCCGGCCACATGGCGTCGGCACGGAGTGAAGGCATGGGCAAGGCCGGCAAGGGCATGACGGTGGTTCAGCTGCAAGCCCTGTGCGGGGCCTGGCCGGGGGTGACCCACGACATCAAATGGGGCGAGGACCTGGTCTTCAGCGTCGGCGGCAAGATGTTCGCGATCACTCGCACGGCGGAGGCCGTCCACGGCCATCGGCTGGCCCTGAAGGTGGCCGACGAGCGTTTCCTGGAGCTGACCGACCAGCCCGGCATCATCCCTTCGCCCTACCTGGCCCGCGCGCACTGGGTGTCGGTGGTGGAGCCGCAGCGCTTCGCCACCCGCGAACTGGAAGCGATGGTGCGCGACTCCTACACCCTGGTGCGCGCCAAGCTCACCAAGAAACTGCAAAAAGAGCTGGGGCCCTTGCCCCCGGCCTGACCTGGATCGGAGTAACGATGAAACAGCATCTCGGCGCCCTGGCGCTGCTCGTGGCCGACTACGACCAGGCCATCGCCTGGTACACCCGCGTGATGAACTTCGAGCTGATCGAAGACACCCGCCTGGACGAGGAAAAGCGCTGGGTGGTGCTGGCGCCGCGCGGTTCCAGCGAAACCCGCCTGCTGCTGGCGCGGGCTTCCAATGAGGAACAACGCGCCTCGATCGGCCACCAGGCCGGCGGGCGCGTCTTCCTGCTGCTCAACACCGACGATTTCTGGCGCGACTACGAGCGCATGAAGGCCGCTGGCTGCACCTTCTGCGAGGAGCCGCGCGAGGAAGCCTACGGCAGCGTGGTGGTGTTCCAGGATCTGTACGGCAACAAGTGGGACCTGCTGCAGCGCAAGTGACGCGGGCTTTCAGTCCGCCACGTCCGGCTCGAAGAAACTCCAAGCCACGTCGGGGAAGCGCGCCTTCATCGCGCGCTCCACCGCATTGATGTTGTGGATCAGCGCGAGATTGTCCGCGGCCGGCGCCATGCGCGCCTTCACCGAGACCATTACCTCCGGCCCGAGCTGCAGGGTGATCAGGTTCAGCACCTCGGCTACTTCCGGCCGCTCGGCCAGAAACGCCAGCAGCTCCTGCCGGCGGCGCGGTTCCACACCCTGGCCGATCAGCAGCGCTTTCACTTCCACCGCCACCGCAACGGCCACCACCACCAGCAGCACGCCGATGACGATGGTGCCCAGTGCGTCGAACAGCAGGTTGCCGGTGAGGATGGTGGCCAGGATCGCCAGCAGCGCGATCGCCAGGCCGAGCAGGGCGGCGAGGTCTTCGCCGAAGATCACCAGCAGCTCGCTCGAACGCGTCTCCCGGAACCATTGCCACAGGCCCATGCCATCGCGCGCCTTGTTCACTTCCTGCATGCAGCCGCGCATCGAGATGCCTTCCATCACCAGGCCGAACACCAGCACGCCCACCGCCAGCCACGGACGCTGCAGCGGTTCCGGCGAACCCAGCTTGTGCACGCCTTCGTAGATCGAAAACATGCCACCCACGCTGAACAGCAGGATCGCCACCAGGAACGACCAGAAATACAGCGCGCGGCCCCAGCCCAGCGGATAGTCCTCGCTGGGCGGACGCTTGGCCTGGCGCATGCCCAGCAGGAGCAGGCCCTGGTTGCCGCAGTCGGCCAGCGAATGGATCGCCTCGGCCAGCATCGCGCTGGAGCCGGTCAGCACCGCGGCGGCGAGCTTGCTGACAAAGATGGCGAAGTTGGCACCGAGCGCCAGCAGGACCGCTTTCAACGAATTCGCGTGACCGGACATCGACTCTCTTCCCTGCAACCTTCTGTAGTGAGCGAGCTGTAGTGAACGAGCTGCAGCGAACCAGGAGCGCGTCAGCGGATGCCGACGCCCAGGCCCACGCCGAAATGCACGTTGTTCTTGCCGCTGCTCAGCTCGTCCGCGGTCCACACGTGCGACCGGTTCACCTTCACCAGCGGAAACACATACGGCGCCTCGCCGACTTTGCCGGCGCGGCTGCCGCTGATCAGGCCGTCGACGGTGACCAGCGCGCCGGCCGGATAGTCCATCGATTCGACATAGCCGGGCATGGTGGCGATAAAGCGGCCCAGGCCACTGTCGTTCGCCTTCGGGCGCTGCGAGCCGTCCAGCGGATAGGCCAGCACTTCGACCTCGCTGTGGTCGGGCAGGTTGTGCACCGCCACCACGCGGCCGCCCCAGACCACCGGCGCATTGCTGTAGCGCTCCGGCGCCTCGGCCACGTTGAACGGCGCGGCGGCGAGGGTGCCGGTGGCTTTGTAGATCGGCGCGGGCGCGCAGGCGCTCAGGCCGAACACGGCGGCGGCGGCCGCCAGGCGAAGGACGAGGTTCACGTTCGGCGTGCGCATGGTCGGTCTCCTACGTACAGTGGGACTGCCTGGATGTTGAGCTGCCCGCACGACCTTCGTCACCCCAGCGAAAGCTGGGGTCCAGTGCCTCAGAGGCCCTGGATTCCGGCTTTCGCCGGAATGACGAGTTCGCAAAGGCTTAAGTTCGGTAAGCCATTCTTTGCTGTCCGCGCAGGCGCGGACGCGGCGCCAAGCTTAGCGGCGGGTGGGTTTGCGCGGTAGCGGCGCTTCGCCGGTGTCTTCGGCCAGCCAGTCCAGGCGCCAGGTGGCCGGGCGCTCCTGCGACAGCAGCCGGCTCATCGCGCGCAGCGGTTCGCGCAGCACATCGTCGAGCTTCCACGGCGCGTTGAGGATGACCACGCCCGAACCGTTGAGGCGCAGCGGCGAGTCGTCCGGCCGCACCAGCAGTTCCGCGCGCAGCACGCGGCGCACGCCGCTGTGCTGCGTCCAGCGCAGGAACGGCTGCACCTGGCTGCGCAGCTTGATCGGGTACCACACCGCGTACACGCCGGTGGGCCAGCGCAGCAGCGCGGCTTTCAAGGCCTGCTCGATGCTGCGGTACTCGGCTTCCTGCGCTTCGTACGGCGGATCGATCAGCACCAGACCGCGCTTTTCCTTCGGCGGCAGCAGGCCCTTCAAGGCTTCGTAGCCGTTGCGCTCGTGTACGTGCACGCGGCGGTCGTGGTGGAACAGTTCGCGCAGGCGGGTGGCTTCTTCCGGATGCAGTTCGCATAGCTGCGCGGTGTCGATATCGCGCAGCGCGTTGGCGGCCTGCAGCGGCGAGCCGGGGTAGAGCCGCAGTCCGTCCTTGTTGCCGGGCAGTGCCAGCACCGAATCCAGCCAGTGCCGCAGCGGCGGCGGCAGCGGGCCCGAGGGCGCGCTCTTTGCGCTCTGGTGCAGGTCCGGAAACAGCAGGCGGACGATGCCGTCCTTGTATTCACCGGTCTTGCCCGCTTCCGCGCTGTCCAGCGCATAGCAGCCGCTGCCGGCGTGCGTGTCGACGAAGCAGAACGGGGTGGGCTTGGCCTTCATCGCCTCGATCAGGGCGAACTGCACGGTGTGCTTGAGGACATCGGCGAAGTTGCCGGCATGGTAGGCGTGGCGATAGTTCATGCCGCCATTGTAGGTTGGGGTGAGCCCCAGGCGAACCCCAACGTTGCCGCCATGTTGGGGTTCGCCGGGGCTCACCCCGACCTACGCCATGCGGTGAAGCCGCTTGAAGCCAACTCCAGAGTTGTTCCCCCTGGTGCCCGCTGGCATCCTCCGGCTCATGTTTCATCGCCTCCTCCCCTCGCTACGCCGCTCCCGTGCCCTGTTCGCGCTGGCGCTGTGCGCGTGGCTGCTGCTGGCGAGCATGGCCTGGGCCACCGGTGGGTGTTGCGACGAACTGCAGCCGGCACCGGCCAAAGCGATGCAGATGGACGGCCACGCCGGCATGCATGGCATGCACGACGTGCAGCCGCAGGCTCCGCAGACGCATGGCCATGCGGCGCCGGATTGCACCTGCGCGCATGCGCCGGCCAAGCTGGATGGCGTGGCCATCGTCGCCGCCGCGCATCCTTCGCCCGAACGCCTGGGCCTGCCGCGCGGCAGCGAAGCCGCGCCGCAACAACCCGCCAAACCTCCCTTGAGACCTCCGTCGGCCTGACTGTCGTGCATGGCGCGGCCGCTTTGCCGGCCGCTCTTTATCCATGCCTGCGCGGCAGGCACGAGCATGACGGAGCAAGACGATGAACAAGCAGGATCCCGCGCCGGGATACCGGGGCGTCCACCTGCCGCGGCGGCGTTTCGTGCAGGGCCTGGCCCTGGGCGGCGTGGCCGCCGGCCTCGGCCTGTGGCGTGGCGACGCGCTGGCGCAAGCGGCCAGCGCGCCGCGCGCCGAACTGAGCGGCACCCATTTCGAACTGGAGATCGGCGAGCTGCCGGTCGATTTCACCGGACGCCGGCGCATCGCCACCGTGGTCAATGGCCAGTTGCCCGCGCCGCTGCTGCGCTGGCGCCAGGGCGACACCGTCACCCTGCGCGTGCGCAACCGCCTGGCGGTGACCAGTTCGATCCATTGGCACGGCATCGTGTTGCCGGCGGACATGGACGGCGTGCCCGGCATCAGCTTCGACGGCATCCCGCCCGGCGGCGAATACCTCTATCGCTTCAGCGTGAACCAGGCCGGCACCTACTGGTATCACAGCCATTCGCGCTTCCAGGAGCAGATCGGCCTGTACGGCCCGATCGTGATCGAGCCGCGCGGCGGCGAACGCCATCCCGCGCAGCGCGACTACACCATCCTGCTGAGCGAGTGGACCGATACCGACCCGGAGCGCATCTACGCCAACCTCAAGCAGCAAAGCGACTACTACAACCTCGGCAAGCGCACCGCCGGCGAATTCCTGCGCGATGTGCGCCGCCAGGGCCTGGGCGACGCACTGGCCGAACGGCGCATGTGGCAGCAGATGCGCATGGACCCGACCGACCTCGCCGACGTCTCCGCGATGGCCTACACCTATCTGGTCAACGGCTGCGCGCCGGCGGGCAACTGGACCGGCCTGTTCGAAGCGGGCGAGAAGGTGCGCCTGCGCTTTATCAACGGCGCATCGATGAGCTTCTTCGACGTGCGCATTCCCGGCCTGAAGATGACCGTGGTCGCCGCCGACGGGCAGCCGGTCGAGCCAGTCACGGTGGACGAATTCCGCATCGGCACGGCCGAAACCTACGACGTGATCGTGGAGCCCTCGGCCGACCGCGCCTGGACCATCTTCGCGCAAAGCATGGACCGCAGCGGCTATGCGCGCGCTACGCTGGCGCCGCGCGCGGGCATGCTGGCCGAGGTGCCGCCGCTGGATCCGCGCCCGCTGCTGAGCATGGGCGACATGATGGGTTCGATGTCGATGGGTTCGATGGGGCATGCCATGGGCGACATGGCTCAGATGGGTCACCAGATGGCCGCCACACCCGCACTGAAGACCGGCGTGGAAGTGGACATGCGCGTGCCGCAACCGCGCCGCAATCTCGACGACCCCGGCGTGGGCCTGCGCGACACCGGTCGGCGCGCGCTCAGCTATGCCGACCTGCACGCGGTGGATGCGCCGATCTCGCCCGAGGTGGATCGCGAACTCACCCTGCGCCTCACCGGCAATATGGAACGCTATCTATGGTCGTTCGACGGCACGCGTTTTTCCAACGCCGGGCCGCTGCGCCTGAAATACGGCGAGCGCGTGCGCATCACTTTGATCAACGACACCATGATGACCCACCCGATCCACCTGCACGGCATGTGGAGCGAGCTGGAAAACGAGCATGGCCAGTTCCAGGTGCGCAAGCACACCGTGGTGGTGCAGCCAGCGCAGCAGCTCAGCTATCGCGTCAACGCGGATGCGCTCGGCCGCTGGGCGTATCACTGCCATCTGCTCTACCACATGGAGGCGGGCATGTTCCGCGAGGTGGTGGTGGCATGAAGACGATGCACTACGCATTCGCCTTGCTGTCGATGCTGCCGTTCACCGCGGCGGCTCAGGACGGCATGCAAGGGCATGAGCATCACCATGCGCCAGCGAAATCCGCCAATGCTCCCGCGCAGCACGCGACGATGGACGACATGCCCGGCATGCAGATGCAGCCCGAGCAGGCTAAGCCGCAAGCGCAAGCCAAGGACGAGCATGCCAGCCACGCCATGCCCATGCCGCCGACATTGCCACCGAACGACCACGTGCCACCGCCACCGCCGCAACACCAGCCTGCGCCGATGCCACCCGCGCACATGGTGGACATGATGCAGATGGACGACCTGGCCAAACGTGGCATGTGGTTGTTCGATCGCCTCGAACGCACGCGCGGTATCGGCGGTGACTACGCCACGGCGTGGGAGGCCGAAGGCTGGTGGGGCAGCGATACGAATCGGGTGTGGCTGCGCACGGAAGGCGAACGCAGTGCGCAAGGTACGCAGGATGCGCGCGCCGAAGTGCTGTGGGGCCATGCCTTCAGCACGTTCTGGGACTGGCAGCTCGGCGTGCGCCACGACTTTGGCCAAGGTCCGGATCGCCAATGGCTGGCAGTCGGCGTGCAAGGCCTGGCGCCGTACTGGTTCGAAACGCAGGCGACCTTTTACGCCGGCCCGCAGGGACGCACCGCGCTGCGCCTGCAGAGCAGCTACGACCTGCGTTTTACCCAACGCCTGATCCTGGCGCCCGAGCTGGAAGTGAACTTCTACGGCAAGGACGACCCGCGGCGCGGCATCCGCTCCGGATTGTCGGAAGCAGAAGCAGGCCTGCGCCTGCGCTACGAATTCAGTCGCCGCTTCGCGCCGTATATCGGCGTGAACCACACGCGGCGTTTCGGTGAACCCACCGGCCTGCCGCGTCGCGAGACGACCTGGCTGGCCGGTATCCGGCTTTGGTTCTGAAGGAGGAATCTGCGATGAAAGCCTTGCTGTTGTTCTTGCTGCTGGCCGCGATCGCCGCGCTGGCCTTGGTCTATTCCGGCATCTATCCGATCGGCGCCGACCAGCCGCATTGGGCGGTCACCGAACGCGCGCTGGAAGTGTTGCGCGATCGCTCGATCGAGAAACAGGCGGCGGGTATCGCGGTGCCTGCGCTGGACGATCCGGCACGTATCCGTCGCGGCGCCATGCATTACGCGCAGATGTGCAGCTCCTGCCATCTGACACCCGGCATGCGCGATACCGAACTGCGCAAGGGCCTGTATCCGCAACCGCCGGACTTGGCGCGGCATGGCGTGCACGATCCGGCGGAGGCGTTCTGGACGATCAAGCATGGCGTGAAGATGAGCGCCATGCCGGCCTGGGGCCGCAGCCATGACGATGCGGCGATCTGGGATATGGTGGCGTTTCTGCAGGTGCTGCCGAAGCAGGACGAGGCGGCGTTCGAGGAGATGGCAGGATCGGCGGGGGACGATGGGCATGGTGGCGGGCATCACCATCACGACGACGAGCATGACGATCACGACGACCATCATTGAACATCGCGTAGGTTGGGGTGAGCCGAAGGCGAACCCCAACGTATCGCCACGTTGGGGTTCGCTGGCCGCTCACCCCAACCTACGCCCAAGTGAAGGCGAATCGATCAGTAGGCGAGCGTGATGCGCTTGTTCTCCGCATCCCGCTGCTCCAAGCGATCCAGCAACCCAGCCGCGTAATCGGCGATCGAAATCCGGCTATTGCCTTCCGCATCCACCAGCAACTGCTCTCCACCCACCCGGTACTTGCCGGTGCGCTCGCCCGGCTCGATCACCGCGGCGGGGCTGAGGTACGTCCAGATGGTGTCGCCGTTGCTGGCACGAAACACTTCCAGCGCCTTGCCCTGCGCCTCAGCCTCCGGCTTCCACGCAGCGGGGAAATGCGGATCGTCGATCACCCGCTTGCCCGGCGCCACCTCCAGCGTGCCCGCACCACCCACCCAGAACAGGCGCGACACGCCGGCCTTGGGCAGGTTGTCGAGCAGCACGCGTGCGTTGGACGGCACCAGCCCAGGGTCGCCATCGCGGCGCGCCGACAGGCTGGCCACTGCGGCATCGGCGCCGCGCACGGCGTCGGTCCAGCTTTCCGGCTTGGCCACATCGCCGGTGACTACGGTGAGCCTGGCGTTCTGCTGCGGCAGGCGCGAAGGATCGCGTACCACCGCGATCACGTCGTAGCCGCGCGCCAGTGCTTCGTCGAGGATGCCTTGGCCGATATGGCCGGTGGCACCGAACAGTGCGATTTTCATAAGCGATCTCCAGTGAGGGATGGTCGACAAAGGGATGGCATGGCTGGAATGCAGTGGCTCGAGGCCACTTCATCTCGCCCTTGCTGACTTTTGGCGCTCAGCTCCAGCGACGCTTCCTCGCCGGCAGCAGGGCAGTGCGGAAGGCGCGCATGGAAGATGTCTCGCAGTGGGAATGAAGCAAAGCATGCGCCGATCATTGATACGGATATATGTATCAACGATTAATTCACTGTAAAGTCTAATTTGACAGTGAGCGGAGGCGCGCATGGCGAACGAGGTCAATCTCAACCGGCTGGCGGTGTTCGCGGCGCTGGTGCGCGCCGGTTCCTTCACCCGCGCAGCGGAGGAGCTGGGCATGACCAAGGCCATGGTCAGCCAGCATCTGGCGCGGCTGGAACAGGAGCTGGGCGTGACCCTGCTGGTGCGCAGCACGCGGCGCATGTCGCTGACCGAAGCCGGCGCCACCTTCCATGCGGACTGCGTGCGCATCCTGGCCGATGCCGAAGCGGCGATCGAACGCGCCGGCGAAAGCCGCGACGCGCCACGCGGCACGCTGCGGCTGACGGCTTCGCTCGATTACGGCATCGCGGTGGTGGTGCCGCGGCTGGCCAGCTTCATGCGGCACTATCCCGCGGTGCAGGTCGACCTGGTGCTGAGCGACCACATCACCGATGTGATCGCCGAGCGCTTCGACCTGGCGATCCGCGGCGGCTGGCTGCGCGATTCCAGCCTGCGCGCCACGCGGCTCGGCAGCTTCCGCCAACTGCTGGTGGCCGCGCCGGCCTACCTGGCCGAACACGGCACGCCGCGCCGGCTCGACGACCTGGCCGCGCACGGCGCGATCGCGATGTCCGCGCTGCCGGTGCCGTTGCGCTGGCAGTTCACCGGCGCGGGCGGCGCGCGCCGCACCCTTCGCCTGCGCCAGGCGGCGCAGGCCAACAGCGCCGCGGCGGTGCGCGGCCTGGTGCTGGCGGGTACGGGTATCGCGGTGCTGCCGGACTATCTGGTGGAAGAGGACATCCGTGCCGGGCGCTTGGTCGCGCTGCTGGCGCAATACCGCCTGCCGGAGGGTGGGGTGCATGCGGTGTATCCCGGGCGCAAGGCGCCGGCCAAGGTACGCGCCTTTATCGAGCACCTGCAGAGCGAGATGGCACCGCTGGTCACTCGATGACGTTGTGGCTCTCGGCGGTGCCCAGCAGTTCCGGTTGCGCGGGTTTCGTGCTGCGGCGATGGAGCAGCGGATGCACGAACACGGCGGCCAGGATGATCGCCACGCCCGCATAGAATTTGCCGTCGAGCTGGTGCTGCTCGCCCAGCAGCAGGATCGCCAGCACGATCGCGTACACCGGCTCCAGGTTCGTCACCATCTGCGTGCCGAACGCGCTCATATGGCGCAAGGCCACCAGCGCCAGCGCGAATGGCAACAACGTGCAGCCGAAGGACAGCAGCAGGAGCAGCGCGGTGTCGTGCGCGCCGGGCAGCACGAACGCCGGGCCGGGCAGCAGCGGGGCGAGCAGGGTCAGGAACAGCGTGCCGGTGCCCAGCTCGATGCAGGTCACCGTCAAGGGATCGGCGCGGTCGACGAAGCGTTTGTTGAACGCGCCGAACAGCGCCACCAGCAGCGCGGACAACGTGCCCACCGCAATGCCTGAGCGCATGTCCTCCGGCACGCCGCCGGCGACCAGGGCCACGCCCGGCACCACGGCCACGCCGATCAACAATTCGCGCGGATCGAACTTGCGCCCGGCGATCCAAGGTTCGACCAGGGCCAGGAACACCGGACCCAGCGCGATGCAGGTCGCCGCTACCGAAGCGTTGGCCAGCTTGATCGCCGCATAGAAGGTCAGCCAATGCAGCGAGACCAGGGCGCCGATGCCTGCATAAGCCCAGCGCAGGCGCACCGGCATCGCTTTCAAGCCGCGCCGCACCTTGGCGATCAGCAGCAATGACCCCGCCACCAGCAGCATGCGCCACCACACCAGCGGCAGTGCCGGCAAGGTGATCAGCTTGCCGAGGATGGCAGTGAAGCCCCACAGCAGGACGCAGAAATGGATCTGCAGGCGGGCTTTGGCGACAGCATGCATGGGGAGGCGAGAGCGGGAGCGGAGCCACATTGTAGGTTGGGGTGAGCCATAGGCGAACCCCAACAGCCGCGCTCCAGCCGAAGCGACCCGTTGGGGTTCGCCTGTGGCTCACCCCAACCTACGCCGGTCGTATCGGGGCCTACTCGTCTTCGTCGTCCGTGCCGTCGGCTTTCCAATAGCCGGTCGCACGCACCCATTCCTTCGGCACGTCACGCTCGGCCAGCATCAAGCGCATATTGCGCGCACGCCGCGATTCGGCCGCGATCCAATAGAACGTGTCGCCCTTCGTCGACAGGCGCTGCAGAGCTGCCACGCGGCGCAAGGCATCCTCGAGCAAGCTGCTGGCCGCGCCCTCCACGCCATCGCGTTCGAACCACTGCACGTCGCACTGCGCATCGGTGAACAGCAACTGCCGGTCCGACGCATCCGGTACCTCGGCCAGCACCGTGGCGGACATCGACGCCGGCATTTGCTCCAGCCAGCGCCCGATCGCCGGCAGTCCGGTCTCATCCGCCACCAGCACGTAATGGTCGAAATCGTCGGCCACCACGAAGGAGCCGCGCGGTCCGCCCGCGCCGATCACCGCGCCCGCTTTCGCCGCTTCCGCCCAGGCCGAGGCGGGGCCGTCGCCGTGCAGGACGAAGTCGATGGTGAGTTCGCCGCGCGCGGCGTCGTGATGGCGCGGGGTGTAGTCGCGCATCGGCGAAGGATCGGCGCCCGGCGGATATTCGAGGCCATTGGGCCCGCGCTTGGGAAACACCAGCTCGCCGGCGTCATTGGGGAAGAACAGCTTGACGTGATCGTCCGGCGCGCCGCTGAAGAAACCTTCGAGCTGCGCACCGCCGAGCACGATGCGCTGCATATGCGGCGTCAGCCGCTCGACGTGCAGCACTTCGAGCTGGCGCATGCGCACTTCGTGCATCACCCTGCGGGATTCGTGTTTGCTCATGAAAACCTCGGAACGGATAGGGAACGCCACCGCGCAGCGGGGCGGAAACCGGGTGGCTGGCCGAGGGGCGTGGCGCCGGAGGAGTAGCTCGCGAAGGCCGATGTGGGCCGCGAAGACGGGCATTTCAAGCCGGGCCGCGCGCATACACGGCCCGGCTTGATGCCGTCATGGAAGTCACTCGCGGCGCGAACCGGCGGCGATGTCGGCCGCAGCCTTTTCCAGGATCGAGGCCACGCGCTGCGTCTCCGCCTTGCTCCAGTCGGCGCCGCGCATCAGCAGGGCATGCTTGAGCGCATGCATGGCATTACGGATCGGCATCGGCATCGACATGCGCGCCGCCATGCGCGCGCTTTCCTCGGTGCGGCTGGTCACCGCTTCCACCGCGGCGCGGTTCTCGTCCAGGAAGGCGCGGCCGGCGTCGGTGATGGCGTAGAGCTTGCGGCCGCCCTGTTCGTTCTCGAGCTGGGCATGGCCCAGTTCCTCGAGCATGGTCAGGGTGGGATAGATCGCGCCGGGGCTGGGCGAGTAGTGGCCGTGGAACATCTCTTCGATCAGCCGGATCAGCTCGTAGCCGTGGCGCGGCTGCTGCTCGATCAGCGCCAGCAGCAACAGTTTCAGGTCGCCGTGGCCGAACATGCGGCCGCCGCCACCGCGGCGTCCGCCGCCGCGCAGGCCGGCCCATTCGGCGAAGAAGTCGCCGCCCATGCGGTCGCCGAAATGGTGGCCGCGGCCGAAGTGGTGCTCGTAGCGCTCATGGCGCGCGCCGCCGTCCCAGTCCATGTCGTCGGCCTGGAACGGGTGGAAGCGCTCGCGCAGGTATTCGTGGTGCAGGTGGTGGTACTGGCGAAGGGCATGGAAGAAGTGGCGGGGGCTGCGCATGATGGATTCCGATATATCGTAAGTTGGTGCTGACGATATATCGGAAGAATATCGAATACAAGTGTCCGGACGCTCCGGAAGGGAGCGTCGTTTCACCCGTAACTTATTGATGCAACTAGCGAGTCGAGGCCTTGCCCGAGCGCAGCTGCTGCAGCACCTGCTGGCAGGTATTGGGCTGGCTGCCCTGGCTGGCGACCACCAGCGGCAGCAGGGCCGCGGCCGGCGCCGCCAGCACGCCCAGCACCACCGCGCCGCCGCCGCGCAGCAGCAGCGGGCCGGTGTGCACGCCGACATCGGGGTTCTTCAGCGTGCCGCGCACATACAGCGGCGAGCGCAGGGTGAACACGCGCAGGCCCTTGCTGTGCGGTTTCACGTCCAGGTCCAACTGCTCGCTGGCGAAGTTGACCTTGCCCTCGACATTGATCACCGCGTCCTCGGTGTCGAACACGAACAGCCGCGTGTTGAATACGCCGTCGTTCGCGGCGAGGTCCGAAGCGGCGCAGTTGATCTTCACCACTTTGTCGCCGAACAGCTTGCCGATCACGATATTGCCGACGTTGAGGCCGGCGGTTTCCAACAGGTTCTTGCTGATCGCGCCATCGTTCATCAGCAGCTTCAGCTCACCGTCGGCGCTGCCGAGCAAGGCGGCGACGGAATTGCCGCGCGCCTTGAGGTTGGCGTCGCCGTTGATCTCGCCGAAGCTGGTGTTCATCGCCTGGAAGGTGGGGAACAGCTGCTTCAGTTTCAGTCCGCGCAGGCGCAGGTTGACCGCGCCGCGCATCGGCGCCTGGCTGCCGTCCAGGCGGATGGTGCTGCCGACGCGCCCGCCGGCCACGCCGAAATCCAGCGGGTCGAGCAGCAGCACGCCGTTGTCCATGACGACGTGGGTGTCCAGCGAATCGATCGGCAGATCCGCGCCGCGCACGATGCGCGCGCCGGTGAAACGCACGTCGGCATCCATGGCTTTCCAGCGCTCGGTGCGGAATGGTTCCACCGGCAGCACCTTGTCCGCCGGCTGCGGGGTGGCGTCGCCGCGGCGCTGTTTTTCCGCATTGGAATCGGCGCCGATCAACGGCGCCAGGTCGGCGAACTGCAGCAGCTGCGAGCGCAGCGTGCCGCTGAGCTTGGGCCGTGCGCCGCCGGTGACGAAGTCCAGGCTGCCAGCCAGGTCGCTGCCGCCCACGCGGCCGCGGAAGTTGCGGTAGCTGAAATGGCTGCCGCCACGCTTCAGTTGCGCGGTGAGATGGCCTTCGGTGGCGTAGGGCGGCGTGTCCGGCAAGGTCACGCCGGTGATGGCGTAGAGCTTGGCCATGCTGCTGCCGGAGAACCACAGCTTCACGTCCAGCGCGCCCAGGTGCAGCGGATCGGTGAGCGTGCCGGCCAGGGCGATATGGCTGTCGCCGATATGCACGTCCGCCTGCAGCGGGAACGGCCGGTCGGTGTCCTGCAACGCGATCACGCCGCCGATCTTTCCATTGCCCTTGAGCGGAGCGCCCTGATAGCTGCCGGTGGCCTGCCAGGCGAACAGGTACGCGGTGCCCGAAGCCTTGGCGTCGACCTTGTCCTCGTCCTTCTCCTTGCTCGACGCAAGCGCCTTGCGCGCTGCGCCGCCGGCGGTGCGTGCGGCCTGGTCGCGCGCGTCGTCGGCTTGCTGCTGCATGATCTGGTCGAACGGGATCGCCTGCAGCAGCGGCTGCACGTCGACCTGCAGCTTCACCTTGCCCACCGCGTCGTCGTAGCTGATCTGGCCGCGGTCGAAGCCGATCGCGCGCAGATCCATCTTCCACGACGAAGGTTCATCGCTTTTGCCGAAGGCGAAATCCCAGTTGGCCCTGTCCGGCGCCTGCCGTTCGAGATCGACCACCGGGTGTTCCAGCTGCACGCTGGGGATCACGATGCGATGCGCCAGCAGCGGCAAAGGCGCCACGCGCACGCGTACGGCGTCCAGCTGCGCGAACTGCGGCTGCTTCGCCCATTCCGGATTAGCGATGCGGATATCGCGTGCGATCAGTTCCGGCCACGGAATCCATCCGCCCAGGCCGCTTTCGCCGGGTTCGCGCCGCCATGCCACGCTGAGGTCGCCCTGGATCGCGAAGGGCCGACCGACCGCCTGGCTCACCTTGTCGTTGATGGTGGGCTTGAGGCGGTTCCAGTCGTAGGTGGCGATCACCAGCACCGCGATGGCTATCAGCACCACTGGCAATGCGGCCAGCGACCAGATCAACACCTTGCGGCTTCGCTTCATGCTTTTCTCCCGCGCCACTTCCATCGCGACAGATAACCGCATGCGCGAAAAAATTGTGTATGTGCGGGGTGTCGCGCTCAGAGGCTGTTCACGCTGCCTGCAGCGGGCTGATCCTGCGCGCGCGCGTTTGCGTAGGTTGGGGTGAGCCATAGGCGAACCCCAACGGGGCGACGATGTTGGGGTTCGCCTGAGGCTCACCCCAACCTGCGCCAGGCGCTGAGACAGTGCTCAGGGCTTCGCTTCGCGCACCGGGATATTGATGCTGCACAGGTCGATCTTGCCCGCCGGGTTGCGATAGAAATCGTCGCGGCGGTTGCGCTTGGCTTCGACCAGCGCGGCAAAGGTGCTGCTGTCGGTGCGGAGCACCTCGATGTTCGGGCGCTCCTTCGCCGGCATGTCCACGGCCAGCTTCACCGACTCGATGGTGGTGCGCTGCTCCGGCTTCTCGTAGAAGCCGAGCGGGCCGGTGCCGCGCGGGAACGCCGAGAGAAACTCCATGCCCTGGATCACCCGGCCGGCCACTGCGAGGTTGCGGTCCAGCCCGCGTGGCGCCTGGCCGATGATCGCGTACAGCGAACTGCCGCTGCCGGTTTCCGGCGCCACGTCGCGCGCCACGCCCACCGCGCCATAGCAATGCGTCAGCCACTCCTGGCCGCTGGCCTTGTCGCGCGCGGCAGGGAAGCCTTCGACGAAGCCCACCTCCGGTGCATACACGTCGCCGTCCGGCAGCGCGGTCCACGGCAGCTTGGCGTCGATCGGGCGGGTGTACTCCGCCGGCACCGTCTTCTTGGCCTTGCCGAGCGAGCGCAGCTTGTTCTTGTCGCCCTTGTCGTCGTCTTCCGGATCGCCCCACTGGGTGACGAAGTTGTCCTGCACGCGGATGATCGCCAGCCCGTCGAAATAGTGCTCGTGCACCAGGGTGCGGATGTTGTCCGCGTGCAGCGGGGTGAAGTCCGGGGCCAGCTCGATCAGCACCTTGCCCTGCGGCAGGCGCATCTCCAGCAGGTTGTTCGGGTCGGGCTTGCGCCATTCGGCGGGCTTGGACTGCTGCAGCAATTCCTTCGGCGTGGCCGACTTGCCCGCCGGCGGCGTGTCGGCCAGGGCCGGCAGGGCCAGGGCGCAGAGCAGGGAGAGGCCGAGCAGGCGCGGAACGAGGCGGGACATGGCGGACCTTGGCGTGGTGGTGGAAACCCGCCGGAAGGTAGCAGAGTGCGGGGCCGCCGACGCGGCCCGCCGGTCATTGGCCGTAGGAGCAGGCGCCGATCCAGTCGGGCGGCTGGGGCGACAGCTGCTGCGCCACCGCCTGGTAGTCCGGGTCCAGTTGCGCGGCCAGCCAGAACAGCGAGGCGGCGCTCTTCGGATTCCACGGCCCGCTATAGCCCTTCTCGCCGGCTTGTTCGCGCTGATGATCGAACTTCACCTGCGTGTGCACGAACTCCTGGTGCGTCTTGCGGCCTTCGGCATACGGACGCAGCCAGTCCAGCGCCTTGGCCAGCGAAGCACCCTGTGGCGTGGCTTCATGCAGCCAGTCGTCACCGAACGGCTTGGCGGCGAGCGAGGCGGTGACCAGCGGCTGCAGGTCGTACACCACGTAATGCAGCGCGTCGCGCTCGGCGAAATCGATCGCTTCGCCATCCGGCTTGATGTTGTCGGCGAGCTGGCGTTCGAACAGCTCATGCGCGGTTTTCAGCATCGCCACGTCGCCCAGCGCGGCGGCGGCGAGCGTCACCAGTTTGACGCGATGGCTTTGCCAGTTGTTGGTAGCGGTGCCAGGTTTGTGATCGGAAGGAAAGGCACGGATGCGTTCGATATAACCCTCGCCCAGCTTGCGCAGCCAGCTGCGCACGGCGTCGCGTGTCGAGGCGGGCAGGGTGGCGGAAGTCAGCACATAAGCATCGATCAATCCGTCGAGATTGGTTTCGTCGATGGGATTGAAATCGGGTTGATAGGTGCTCGACCACGCCACCAGATAATCGTTGACCTGGTGCAGGTAGCGCACATCCGCACTCAGCCGCCACGCCAGCGCCGCCTGTCGCGCCAGTGGCCAATCGCGTTCGGCATCGATGCTCTCGTCGCGAATGCCTTGATGCGGCAGCGTGCCTTCGGTGTGCACGTGGGCGAGCGCGTGGGGCTTGTCGTCGAGCTGCTTCTCCGCGGCGGCGAGGACGCGTTTGGCGGATGCGTTCTGTTCGCCCGCGCCGGGCGCCTTGGGCTGGCACAAGGTGATGGCGCGTGGCGGCGTCATGCTGCCGCGCACCTGCGCTGGCGCGGAGGCGGCGAACAGCGACGCGATGGCGAGCGACAATGCGATGGATCCACGTGACATGGCGACTCCTGGCCTTCCGTTCGGGCCAGTGTGCCGCCTCGAGCGCTTATCGGATGTGAGGCAAGTTCCTGCGGTCAGCCGTGGGCAAGGCCCGTCGGTGTGCTCATGCCGCGCCGTGCTCCGCCGTGCTTGCGCTGCGGGCCTTGAACCACGCCAGTGCCTCTTCCCACAGCGGCTGCGCATGCTGGCGGAAATAGCCCATATGCCCAAGCGAGCCGTAGCCTTCCTTCTTCGCATCGACATCCCGGCGTTGCAGCGGCGCATGGCGATAGCCGCCGATAAAGGCATCGCGCGAGCGGGGCAGGGCCCACAGGTCGTCCACTGCATTGGCGGCGACGATCGGCGTGCGCACGCGCGCATAGACGTCCGCCATGTGGGACATCGCCGGGTCGTCGAAGAAGTAATGCGGGAAGCGGCACCAGCGGCGCCAGTCGCGATAGACGCCCATCGGCAGGTCTTCGCCCGCGCCTAGCAGTTTCCATGGCATATAGCCTTTCCAGTGCGTCAGCATCGGCAGCAGCACATTCCACGCCAGCCAGATGCGCGTGCGTTCCGGTTGCGGCATCCAGCCATGCCAACCCGCGCCGACGCCGAACAGGTAAGCGCCGGCAAGGCGCTGGTGATTGGGCAGCAGGCCCAGCGCGTGCCCGCCGAAGGAATGGCCGACCAGGTACAGCGGCGTGTCGCCCTCGGCCAGATGCTCCACCGCGGCGGCGAGGTCCTGCGTGGCCCAGTCGAGAAAACGCATCTCGAAGCCTTTCAGGCTGGCGGGGCGCGAAGCGCCGACGCCGCGGTAGTCCATGGTGAGCACGGTGTAGCCGTGCGCGTTGGCGAATTCGGCGAAACGCCGATAAAAGCCCTGCGGTACGCCGGTGGCGCTGCCCACCACGATGCGCGCGGTTTCCTTGCCGTTGGCCGGATACAACACGGCACCGAGTCGATAACCATCCTGCGCCACCAGGGTGAGCGCCTGGCCGGAAGCGGCGGCGACAGTATTCATGCGCGAGTTCCCTTCAGGTTGACCAGCTCCGTGCGCAACAGGCCCAGCAGCATCTCCACCGTATCGTTCATCGGCTTCGCGCTGCCGGCCACGCGGGCCTGGATCAACGAGCCTTCGTAGGCGGACACGATCAGCGCCGCCAATTGCGCCGAGCGTTTCGCGCCGACCCCGGCCTTGACCAGCATGCCCGTCACCAGTTCGCGGAATTCGCCGAAGGCCTGGGCCAGCGACTGGCGCAGCTCGGCATCGTCCGGGGTGGATTCCAGCGAGATGGTGGCCAGCGGGCAACCGCGTTCGAAGCCGCTGCGTTCCAGCCGCTTGTGCGCATGGTTCCACCAGGTCTTCAGCGCCTCCACCGGATCGGTATTCGCATCGGCGAGCTGCTGCAGGCTCGCCTTGATCTGCGTCACGGCGGCTTCGATGGCGGCGACCGCGAGATCCGTCTTGCCGCCCGGGAAGTGGTGATACATCACGCCTTTCGGCGCCTGTGCCTCGTGCAGGATCTCGCTCAGGCCGGCGCCGTGCAGGCCTTTGCGCTGCAGGGAATCGAACATGGCCGCGACAAGGCGTTCGCGGGAGCTGGGCGCGTCGTTGCTTTTCATGATGGGCGAATCTATAGACCGGTCGGTCCAGTTGTCAACCGTGGCGCATCGGTGGCGCAGCACATGCACTAGGCTTGCGCTGAGACCTGCCAGGGTGAAGGACCATGTTTCGCGCCACCAACATCCATACCGCCCAGGACATCGACGCCGAAGACTTGTGGTCGATGGAGCCGGTCGATCCGGACGGTTTCGTATGCCCCGACTGCGGCTCCAAGGTCTATCCCACGTCGTACCGGCCGGAGAACCTGCGCCGCGCGCACTTCGCGGCCAAGCCGAAATGCCCGCCGTGGTGTCCGAGCAATGGCGAGGCCGATCTGCTCAAGCGCGCCCGCGCGGAATCGCTCAGCGCGGAGGACGGCGGTTTTCCCGGTTACATGCCCGCTGGATTCCGCCTGCCGGTGGAAACGACGCCTGCCGACAGCGCCGCCGGCGCGAGTGCGACCGAGGGTGAAGGCAAAGGGCGGCGCGCTCCCGCCGCGCCGCCGGAGCAGGGCGCACGCCAGCGTCCGCGCGTCACCACCAGCTTCCGCGATATCTGCCGCGCGTATCTCAACTTCCCCAACGACCGCCATCGCGAACTGCATTTCCTCGACCTGTACGGCAGCACCTACGACGAAGTGATCTGGCGTCTGCGCACGAAGCAGGATCGTCTGATCCGCTATCCCATCCCGCATCTGTTCCACGGCCCGATCGGCTGGCGCGCACCGGAAGTCAGCGACGATCACGCGCTGATCGAAATGGACGTCAAGGAATGGCACGAGGGCAAACCCGGCCGGCCCTATCAGGTGAAAGTGCTATGGGGCGACTGGACGCAGCGCCAGCGCAACGCCTTGCTGCGCGAAGTGCAAACCGCGAGCGACGAGGCGAAGGAACTGAAAAAGGCCGGCAGCAAGGACCGCAGCCTGCTGTTCTTCGTCGGTCAGCAGGAGAAGGGCGACGACGGCATCTTCGTGGTGACGGAGCGCAAGCTGATCTGCTGCCTCACCGGCTTCGACGGTCGCCCGACCGCCGCGCAGGCCAAGCGCAAGGCTTGACCTGAGGGCGCGCCGCACGCAGCGCGCTCCGCTCCAGCATCGGCGTCCATGACCAACGACAGGGTGTCTCTCCAGACACTTGCGATAGATATAACAGCGCTTATACGTTTCATCCCCATGACGCTCCCCAAGACCGCCACCCTGGGCACCCTGCTGCGGCACCTCACCGAATTGCTGGACGGTTCGGTGGAGGACGCCTACCGCTCGCTCGCCCTCGATTACCGGCCGCGCTACACGCCGGTGATGCGTGTCCTGCTCGCGCAGGGGCCGGCTTCGATCCGCGCCATTTCGTTGCGTGCAGGCATCAGCCATTCGGCGGTCAGCCAGACGGTGGCGCAGATGGTGCGCGCCGGCCTGGTGGCACAGGAGCCGGGCGGCGACGCGCGCGAGCGCATCGTCGCGCTCACCCCGGCTGGCGAGGCGATCGTGCCGGCGCTGCGCCGCCAGTGGGAAGCCACCGAAGCGGCCGCCAGGACGCTGGACCAGGAGTTGCCGATGCCTTTGACCGCGCTGCTGCGCGAGGCGATCGACGCGCTGGAACGGCGCCCCTTTCGCGAGCGCCTGCAACGCGCTGCATCCAGCAAGACCGCATCAAGCAAGACCTCATCAAGCAAGACCTCTCCACGCAAACCGAAGCCCGGGAAAAGTTCCTCATGAAACTGCTGACCATGGTCTGTGCAAGCCTGCTGAGCCTCGCGCCCCTTGCGGCATCGGCGCAGCAAGCGCTGACTCCGAAGGAACGCGACGCGGCGATCCAGAATGTCGAGAAGCTGATCCAGGAGCGCTACGTTTTTCCCGCGCTGCGCCCGACGATCGTCGCCGCGCTGGAAAAGCAACGCCGCGCGGGCCGCTACGACACCGACGACGCCCGCGTGTTCGTCGATCGCATCACCGAGGATCTGCGCGCCGCCGGCAAGGACCGGCATCTGTGGATGAGCGTCGATCCGGCCGGCTACGCGGCGGCGCTGCGTTCCTCGCCGGACGACGACTCCGGCGACGACCCGTACTGGCGCGAGCGCGCCGTGCGCAACCACCATGGCCTGGTGGAGATGCGCATCCTGCCGGGCAATATCCGCTACCTGCGGATCGCGGAATTCGCCTGGGTGCAGGACAGCACCGGCCAGGCCTACGACGAGGCCATGCGTTTCCTCAAGGACGGCGACGCCATCATCATCGACCTGCGCAACAACCCCGGCGGCTCGCACGGCGCGGTGCAATACCTGGTCAGCCACTTCCTCGATCCCGACGTGCTGGAATACACCTTCTTCGAAGGCTCCAAGGCACCGAAGCAATCGCGCACCGCCACCTATCTACCCACCGGCCGCATCAAGGACAAGCCGCTGTACGTGCTGACCAGCCGCGGCACCGGCTCGGCCGCCGAAGCGTTCGCCTATGACGTGAAGCAGTTCAAGCTGGGCGAGCTGGTCGGCGAGAGCACCGCCGGCGCCGCCAACAACAATGCGATGCTGCCGGTCGCGCCGTATTTCGTACTCAGCGTTTCGTTCGGCCGTCCGGAACATGCCATCAGCAAAGCCAACTGGGAGCACGATGGCGTGGCCCCGGATGTCGCTTCGACGCCCTCGCTGGCCTTGGAAACCGCCGAGAAGCAGGCTTTGGACAAGTTGGCGAGCAAGCCCAAGGCCACCGAGGAGCAGAAACGCGACTATCAGTGGGCGCTGCTCGGCGTCCAGGCGGCGCTGCACCCGGTAAAGCCGGATGCAGCCACGCTCGCCCCCTTCATCGGCAGCTATCGCAAGAGCGGACCCAATGCCAATGCCATCACGGTCGTTCAGCGCGACGGCTCGCTGTGGATCACCCTGCCGCGCTGGCCCGAATCGCGGATGCAGCCGCTGACCCAGGACACCTTTGGTGTAGATGGCGTGGAGAGGCTGCGCGTGCGGCTGACCGGGAAGACCCTGGAAGCGCTGTGGAGCGATGAGGACACGCCGCGGGTGTACCAGCGCGAAGGCTGAGGGCTTGTGCTTTAATCGCCCGCAACAGCGAGGACCATCGCTCGAGCAAGGAGGCGACCGTGAGCATTCCCGAAGCCCAGATGGCCGATATCGAGCGCTTATGCGCCGAAGGCGACGGCCTGGTCGAACAGGGCCAGTTCGGCGAAGCCTACAAGAGCTACATGGCGGCCCTGCAGCTGGTGCCTGAGCCGGCCGAGCAGTTCGAGGCCACCACCTGGATCCTGGCGGCGCTGGGCGACCTGTACTTCGGCGCTGCGGACTACCACCAGGTGGTGACCGTGCTCAGCGATGCGATGCATTGCCCGGGCGCCATCGGCAACCCCTTCCTGCATCTGCGCCTGGGCCAGGCGCAACTGGAAGTGGGCAACGAGGAACGCGCCGCCGATGAATTGTGCCGCGCCTATATGGGCGGCGGCGGCGAGATCTTCGAAGAGGACGATCCGAAGTACTTTGCCTTCCTCAAGACCAGGATCCAGCCGCCGGCTGGCGGTTGGTAAGCCAAGGGGCGGCCGGCTCGATGGACATCCCGTCGCTGATGTACGAAACCGTCGCATCGCTGGCCAAGGCGATGTTCGAGGCGAACAAGTCCGGGCAGACCGCCGTCTATTGGCGCAGCTACAACCTGTTGCGCGGCTACTGCGAGGAGCAGGAAGCGCAAGGCGTGAGCCATCCCTTTCCATGGGAGACGCTGGCCGATTTCACCCGCGACGACATCGCCGCCGTACCGCTTTACCTGCATGCGCTGAAATACGCCGAACGCACCGACACCTATCGCGCATCGATCCTGTTCGAACTGGCCAGGCGCTATCAGGGCTGCGGGCGGCACGAGGCCGCGTGGACCAGCGCGACGGCAGCGAACGAATGCGCCGCGTCGCTGGACGATGCCGACCTGCGGCGCGATATCGGCAGGTTCATGCTGGAGCTGTCGGCGGGGCGCTGAAGCCGTCTTCTTTCGCACCTACCATCGTCACGAGCTGCGAGTGCAGGCCTTTTAGCCTCGAACCCACCATGTAGCATGTCGCTACTGGATTCCGGCCTGCGCCGGAATGACGGTAGTTTGTGCACCGGCCGCCACTCAAGTGAGGCAACTCCATGGACCGCATCGACGCCATGAAAGTCTTCGTCGCCGCGCTCGACGAAGGCAGCCTTGCCGGCGCCAGCCGCAAGACCGGCCGCTCGGCCGCGGCGGTGAGCCGCGCCATCGCGTTTCTCGAAGCGCACGTCGGCGTCCCGCTGCTCCATCGCACCACGCGTTCGCTGAAATTGAGCGAGGCGGGCGAGCGTTACGCCATCGCCTGCCGCAAGATGCTGGCGGATCTGGACGAGGCGGACCGCAATGCAGCGGGCGAGCGTTCGGTGCCGCGCGGCACCTTGACCATCTCGGCTACCGTATTCGCCGGCGTGGAAATCCTGCGGCCGATCGTCGATGCCTATATGGACGAATTCCCCACGGTCAGCGTGCGGCTGCACCTGCTGGAGCGGCCGGTCAACCTGATCGACGAAGGCATGGACCTCGCGCTGCGCATCACGCATCTGCCGGATTCCAGCCTGGTCGCGCATCGCATCGGCGAAGTAAGGCGCGTGGTGGTGGCGTCGCCGCGCTATCTGGCCAGGCATCCGCGCATCGCGGAACCGGCGGATCTGGGCAAGCACCAGCTGATCGCCATGACGCATATGGGGCCGGAATCGTGGAGCTTCCCGCCGCAGGAAGGTTCGTCCGTGCCACGCGCGGTGGCGTTCACGCCGCGCCTGGTGGTGAACAACGTGCGTGCCGCGATCGACTCGGCGGTCGAGGGGCATGGCGTGACGCGCCTGCTTTCGTATCACGTGGCGCCGCAGGTCAGGGAAGGCGCCTTGCGCATCGTGCTGGCGGATGCGGAGCCAGCACTGATCCCGGTGCATCTCGTCTCGCCGTACGGACGCTTGTCCGTGCCGAAGGTGCGCGCCTTTGCCGACTTCGCCCTGCCGCGCCTGCGCGCGCGTTTCGCCAGCCTGGCCAAGGAAGTGGAGATGGCGCCGGACACACCGATTCCACCGCGGCGCGGAAGAATGTCTGCCGGATGACGGGGATTCGCTAGTCCAGCGTGCGCGCCTAGATTGGAGGCGTCGGGCACCGAGCCCGATCGGCGATCAGCCGAACCTCGTTTCCCACACGAGACGCACCCCATGAACAGCCAACAGAAAGTCGCCATCGTCACCGGCGCATCGCAGGGTATCGGCGCGAGCCTGGTCAAGGCCTTCCGCGACCGCAACTATCGGGTGATCGCCAACTCCCGTTCGATCCAGCCGTCCAGCGATCCGGACGTGCTGGCGGTGGCGGGCGACATCGCCGACCGGGCCGTGGCCGAACGCATCGTGGCGCAGGCGCTGGCGCGCTTCGGCCGCATCGATACCCTGGTCAACAACGCAGGCATCTTCACTGCCAAACCGTTCACCGCGTTCACCGCCGAGGACTACGCCGCCAATATCGCGGTCAATCTCACCGGCTTCTTCCATATCACCCAGCTCGCCATCGCGGAGATGGAGAAGCAGGGCAGCGGGCACGTGGTGAGCATCACCACCAGCCTGACCGATCATGCGATCGATGGCGTGCCGGCGGCGCTGGCCGCACTGACCAAGGGCGGCTTGAACGCGGCCACCAAATCGCTGGCGATCGAATACGCCAAGCGCGGCGTGCGCGTGAATGCGGTGTCGCCCGGCGTGATCAAGACGCCGATGCATGCGCCGGAGACGCACGGCTTCCTGGCCGCGCTGCATCCGGTCGGCCGCATGGGCGAGGTCGCCGATATCGGGGACGCCGTGCTGTACCTGGATTCGGCGGGCTTCGTTACCGGCGAGATCCTGCACGTCGACGGCGGCCAGAGCGCCGGTCACTGAACTACGTGAGGCGGACTTCGGTCCGCCTCTTTCATCACCGCGAGGAGAACGTCATGCCTTACATCCATATCCAGATCACCCGCGAGGGCACGGCACCCGGACGCAACGCCGCGACGGCGGAAGAGAAAGCGGCGCTGATCAAGGGCGTCAGCCAGCTGATGCTGGACGTGTTGAACAAGCCGCTGGACGCCACCTTTGTGGTGATCGACGAAGTGGACACGGAAAACTGGGGCTGGGGCGGTCTGCCGGCGCTGGAGTATCGCAAGCAGCGGGAAGCGGCGAAGAAATAAGGTGATGGGCCGCGCGGAGCATGCCGCGCGGTCCTGGCGTTCAATCGCTTACGCCAGCCACCACGCCGGAGCCGATCCATTCGGCCAACAGCTGGCCGGCGCGCGCAATGCCTTCCTCTTCGCCGAGACGTTCGACCAGGGCATTGCACAGTGTGTCGAAGCGCCCGTCGTCCTGCAGCGAAAGCAGGGCGGCGTGTTCGATGGCATCGACCTGCCGCAGGCGCGACATGAAACCCTGGCGCCACACCACCAGGCCCGCAGGCGCATCGAGCATTTCGGCTACCGGTGCGGCTGTTCCGTCCTGCAGCGCCGACCAGATCGCCATCGCATTGGTGGTGGCGGTGCGCTGGTGAAGGCTGGGGCTGAGGTGCAGTGTCGCGCGCTCCCAATCGACGCCATCGAGTTCGGCGGGCGAAAGCGCGGGAGCGTCGGGCGCAACGAAGACCTCGGACAGCGTCCACTCGATCCAGGCCAGCTCCTGCAGGTCCGGGTTGTGCGGATACAAGGCCTGCAGGCTATGGGCAAGATCGGCACCATACGCATCCAAGGTCCACGAGGATGGTGGGCGCTGGTCGATATAGTGAATGGCGAGCTCCAGGAACGCTTTGTCGCCCATCGCCAGCTTCAGTTGCGGATAGCTCGCGCGCAACACGTTGACCAGTTGCGTACGGTAGTTATTCTGGTAGGCGGCGAGGCTGCGTGCTGCGACCAAGCCACGGCGCAGGCCGTCTTCGTTGCCGGCCAGGGTCAGCCAGTCGCTGAAATTCTTCTGCATCTCGGCCAGCATCATGCGGCCTCCTGCATGGCCTTGCGGCCCTCGCGCAGTTGGCGTGCGGTATCGAGTTCGGCCAGCAGTTCCGGCAGCGGAGGGATCGCGTCGTCGCGCTCGATCATGGTGGCGACCGGGCCGAACATCGCCGTGGCGGCGGCATACAACGCCCACACTTCGTCATTGACGGGCTGGTCATGCGTGTCGATCAGCAGCTCCTCGCCCTGGGTGTGTCCGGCCAGATGGATCTGGCGCACGCGTTCGGCGGGAAGGCCGCGCAGATAGGCCTGTGCATCCCAGCCGTGATTCTGCGCGCTGACGTAGATATTGTTGACGTCCAGCAGCAGGCCGCAACCGGTGCGGCGGCTCATCTGGGCGATGAATTCCCATTCGCTCATGCTGGACGCCGCGAAGCTCACGTAGCTGGACGGGTTCTCGAACAGCATCGCCCGGCCCAGCGCGTCCTGCGCTGTCTCGATATTGCGGCAGACCACGGCCAGCGTTTCCTCGGTATAGGGCAGCGGCAGCAGGTCGTGCGAATTGAAATGGGCGTAGCGCGACCAGCTCAGGTGATCGGAGACGAACAGCGGATCGATCGCATCCACCAGCTTGCGCAGGCGCCGCAGATAATCGCCGCGCAACCCGTCCGCCGAGCCGATCGACATCGATACGCCATGCAGGATTACCGGATGGCGCTCGCGCACACGGCGCAGGATGTCCAGCGGCTGTCCGCCATCGACCATGAAGTTCTCCGAGATCACTTCGACGAAGTCCACCGGCACGTCGGTGTCGAGGAAGTCGCGGTAGTGCTCGCGGCGCAGGCCGAGGCCGTAGCCGTCGAAGGTGGGGATGGCGTGGGACATGGTGTTGCTCCTGCGTTCGTTTGAAAAAAGGGAGGTTGAATGCTCGCCTCAACCCAGCCCCCTCTCCCCTCCGGGGAGAGGGTTGGGGTGAGGGGCCGGGCGGAGCGCGACGTTGAACCTGGAGACAAACCCAAGAGCTTTTCTTCGCTCCGTTGAAATCTCGTGGCGAGCCCCGACCCCTCATCCGGCTGCCGCCACCTTCTCCCCGGAGGGGAGAAGGGCTTCAGCTTGGAACGTGATTACTTCGGCTCCGTCAACGTCCCACCCGCCGCCAGGCACTCCGCCTTCGTCTTCACCACAACGCCCTGACCCTTGCAGTCATTGAGCCCTTTGCAATCGTGCTTCGAAGTGGCGCAAAGGCTTTCGCCCTTGCAACTGTTGACGCCATAGCAACGCACCGGTTCACGCTGCTGCGCGCCCTGATCGGCCGCCTTCACCGGCGAGATGACGGAAGCTGCAGCGATGGCAATCAGAGCGGCCGCAGCGGCCAGACCGGAACGGGACTTCGTGGAGATGATGTTCATAAGGTGACTCCTTTGAATGGATGGAATGGAAGAAGAGAGAAGAAACTCAACGCACGCCGTTGGCGGCGTCCTCGATGACCTTGGCCACGGCCTCGGGCTGCGAGATGTACACGGCGTGGCTGGCCTTGATTTCGGTGACCTTGGAACCGGCGCGCTTGTACATCCAGCGCTGCAGGTCGGGGCTCAGCGCGCGGTCGTCGGTGGTGACCACGGCCCAGCTCGGTTTGCCGTGCCAGGCGGCAACCTGCATGGTGGCGCCGAAGGCGGCGGCGCTGGCCGGCACCTGCGAGACGGCCATGAAGTCGGTGCGGTTCTTGCCGAGGTCGCCGGCGAAGTCGTCGCCGAATTTCTGCGGATCGAAGTACAGGTGGCCGTCGCGGGTCGGCACGATGTCGTTGCTCGGCGATGGCATCGAGCCCACCACCTGCGACAGGCTTTCGCCCACGTCCGGCTGCACGCCGGCGACGTAGACCAACGCCTTCACCTTGTCGCGGTTGCCGGCCTGGGTGATCACCGCGCCGCCATAGCTATGGCCGACCAGCACCACGGGGCCGTCCTGTTCGCGGATCAGTTCGCGCACCTGTTCGGTGTCGTTGGCGAGCGTGTCGATGCGCGGCTGCGCCACGACGACCTTGTAGCCCTTGTGGATAAGGATGTCGTGCACGACGCGCCAGCCGGAGCCGTCGACGAAGGCGCCGGGCACGATCACGACGTTCTTGATGGCGGGGGTGGGCGCCTCGGCGGCGGTGGCGGCGCCGGTGGCGACGGCCATGGCGATGGCAATGCCTAGCAGGGTACGCATGGAAAGGATTCCTGGTTGATGGTGGTAATGCGGTGAGTTGGCGATGCGAATCAACGTGGGCGTTGCAGCAGCCGGTCGAGCGACCAGCGGCCGCCGCCGTAAGCGATCAGCGGCAGCAACAAGGCAGCCCAGGTCAGATGGGTGGGCCAGGCGAGCGGGTAGACGAAGATCTCGATCACCGCGGTCATGCCCAGC
The DNA here is from genome assembly GCF_052115385.1 of Dyella sp. 2RAB6. Lineage (NCBI taxonomy): Bacteria > Pseudomonadati > Pseudomonadota > Gammaproteobacteria > Lysobacterales > Rhodanobacteraceae > Dyella > Dyella sp. 2RAB6. The sequence goes on from NZ_JBFRGP010000004.1 coordinate 81,201, forward strand.
AGCGCCAGCGCCGACCCGCGGGTGAACAAGCCGGCCACCAGCAACACGGGGAACAGATGCTCCGCGCCGGTGGCGAGCCGGGCCGCCCATTCCGGCGGGATCACCGGCAGGGCGTATTCGGCGACGAACAGGTCGTAGGTCGACTGCTTGATGGTGAGGAAGCCTTCGACCTTGGTGCGTCCCGACTGGAAGAACACCGCGGCGATGGCGACGCGTGCGATCAGCAGTAGGGCGGCATCCGGCAGCGCGCGGGTCCACCGCGACGTGGTCGTCGCGGCCGCATTCATTACTTCGACTCCAGCGTGCCGTAGCCCTTGGGCGTCTTGATCGTGGTGCAGGTGCCCTTGTCGACCAGCACCCAGGCATTGCCCTGGTAGTCGGTCTTGGAGGTGCCGGCGCAGGTGGTGCCGGTGCCGGCGGCGCAGTCGTTCTTGCCGGCGAGGGCGACGCCGTAGCACTTTTCCATCGGCTTCTTCTGCGCTTCGTCTGCATGGGCCGAAGCGGCGAAACAGGCGAGGCCCAGGGCGAGGGTGGCGGCGAGCTTGGTGTGCGTGCGGTGCATGGGGGTTTCTCCTTGAGCGGCTATTGCGTGGGTGGAAGGGATGAGTGGAAGGGTTCAGATCAGGTTGATCGCGACGTCGATGTTTCCGCGCGTCGCCTTGGAGTACGGGCAGGTCTGGTGGGCGCCGTCGACGATGGCCTGGGCGGTGTCGCGGTCGAGGCCCGGCAGGCTCACGTTGAGCCGCGCCTGCAGGAAGTAGCCGCGCTCGGCGCTGTTGCCGAGGTCGACTTCGGCCTGCACTTCGGTAGCGGCCGGGAGGCGCACGCCGATCGACTGTGCGGCGAAGCCCATCGCGCCGATAAAGCAGGCGGACCAGCCGGCGCCGAACAGCTGCTCCGGATTGGTGCCGGCACCCGGCGCGCCCGGCGGGGTCAGCTTGAGCTCGAGGCGGCCGTCGTCGCTGCGCGACTGGCCGTTGCGGCCGCCGGTGGTGGTGGTCTTGCCGGTGTAGAGAACGTTGCTGCTCATGGTCGTGGTTTCCTGGTGGTGGCCATCGCGTCGGGATGACGGCGGCCGGTGGAGACAAGGAAACCGCGGTGGCGTATCCGGCTTGTGTCGCCGCAAGCGCCGAAAGGCAACGCAATGTGTAGCGGGCAGGGGCGGATACGTTCCGATACAAAAGCCGCCGCAATGGCGCCGTTGCTGGCTCCGGCGGCTTGTACATTCAGATACAAAAAGCCGCTTTGGCGGACACGCGGGGGATAAGGCGCGGCGCTCCAATACGCACCTGGGCGGTGCATGCGCACCGCGTCACCACTACGAGGCAATCCCCATGCGTCTTCTCAAAATCACCGCCGCCGCGCTGTTCCTGGCCGCCGCCTGCGTAGCGGCCTGGCCCGGCACCACCACTTCCGCCCTCGCACAGGAGCGCGAGGCCAGCCCCGCGCCGGAACTGAATGGCGCCGGCCCCTGGTTCAATTCAGCGCCGCTGACCCTGGCCGGACTGCAAGGCAAGGTGGTGCTGGTCGAGTTCTGGGCGCGCGAATGCATCAATTGCATTCACGTGCTGCCGCACACGCGTGAGTTGCATGACCGCTATGCCGCCGACGGACTGGTGGTGATCGGCGTGCACACGCCGGAGTACGAGGAGGAACAGGATCCGGTCGCACTCAAGGCCGCCATCCGGCAATACAAGATCGACTGGCCGGTGGTGGCCGACAACGACTACCGCCTGTGGAATGCCTATGGCAACCGCTACTGGCCGGCGCTGTACCTGATCGACCGCAACGGAAAGCTGGTCTACAGCCACTTCGGCGAGGGAAACTACGAGCAGGTCGAGCGCCGCGTCCGCGCGCTGCTTGGCAAGGCCTGATCGGGCGCATGGCAATGGGGCAGGGTATGGATCACATCGACAACATCCTGGTCGTGGACGACGACCGCGAGATCCGCAACGGCGTGGTCGACTACCTGCGCAAGAACGGCCTGCGCGCCAGCGCGGCGGTGGACGGGCGCGACCTGTTCGCCCAGCTCGACGGCTCGGCCTTCGACCTGGTGGTGCTCGACATCATGATGCCGGGCGACGACGGCCTGGTGCTGTGCCGCACCTTGCGCGCCGGCAAGCACCGCGCGCTGCCGGTGGTACTGCTCACCGCGCGCGACGACGAGACCGACCGCATCATCGGCCTGGAGATGGGCGCCGACGACTACGTGACCAAGCCGTTCGCGCCGCGCGAGCTGCTGGCGCGGATCAAGGCGGTGATCCGCCGCACGCGCATGCTGCCGCCCAACCTGCGCGTGACCGAGGCGGCCAGCGAGCTGGCGTTCGGCCGCTGGCGGCTGGATACCACCGCGCGCCACCTGCTCGACGAGCACGGCACCATCGTGCCGCTGAGCGGCGCGGAGTTCCGCCTGCTGCGCGTGTTCCTCGACCATCCGCAGCGCGTGCTGTCGCGCGACCAGCTGCTCAACCTTACCCAGGGGCGCGACGCGGAACTGTTCGACCGCTCGATCGACCTGCTGGTAAGCCGCCTGCGCACACGTCTTTCCGACAACGCCAGGGACCAGGCCTATATCAAGACCGTGCGCAGCGAAGGCTATGTCTTCAGCATGCCGGTGACCGTGCCGGGCGAGGGCGCATGAGCGCGCAGCCTGGCATGCGCAGCTTGCGCTGGCTGCCGCGCAGCATGGCCTCGCGCCTGTACCTGATCATCATCGCCGGCCTGCTGCTGGCGACCGGTTTGTCGCTGGCGCTGGCCTTCTACGAGCGTTTCGAAAGCGCCACCGCGGTGATGCTCAACACGGTGGAGCACGACGTGGCCACCTCGGTCGCCGTGCTCAACCGCCTGCCCGCGGCGGAGCGTGGCGACTGGCTGGGCCGGCTGGAGCGCGACAACTATCGCTACGTGCTCGGTGAAGGCAAGCCGGGCTTTGCCTTGATCTCAGCGCGTTCGCGCGAGTTGTCGCAACGCATCGCCAACGAGGTGGGTTCCGCTTATCGCGTGCATGCCGAGGCGATTTCGCGCGAACCGGAGCGCTACCAGGTGCACTTCACCCTGGGCGACGGCGCGCCGCTGACACTGGAAGTGACGCCGCAGTTGAAGCCGGTCGCGCCCTGGCTGCCGCTGGTGCTGGTGCTGCAGGTGGCGACGGTGCTGTTGTGTGCATGGCTGGCCGTGCGCCTGGCCACGCGTCCGCTGACGCGGCTGGCGCAGGCGGCGGAGGCGATGACGCCCACCGCGGATGGCCCGCGCCTGCACGAACAAGGCCCCACCGAAGTGGCGCAGGCCGCGATGGCGTTCAACACCATGCAGGAGCGCATCGCGCGCCACTTGAAGGAGCGCCTGCACATCCTCGCCTCGATCTCGCACGACCTGCAGACCCCGATCACCCGCATGCGCCTGCGCGCGGAGGGGCTGGACGAGGGCGAGGGACGCGAGAAATTGCTCGGCGACCTGAAGGCGATGGAACACCTGGTGCGCGAAGGCGTGGCCTATGCGCGCAGCGCGCACGGCGGCGCGGAGACGCCGGTGCGGCTGGACATGGATGCATTCCTGGAAAGCCTGGTGTTCGACTATCAGGACATGGGCAAGCCGGTGACCCTGGAGAGCGTGGCCGGCGGCACCGCGATGGTGCGCCGGCAGGCGCTGCAGCGCGTGCTCGGCAACCTGGCCGACAACGCGATCAAGTACGGCGGCTCGGCCCAGGTGTCGTCGTGGCGCGATGCCGGTGGTGCCTTGTGCATCGCCGTGGCGGATCGCGGGCCGGGCATTCCGGAGGACGAACTCGAACAGGTGCTGCAACCGTTCTATCGGTTGGAGGCCTCGCGCAACCGCGACACGGGTGGCGCGGGCCTGGGCCTGGCGATCGCGGCGCAGCTGGCGTTGGCGATGGGCGGAGTGCTGACGCTTGCCAACCGCAAGGGTGGCGGACTGATCGCCACCGTGACGCTGCCTTGAGGCGGCCCCGCGCCGGCCGTGGCATAAAAGGTGGTATCTGCGACATTTAAGTCGTGGCGCCCGAAGCCTAAAAAGTCCGCATCCCGCCGGCAATCCCGCCGGCGCATGCGGAGTATCGACATGAGCACCCACGAAGACGGCACCGCCCTTATCACCGGTGCCTCCACCGGCATCGGCGCGGTATACGCCGAGCGGCTGGCCCGCCGTGGCCATGACCTGATCCTGGTGGCACGCAATCGCCAGCGCCTGGACCAGCTCGCGCGCCGCCTGACCGACGAAACCGGCCGCTCGATCCAGGTATTCCCCGCCGACCTGGGCGATCCGGCCGGCGTGGCCGGTGTCGAGCAGCTGCTGCGCAGCGACCACAGCATCTCGATGCTGGTGAACAATGCCGGCATGGGCGCGGTGGCGCCACTGCTCGAATCCGACGTCGCGCGCATGACGCAGATGATCGAACTCAATATCGGCGCGCTGACGCGCCTCACCTATGCGGTGGTGCCGGGCTTCGTCGAGCGCGGCGGCGGCGCGGTGATCAATCTCGCTTCGATCGTGGCCATCGCGCCGGAAATGCTCAACGGCGTATATGGCGCGACCAAGGCCTACGTGCTTGCTTTCACCCGTTCGCTGCATCACGAACTCGCTGCGCAAGGCATCCGCGTGCAGGCGGTGCTGCCGGGTGCGACGGCGACGGAGTTCTGGGCGGATTCCGGCAAGCCGGTGAGCGAACTGCCGCCGGCGATCGTGATGACGGCCGAGGCGATGGTCGATGCCTCGCTGGCCGGCTTCGACCAGGGCGAGGTGTTCACCATCCCCGCGCTGCCGGAGCTGGGCGACTGGGCGGCCTATGAAGGCGCCCGCGAGAAGTTGCTGCCGCAACTTTCGCGTGCGCAACCGGCGACGCGTTATCTGCGCGCGGTGGACTGACGCTTCGCACCGGCAGCATCGCCGAACCCGAGAAGGCCGCCACCGCTTCGGGTGCCGGCGCGGGCGCGGCGCTCACCGGCCGCTGGCTCCAAAAACACGCGCTTTTAATCGATTCCCGTGCTATCAACCGGCGGTTGTCGTCAGGGGGACGATCCAGGGTATTCCAGCGGTGGTGGCGAGAGGGCATGTACATCCCGGCCCCTCTCCCGCAGCCGTACCAGAAAACGCGTGCGATACGGCAAGGAGCTATATCCGATGAACGCAGAACACGAAGCGCTGCAGCGCCAGCTGCAGTGCATGCAGACGCAGGTCGATCAACTTCAGCAACAGCTGCAACGCAAGCGCGTGCGCCGCCGTCCGTTCCTGGCGGTGCTCGGCATCGCCGCACTGGGCCTGATCTTCAGCTGGGCCGCCCATAGCCAGAGCGACAGCACCGAGTTCCTGCTGATGAAGCAGGTGGCGGAGCTGGAAACCCGCATGGGGAACATCGAGAAGCAGCTCGCCTCCGGCAAAGTGAGGGCGCCTTTCAGCGTGGTGGACGCCAAGGGCTTGCCGATCATGTCGGTGTTCGCCGGCAGCAACCGCGGCGTGCAGGTGATCAATGACGCCACCAAGCCCGGCTCAACGGCTACCGCGGTCTCCATCGAGGCCGGCGACGTCGCCGGCGTGCGGGTGCGTGCCGGCAATGAGCAGGCCTGGATCGGCGGGCTGGACAAGGGTGTTGGCATTTACGTGGCCGGCGATGGGGGTGTGCAGGACATCCGCACCTTGATGACGGCGAATCTCGGTTTCGAAGTACGCCGCAGCGATCAGCGCATGTCGACGCTGGGCGTCACCGAGAAGGGCAATGTCGCGCTGCGGCTGTATTCGCCGGAACCGACGCCGGAGACGGAGACGCGCCGCCAGCTGGTGGCGGTGGGCGTCACCGCCAAGGACGACCTGGGCGGATTGGAGGTGCGCGATTCGGCCGGCAAGTTGCTGACCCGAGTCAGCAGTGTCGGCAACAAGACCGGCATCGTCAGCGTGTATCCGGCCTCCGACAATGCTTCGGCCAGCATGCAGATCAACGATGGCGGTGCGGGCCTGCTGGCGGTGCTGGCCGACGACGGCACCGCGATCGCCAGCCTGTCGCGCGGAAAGAATGGCGGCCTGTTCCAGCTGACGGATTTTCCCGGCGACGTGATGGTCAAGGCCGGCGTGACCGACAAGCACACCGGCGGCGTCTTCGCCGGGCCCGAGAGCAGCGCCGCCGGGAGCTTCCTGGTCGGCCGGAATCCTGCTCACCCAGGCGACGCGGCGGGCGGCGACTGATCCGGCGCGACGCCGCTCAGCAGCCTGCAATGACGAGCAGCGCGCCTGTCAGCGCCAGATTGGCCTGCCAGGCGCGCAGCGCCGCTTCGCGCGCGGCATCGGTGGCGCGCCAGAAGTCCAGCATCAGCAGCGAGGCCAGCACGGTGAACACCGCCAGGCCGAGCGCCGCGAAACCTGCGTGGAGCTGCAGCGCGAGCATCGATCCGGCGACGAGCTGGAAGATCGAGCCGACGGCGAGCGTTGCGCCGGCGCAGGGGATGCGGCGTGCGGACAGCGCGCCGGACAATCGGGCGAAATGCCGGAAGTGCAGGGCGCCGTTTAGCGCGTAGTACAGGCCGAGCAGGGCGTAGCCGAGAGGCGCCAGCCAATGATGCGCGAACATGCGGGAAACCTCGGATTCCGGGCGAATCCGAAGTCTCGACCGATCGCCGCAGCTTCGCGGTTCATATCTTGCGGGATCGGGGCCGCGCTATCTCAGGTTTTCGAGCTGCGCAGCCAGCTGCGATTCCAACTCCGGCCATTCCTCGCGCAGGATGCTCAAGCTGCACCTGTGCATCGATGGGCGATCGATGCAGTATGCAGGCACCGGGTGGCAGGCCAGGGGCAACGAGGGCGTTCATGCAGGCATCGCAAGCCATGCCATTGGCGGAACTGGGCGAGCGCATCTGCGTGCTGGGTCCGTCCAACAGCGGCAAGTCCACGCTGGCCGATGCGATTGCCCGCAAGCGCGGCTTGCCGGTTGTCCATCTCGACCAGCTCCATCATCTGCCGGATACGGATTGGCAACCGCGCCCCTTCGACGAGTTCGTGGCGCTGCACGACCGGGCGATCGCCGCCGAGCGCTGGGTCATCGACGGCAACTACACGCGTTGCATGCCGCAGCGCCTGCGCCGTGCCACGGGCCTGATCCTGCTCGACGTGCCCGTATCGCTCAGCCTGCTTCGCTATGTCAGAAGGACGCGCGCCGGCAGCAGGCGCGTGGGCGCCATCGCCGGCGGCCGCGAGCGCATCAGCTGGGACATGCTCCATCACATCGCGCTGGTGACGCCGGGGAACCGCAAGCGCTATCTGGCGCTTTATCGCGATCTCGAGCTGCCCAAGCTGCACCTGCCGTCCGCGCGCGCCATCGAGGCGTGCTATCGGGATTGGGGCCTGCAACGCTAGGAATGCTCGCTGCGCAGCTGCGATGAGCGACGCGTCACGAAAGATGTCGCAGCACCGCACGCAGCAGGGCGCGCCTATGGCCTGACCGCGGCGCTCGCGCTATGGTCCATCCATGCCAGCGGACTGCCGTGCCGACAGGAAGCGTGCCGTCGCCCCTGGCCACCGGGCCGATCCGTGCATTGCGGCATCAGGGGAGGAACCAGGCAGGTCATGGCGACGATGAGCGGCCCGCCGAAAGGGCCATCCGTGTTGAGCATCTTCGTGTTCGGCAGCCTCACGGCCGTCCTGCTGCTCGCGGTGCTGATGAGCGGCTTGCGCTCGGATCTGCGCGCCCAGCTCGGCGAGAGCAGCCATCGCACGCATGAGCTGGCGGCGCACGTATCGCAGGCCATGCGCATGCCCTTGCGCTTCAGCGCCAACTCGCTGACTTTCATCGCCGAAGAGTCGAGCCGGCTGCAAAGCACGGCGCCGCAGCAGAGCGAGGTGCTGCTCAAGGGGCTGGTCGCCGAAATCATGCGGCGGCAGCCGCAGATCCTGCATATCGACGTGGTGGCCGCGGAAGGCTCCGCGTCCGGCGCCGTACACGAGGTGTCGACCGGTACCGTGTGGGCATCCTGCGCTGCAAGCGCGCTGCGCGTCGCCGGTGCACCTTGCTTCGGTCCCGTGGTGAACACGACGGATGGCGAGGTGATGTTTGTCGCGGCGCCGTTCGACGAGCATCGGCGGATCGTGGCGGACATGCAGGTCGCAGCGCTGCAGCGCGCGCTGGTGGGCGTCCCGCATGCGAACGACATCTTCTTCGCGCTCGAAGATGCGCACGGCCGGACCATCGTCCAGGGCGGCGATGCCGAGGCCGCGGTGGCCGATCCGAATGCATCGGCCCCGCCGTGGTGGGTGCGCCACCTGTTCGGCTGGCAGGGGCCGCTGCCGCTGCGGGCCACCACCGCGATCGAGCCGTATCCGTTCAAGGTCGTCGCCGGCATCACTTACCAGAAGGCGCTGGCGCCATGGCGCCGCCAGGTCGCCGCGGCGGCGGCGTTCTATCTGTTCTACCTGTTCGCCTTCGCCAGCCTGCTGGGCGTGATCTATCGCTCGGCCAAGGTGCAGCGCTATTACATTGAGCATCTGCAGGCCAAGACGCAGGAGCTGCACACCGCGCAGCGCGTCGGGCGGACCGCGATCTGGACGTTCCAGCAGGGGCGCCTGGCCTGCACCGACGAGGAGGGCGAGATCTTCGGGCTTGCCGGCGGGCGCAATGCGGCGAGCGTGCGCGAATTCCTGGCGATGGTGCATCCGCAGGACCGTGCGCCGCTGATCGGGCAGGTCGGCGCGGCCTGGCGCAACCAGGACAATCTGCGCGCGGAGTTCCGCATCAGGAAGGCCGACGGCAGCGAGCGTTCCCTCTCGGCAGGCGGCAAGGTGGTGGTCGGCCAGGACGGCGCGCAGTTCATGACCGGCACGGTGGTCGACGTCACGGAGCAATGGAACGCGCACCGGCGCCAGGCGGAAAGCGAGCATCGCTTCCATTCGCTGTTCGAGCACAACCCGCTGCCGTTCTGGGTGTTCGACGCCGATACGCTGCGCTTCCTGGAAGTGAATGCCGCGGCGATGAAAGCCTATGGCTATACGCGCGAGGAACTCCTCGGCATGACCATCGCCGACCTCAGGGACCCGACGGAACGTCCCGGCCTGGTCGCGCATCTGGCATCGCCGCATGAGTCGCGCAGCGCGCCGCGGGTGTGGGCGCACCGGACTCGCGACGGCAAGCGCATCGATGTGCGCATCCACGCCGCCGATATCGTCTTCAACGGCATCCCCGCGCGACTGGTGCTGGCCGAGGACGTAGGGCAGCAGCTTGCCGGCGAGCGTGAGCTGGCCTACCGCGCCACGCACGATGCAGTGACCCGGCTGCCCAACCAGCACGCGTTGCTGAACCGGCTGGACGTACTGATCGCCGAAGGCCGCCCCTTCGGCATCGCCTATATCCAGTTGCTGGGCATGGATGCCATCGCGGACACCTTCGGCATCAGTGTCGCTGCGGGTGTGTTGCGGGCGATGACCGCGCGCCTGGTGGAGCGCGTGATCGGCGATGAATTCCTGGCGGCGGTGACGCATGAGTCGTTCGTGTGGGTGGCTTCGCGGGACCGCATGAGCGAGGCCGGCCTGCAGGCCATCGTTCACTGCAGCAACGAGCCGCTGTACTTCGAGGAAACCCAGCACCAGATCGAAATCGTGATCGGCGTGGTCGCTCATCCGCGCGATGGCGCGCGTGGCGACGTGCTGTTCGCGCACGCGGCCCTGGCGGCGCATGCGCAAGGGCGCGGCCAGCGCGCCGTGCATTACTTCGAGCCGTCGCTGGCGCAGCAGTCGAAGGAGCGCATGCAGTTCTCGGCCAGCCTGCGGCGGGCCGTGCGGCGCCACGAATTCGAGATGTATTTCCAGCCGATCACCAATTATCCCGACCAGCGCCTGATCGGCCTGGAGGCGCTGATGCGCTGGCCGCAGGCCGACGGTTCGCTGATTCCGCCCTCGACCTTTATCCCGGTGTGCGAGGAGTCCGGCCTGATCGTGCCGCTCGGGCGCTGGGTGCTCAACCAGGTGGCCAAGGCCAGCCTGCAATTGAAGGAAGCCGGCTTTGACGATCTGCCGATCGGCGTCAATATCTCGCCCGCGGAATTGCGCGGCAGCGACCTGGTCGCCAACCTGCGCGGGGTGCGCGCGGCGTATGCGCTCGCCGATCACGCCATTCATATCGAGCTGACCGAGAGCTGCCTGATCGAGCATCGCGACAAAGCGATCGAGGTGATGCGGCAGTTGCGTGCCGATGGCGTGGCTGTCGCGCTCGACGATTTCGGCACGGGTTTTTCCAGCCTTTCCTATCTGCGCGACCTGCCGATCGACATGCTGAAGATCGACCAGGCCTTTATCCGCAGCGTCGACCGCGACGCCAGGTCGGCGACCATCTGTGATGCGATCATCGCGCTGGGCAAGAGCCTGGGCATCCGCGTGATCGCCGAAGGCATCGAGCGGCCCGCGCAGTACCAGTGGCTGCATCGGCATGGCTGCGACGGCGCGCAGGGCTTCTATCTGGGCCGGCCGGAACGGCTGACGGATTTCCTGGCGCAGTGGACGCCGGCGCGGGCCCGGGCGCGCTGAACCGTCGCCACGCGGCGGTTGCGCACCTGGCCATTCGGTCTACTTGCTGGCCGGCGGGGCGCCGAGTACTTTCCCACGGCCTCGCGGCGGGGGGACAACAGTGGACTGGTCCGCAGTTTTCGCCGGCGCGGCGCCTTAACCTGACGAGCACACTCAGGTTGGCAGACTGTTTCATTGAGCGTCAGGGACCGGTTGCTCCGCGCCACGCGGAGAACCATGACGAACCGCCAGGCAGCGCAAGGGATTGGAAGTGCCAAAGATACGAAGCGAACAAGGAACCCGCATGCATCATGCAGCTTCGCGCACACCGGCCGCGGGTCGGTTCATGCTGTTCGCCGCCATGGGCATGCTGGGCGCCAGCCCGCTCCTGGCCGCGCCCGGCCAGCCACAGAATCACGTCAAGGAGAAACATGCGATGACCACGTCGGCAGCTACCGACTCTTCGTCGGGCATCAGCGCGACCCAGGCCTTGCAGCGGACGCTGGAATTGATCCGCGGCAGCAAGAGCGTCGCGGACATCACCCCCGAGTCCATGCAGGGCACGTTCGGCGTGCAGGTGAAGAAGGTCGATCCGCAGGAGTTCGGCTACGGCCAGCACCTGCCGGGCAACTGGGCCTTCAGCATTCTGCGCCAGGACGTGGACGGCAGCGGGCGCGTGGACCTGAACTTCGATCCGCTGCCCGGTACGCAGGCCGCGTTGAAGGACATCTGCGAGCCGGATTTCTCCCGCTTCACTGCGGAGCTGGAATCCATGGGCTTCGCCCGCCACTCCGCGCACGGCGAACACAATCGCTGGACCTACGACGCCTTCGAGCGTCCGGGCATGCGCGTGGAGGTGTATCCGGAGGTGGAGCATGCCGACAACGGCGAGCCCACCGGTCCCACCTGCGTGAAGATGGTGCTGGTACGGTAAGGAGACCGCCATGCCTTTATCCACGGAAGCCCAAGCGGTCGTCGATGCGTTCGGCCACCAGACCGGCGTCACCTCACAACAGCTGCAGAACCTGCAGAACACGCTCAACGGCTCGCCCGCGCTGACCCAGGAGGTCAACGACGCGGTGGCGCAGGGACATCTGCAGCGCATCGTGCCGCTGACCAATCCTCATGCGGGCGGTGAATACAGCCCGCAGGACAAGGAGATGCGCCTGCCGCTGACGATGCTCGACTCGCCGGCACACGGCGCCTACAAGCCCGGCGAGGCCACCTTCGTGCTCGGCCACGAGCTGCAGCACGGCTTCAATGCCGCCGAGAAGGCCCAGGCCAGCACCAGGTTCGGCCAGGAGCTGACCGCGGTGGCGCAGTCGCCCGATCACCAGCACGACTACACCGCGCCTATCGGCAATCTGATCGCCGCCAGCCGGCGCGACGAAGCGGGTGCGGAGATCTCCGGCTGGAACGCCATCGTCAGTGCCGCGCAGAAGGACGCGACGGATCACCATCGCGCCGCGCCGACGCTGCAGGACATCTACAAGGAGCAGCCGTTCCGCATGAAGGATTTCATCGACGTCGACCGCAGCCATGTGCCGCCGACGTATTCGATGAAGCCCAACCTCGAGGTCGACGCCCACCTGCACATGGCCACCTCGGCCAAGAACCTCGAAGGCATGGGGCAGAACTATTTCGACCGCGCCGGTGGCCTTGGCCACAACGGCAATTCGACTTACGCCAACTACTACGGCGCCAGCGCGATCAGCGATGCGGTGCGCTTCGAGCGGGCCTACAACCCGCCGCAGCCGGGCGTGCCCGCCCACGAGATGCGCGTCGACATGGCGAACCTGCATCTGAGCCCGCGCATCGTGGCCGAGAACGGCATCAACCTGGGCAGCAACACCGCGCCGGCGCCGTATATCGACCGCAGCTCCGGCACCTCGGTGGATGCGCAGTTCCGCCATAGCGCGGGGACCCACACCTACCAGCCGATCGCACCGCTGCCTTCCACCGGGGAGCCGGGAGTGACGCGCCTCGACCAGGCGGCCCATCCCGACCACGGCCTGTATCGCCAGACTCTGGACGCGGTGCATCGCCTGGACGTGCAACATGGACGCGAATCCGACGTCAGCAGCAACAACCTCGCTGCAGCGGTGACGGTGCAGGCGCGGCGCGACGGCTTGAACAAGATCGACCACGTCGTGCTGAGCGAAGACAAGAGCAAGACCTTCGGCGTGCAGGGCGACCTGCATTCGCCCACCAAGCAGATCACCGAGGTGGGCACGGCGCAGGCGGTCAATACGTCGGTCGCGCAGAGCAGCCAGCAGTGGCAGCAGCACCGCGCCGCGCAGCCGGAGCAGCAGAATCAGAACCAGCAGCAGAACCAGCAGAACCAGCAAGCCCAAGCTCGCTAGGCCCAGGCTCGCTAAGCCCAGGCTCGCTGGGCCCGAGCTCGCTAACTGCAGGGTGGGTGTGCCATCCGGCTCAAGCGATGGCAGGACAGCAGTAAATCATCGAGGTGCCGCTTGTCGGCACCTCTTTTTTTTAGCGCCTCGCCACGCCATGGCCGGGAATGAACCATCCATTCCCGGCCATGCGCCGGTTTACAGCGAGAAGCGCAAGGCGTTCGCGCGCCGTTCGACCAGGCCTACCGCCGGCTGATCCTGCAGGCGCAGGTCGCGCAGCTCGTACGGCGGTGCCACGCCGTGCAGGCTGGCCGGATCGAAGTGCAGACGCAGTTCGCCACTGCCCGTTTCCAGCCACGCCGCCGATTGCGCATAGGCAACCGGAACCTGCGCGCCATTCGCGCCGCGGCCGTAGAGCACGCCGGATACCGCATAACGGCTGCCGCTGCGGATATCCACGCCGAACGCGATATCCACGCCGCCATCGCTGGCGCGCTGCGGTTCGGCGTTGCCGGTGAAGCGTGCGTCGGGCACCGCGACCGCCACCGCGGTGTTGACGTTGCGCCGCACCTCGCGGCCATTGGCGTCGGTACCGGTTACCGTGCTCTGCACTTCCCACAGGCCGGGGATGCCAGCTTGCTTTGCCGGACTGGCGGTGGCGACGAAGCTGCCGTCGGCCTGGCGCTGGAAGCTCAGCGGCGTGGTGTCGCCGTCGGGCGAACGCAGCACGCCCGAGGCTGCGCTCAGTGCGCGCTGCTGCTTGCCGTCGCGCAGGTTCACGGCCACCTGCAGGTTGCCGCCGAGCAACAGCTCGGGACGGTTAGCCTGCGCTTCGACTACCAGCGGACTCTGCGGCTCGTATACATAGACCACGTAGCGACCGCGCGCCGTCGGCGCCTGCAGCGTGGTGCGGCCGGCGCCGAGGTCCGGGCGCAGCTGCAATGCCATCGAAGCATCCGTGGCTTCCATGCCGGCAGCCTTGAGCTGCTCGGTATCGGCGACATGGCGGGTGGCCGCGTTGCCGTCGAAGCGCTTGCCGCCGACCTGCAGGCGCAGGTCCGCCGGCTGCAGCCGCGCGCCGCCCTGGCCGGGGCTGAGGCGGATGATCGCGCCGGGTGCGGTGGTGGAGAGTTCGACGCCGCGCTGCAGTTCGGTGTCGCTGACTTCGCGCCAGTATTCGCGGCTTTCGCGGCGCACCGGCGCCGGCGTCGCCTGCAGCGACTCAGTGGAGTTCAGCGCCCAGCTCACCTGGATCGGCTGCCGCTCGGTATGCACCTGCGGCGCGGTGGGCGCCAGCCGGCTCGATACCGCGGCGGTGGGGTTGGCGGTGCGGGCGTGCACCAGCGTGGGCACCAGGTCGCCGGCCTGCGCCGGCAGCAGGTTTTGCGTGGCGGCGAAAGCGGACAGGGGCAGGGCGCCGGCGAGCAGCGCCAGCATCAACGGTCGAATGCGCATGGCGGCTTATCCCTTGATGTCGTTGGCGAGGACGGATTCCAGGCCGAAGCAGGCGCGGCGGCTCTGGTTGTGGTTCAGTACCGCGCCCCCGCTGGTGCGCTGCGTATCGCGGAACCACACGCTGCCGGCGGCCGAGGCACTGCTGCAGTTGATGAAGCCGTCGGAACAGCTGTCCAGCCAGTTTTGGGTGATCTCCAGGCCCACGCTTTGCGCATAGCCGCCGCAGTAGCTGTCGCTGTTCCACACGCCCGAGGTCACGTCCGTGCCGACGACGTCGCGGAAGCTCACCGGCAGGGACGGGCGCCCGGCGGTGCCCAGCAGGTTCTGCTGGTTGTAGGTGGCCATCCAGCTCACCTGCTGCATGCGCACCGCGTCGTTCTGGTAGCCGAGCAGCCAGCCCAGCGCCGACTCGAACACGTTGCCGTTGATCACCGCATCGGCCAGCGGCGTGCCCGCACTGGACGGCGCGATCGCGTCGATCCGCACGATGCGGCGGATGATGTTCGGATAGCGCGCGTCGTAGGTGGGGTTGGACAGGATCCAGCGCATCACGTTGCCGCCGTTGGAATGCGTGATGACGATCAGGCGGTCGATATTGCGGCTGTTGATGAAGTCGGTGAGCTGCTGCGCCAGGCAACCGGCGGCGCGGTTGTCCCACATGTATTGCTCGAAGTCGCAGTTGACGACGAGCAGGTTCTGCTTGTCGGTCAAGCCGCCGCGCACGCCTTCGACCATGGCCGATTGCCAATAGTCGTTGGCCGCGTCGGTCTGCTTGCCGGTGCCGTGCACCAGGGCTACGCCAGTGGCCGCGTTGGCCGTGGCGCAGGCCAGGGCGAACAGCAAAGTTCCGATTAAAGTTCCGATCAAACGTCGCACGTCAGTTCCCTCCTTGAATGGGCGCACGGCGCGAAAGCCATGCGCGGGTAAGGCGCCCGTGCAGGACGAAGGGTTTCGTCGGGAACGGCGCGCCGGCGATCGGGCACGCATGGAGGGTGCTGGCGGTGATGCCCGGTACCGGCTTCCATGCGGACTTGAGGCTTGGCGCGGGGAATCTAGCGGGCGTGTCCGCTGTGTTTCTGTGAAGCGGTGCGGCTATCTGGGTTGCAGGCAGATGTCATGCGCGCGCATTGCGGCGTTCGCGGTCGCGGCGTGAGGAAGTCGTGAGCTTGTGGCTTTGACGTTTCGAACGTTTCGAACGATGTGTGCGTTGTGCGCAACCGCAGCTAGGCTCGTTGCGTGGCCGTGCCGGAGACATGCCGATTGCCGTGCACATACCAGCGCCATGGGAAATCCTTGGCCACGCTGATGCCGATGCGCGGTCCGCCGATGGCGTGATCGGGTGGTGGCGTACCGTCGTCGACGACGGTGAAGCCTTCCGATGCGTCAACCAGGTCGATGCCGTCCTGTGCGCGGTCGATGCCGAGCGCCTGGGTCAGGCGCGCCGGGCCGCGGCATAGATCGCGGTCGACTGCGATGCGCGGACGCGCCGCGCGCATCAGCGCCAATCCATGCAGCGGTTCCAGCGCGCGGATCAGCACGGCGCAACCGGCGCCCTGCGGACCGCAGACGCAGTTGGCGCACCAGTGCATGCCGTAGGTGAAGTAGACATACAGATGTCCGGGCGGCCCGAACATGGTGGCGTTGCGCGGGGTCTTGCCGCGGTAGGTGTGCGCGGCCGGGTCCACCGCGCCGGCGTAGGCTTCGACTTCCACGATGCGGCCTGCGCGGCCATCCACCGTGGCGAGAATCTTGTTGAGCAGCAGGGGCGCGACCGTGGTGGCGGGGCGATCGTAGAAAGCCCGCGGCAGCGGTGTGCCGGGCCAGTGGATCGGCGCTGCTTTGCTACGAGCCACGCTGGTTCTCCCTTGTGCGCGTGGCGAATCGCGCCGCAAGCGCCGCTCCCGAGTAAGCGCTGTCGTCGGTGATTTCTACGCCGGTAAAGGGTGGCGGTGTGTAGTTCGCCGCTGCCTGTTCGGAGTCGAAATCAATCTCGAAGATCGCCAGCGGTGGCGAGGACGGATAGACGTCGATGGCGCCACCTTCCACGGCATAGCGCTGCTTGCGCACCGGTGTGCCGGGCAACGCGGATAGCGTCAGGTATTCATCCTGCGACAGGTAGATATTGGTGATCGGGTTCGGCAGCGCATCGGCGCGGCCGTACTTCTTGCAGAGTTTGTAGACCACCTCGCCATCGGCTGCCTCGATGCGGCGAAGGCGCAGCAGGCTGCGCTCGATATAGCGGTCGTCGATGATGCGATAGGCCTGATCGGCAAGCTCGGCCAGATACGGAGGCGCTACCAGCCAGCGCCGTTCGATTTCCGCCTGCGAATACTTTGGTTGTTTCATGCGCGCTATTGGCCCTGGCCCAGCGAAGCCTTCCAGGTGTTCCAGGTTTCGAGATAGTCGGCACGGTTGAGCGATTCGGCCAATTGGCTGACGAAGCTGTACTCGGCCGCCAGCACGGCCAGCCGGTAGTCCTCTTCGATGAGGTAGATCCACGGCACGCCATCCTGCCTGGCCTGCCCGAGCATCGACTCGATGGTGTCGATCTGCTCCCGCATGGTGCGCTGCCTTTTCTGCAGCAGCTCCACGGCTTCGCTGGGCTCCATCACGCTCAACAGCGAGAGCGCCACGCCGAATTGCGGGTATTCGTGCTGCGGTTTGGCGGTCCATTCGCGCATCCAGTCGTACAGCTCCTGCCGACCCTGGGCGGTCAGCGCATAGACCGTCCGTTCGGGCCGCAAGGTGTCGCGCAGGGTTTCGTGCTCGACGATGAAGCCGGCCTTGAGCAACTGCTCCACCACCATGTAGAGCGAGCCGCGGTTGTACTTGATGTTGCGGTCCTTGCCGGTCTCCTTGAGCCGCTTGCCCAGCTCATAGGGGTGCATGGGACCGGTCAACAACCAGGCCATCACGGCCAGGGCCAGCGGATTGGACACTTTTCGGCTGCTCACTGGGCCTCCTGTCGCTGCAGGGAAGGAGTGTGGGTATCGTTATGGTTGCAATCAACTAGTCAGTATCAACTATTTGATCTATAGTGCCGCCCCTATGAGCCCGAACTCGAATCCGTCCGACCTGCCCGGCCTGCCTCGACGGAGAGTGCAGGTGCTGCCCTACGATCCGCAGTGGCCGCTGACATTCGAGCGCCTGAAGGCGGGCATCGGGGGCGCCGTCCAGGGCACCGTCGACGCCATCGAGCACGTCGGCAGCACCTCGGTGCCGGGACTCGCGGCCAAGCCCATCATCGATATCGACCTGATCGTCGCAACGCGCGACGGGATGGCCGCGGTCATCGAGCGCCTGGCCGGCATCGGCTATGTGCATGTCGGCGACCTGGGCATCGAGGATCGCGAAGCATTCGAACCCCCACTGGATCTGCCTGCACACCATCTGTATGCCTGCGTGCGCGGCTGCGTGGCGCTGCAAAACCATCTGCTGGTGCGCGACTACCTGCGCGAGAACCCGCCGCTTGCGCAGGCCTATGGCGATCTGAAGTTGCGGCTGGCCGAACATTGCTCCGACGATCCGCTGCGCTACAGCAAGGGCAAGACGGATTTCCTGCTGGCCGTGCTGAGCGAAGCGGGTTGCCGGGAAGAGGCTTTGCGCAAGGTTCGCCGCGCCAATCTCGGCGCCTGAGTACCGGCGCCGCGTTTCAGGACGAAGGCCCGAGCATTCCGATGTGTTCCAGCCGCAGCCGATGCCGGAAGCGCCGGCTCACGCGCAACTCGGTGCCATCGGCCAGCGTCAGCAGCGCATCGCGCGTCGGCAGCAGGCCGAACTTGCGCACGCGATCCAGCGCAACGATGGCCGAGCGGTGGATCCGCGCGAAGCGTGCCGGATCCAGCCGCTGCTCGATGCCATCCATGCTCGCGTGGAGCATATGCAGGCGCGGGCCGACGTGCAGGATCACGTAGTCGCCGCTGGCTTCGATCCAGTCGACCTGGTCCGCGGGCACCCACACGGTCTGGCCGCCTTGCCTGGCCTCGAAGCGGGTCAGCCACGTGTCGCCGGAAGCAGCGCCGGCCTGCAGCAGGCGCAGCAGCTTGTCGACTTCCACGCCGGCGCGCTGCTGTTGCAGGCGATGCCGTGCAATGCGCAGCGCTTCGTCGAAGCGATCGTCGTCGATCGGCTTCATCAGATAGTCCAGCGCATGCACGCGGAATGCTTCCAGCGCGTAAGCGTCGTATGCGGTAAGGAACACCACCAGCGGCAGCTCGCCTGGCGCGAGCCTGGACAGCATCTCGAAGCCATCCATGCCGGGCATCTGCACGTCGAGAAACACCAGCTCGGGACGAAGCGAGCGGATCAGTTCCAGCGCACTCTGGCCCGAGTCGGCCTCGCCGGCGATCTGGATATCCTCGGCCCGGCGCAGGCAGACGCGCACGCCGCGGCGCGCCAGCGGCTCGTCATCGACGATGAGCGCGCGGATCATGCCTGGGCACTCACCGCGGCGTGCCGCGGAATATCGATGACCGTATCCCAGCCGCCTTCGGCGACGTCCGCGGCGAAGCGATAATCCTCGCCGTAACGGGCGGCCAGCCGCGCGCGCGTATTGGCAAGCCCCAGTCCGCCGCCTTGCAGGCGTTTCCCGGGCATCCCGCCGGCACGGTTGCGGATGGCGATGCGCACGGCGTCGCCGGCGCCGGTCACCGCCAGCGACAAGCTGCCGCCTTCGACGAACGGCGCGATGCCGTGGCGAATCGCATTCTCAACCAGCGGCTGCAGCAACAGGTGCGGCACTGGCGTATCCAGCACGTCGGCATCGCATTGCACCGTGGCGGCCAGGCGCCAGCCGAGGCGGATCTGCTCGATCTCGATGTACTGCTGCACCTGGGTGAGTTCCTTCGCCATGCTCACGTCCCCCTGCCGGGTGGGCTCCAGGGTGGAGCGCAGGAAGTCCGCCAGCAGCGCGATCATGCGCCGTGCTGCCGTGGTCTCTCCTTCGCCGACCAGGGTGGACACCCCATTGAGCGTGTTGAACAGGAAGTGCGGGGTGATCTGGTAGCGCAGCGCCTTGAGTTCCGCCTCGCGCGCCAGCGTCTCGGCCAGCAGCCACTGGCGCTCGCGCTGCTGCGCTTCCTGCCAGTGCCAGGCGCCGCGGTACAGCGCAGCCCAGGCCGCCAGCATCAGGGTAGGGCTGAAGGCGTTGGCAAAGCCGACGAAGAGAATGGAATACCACTGCGAAGACGCAGCGGGTGGATGGCCGAATACCGTTTCGAGCGCGGCGCCGGTGGTCGAACACAGGATGCCCATGGGATAGGCGCAGGCGATGACCACGGCGAAGGTCCGCGGCCACGATGCTTTGGCAACGGCCAGCCGGTAACTGATGGCGAGAATGATCGGGCTGGCCAGAAACGCCATCGCCGTGGTGCCGAGAAAATACATCAGCACCGGAAACGCATTGCGATACGGTAGCGCGCCCAGCGCACTGACGAGGCCATAGCCCAGCCATCCACCGCAGTGGATCAGCCAGAACCGGGGGCGCTGCCTGGGATCGATGGATTCCGCCATGGGTTAAACAGTTTGCGCCACGCCGCGCACGCACGGAAGTCGCCGGCGTACCGGCTGACGGTCGCGAGCGGTCCGCCTGCCGAAAAGCGCAACCGCCACCCGGAAGCGGTTGCTAGCCTGCCAGCCGACTCCAGCGAGGGGTCTTGCCTGGACTGCGGGAGCACGCAATGGCGAACGATAGAAACAACGAGTCGATACGACTCATCATCAAGGCGACCTTGGTCGCGGGATGCCTCGACCTGGCCTCGGCCTTCGTCTATGCCGTCATCGACGGCCATCCCCCGCTCGCCGTGCTGTTCTCCATCGCCGCGGGCGTCTGGCCCGGCGCGCGCAACGCGGGTCTAGCCGGAATGCTCGCGGGGCTGGTGCTGCATTTCGCCATCATGAGCGCGATGGTCTCGGTCTATGTGCTGCTGGTGCGCCGGTGGTCGTGGACCGGACGGCATCCCTTCATCGCGGGCAGCCTGTATGGCCTGGGCTTGTGGTGCGTGATGTACCTGCTGGTGCTGCCGCTGCGCTGGCCGTCGATCCTGCAGCACATGACCCTGGTCAACCTGGGCGAGCAATGGCTGAGCCATGTCGCGCTGGTGGGCATTCCCATAGCCGTGCTTGCCGCGCGCTTCCATCAGCCGTTGCCGGCGAAGGTCGCTGCCGCAATGGATCATTGATCCGGCGTCGGCGCAGCTGGGTGCGGATGGTGCACTACCCGACCATCCGCACTTCCCTCCGCGGGCCACCGTTGCTATAGAACGGCGAAACGCGCGAGGTTCGATGCATGGCGACCCCACACGGCTTCCGCACCGCACGGCGTGGCATCGAGCGCCTCGCGCCCGGTTATGCGCTGCCCAGGCACCAGCACTACGAGGCATACGCCACGGTGCTGTTGCGCGGCCGCTTCGAGCAATGCAGCTATGCCGGGCGCATGCGCATCGCGGCGGGCGACGTACTGGTCCAGCCAACGCTCGACTGCCATGCAGACCGCATGCTCAGCGCCGGGCTTACCGTATTGCGCCTGCCGTGGCCGCGCGATGAGGGACGCGGCGGCGTCCACGCCGGTTGCGATGTGGACATGCTTGCGCGCCTGGCGGAGCGGGATGTGCTGGAAGCAGCGGCAGCGCTGCGGGAGCAGTTGGCGCAACGGCAGGTATTGCCTTCGCTGATGGAAGATCCGGCCGACGCGCTCGCCGCGGTCCTGGTTGAACCCGATGCGATGGCGATCGGCGCATGGGCCGAGCGTATCGGCCTCGCGCGCGAGACCGTCTCGCGCGGGTTCGGTCGCCTGTATGGCGTGTCGCCGATCCGTTTTCGCGCGGAAGCGCGCGCACGCGCCGCGTGGTTGCGCATCACCGGCCAGCGCGAGCCGTTGGCGGCGATCGCCGGCGATTGCGGTTTCGCCGACCAGGCCCACATGACGCGCGCTGTTTCCCGCTTGACCGGTGCCGCGCCGACAGCCTGGCGCGGCAAGTCACATTCGTTCAAGACGGGCGCAGGCACTGACGCCAGGCTGGCGCCATGATCGCTCTCATCCTCGCCGTTGCACTGGCCGGCCCCGCCGCTACCTCGCTCGAAACCACGCTGCGCGCCAAGGACCAGGCCCTGCTCGATGCAATCGCTCCCGGCGACCGCGGATTGTGGGAACGCACGTTGGCGGACGACGCCATCTATGTCGACGAAAACGGCGCGATCATGGATCGCCAGGCCTTTCTCAAATCGCTGGTGCCGCTCCCGCACGGCGCCAGCGGCTCGATTGCGATCACCAGCTATCGCGTGCAGCGGCACGGCGACAGCGCATTCGTCATCCACCAGGACGAAGAACACGAGATGTTCCACGGCCAGGCGCTGCTGGCGCACTACCTGATGACCGAAACCTGGCGCCTGGAACGGAACGAGTGGAAGCTCGCCTCCGCGCACGTCTACGTGGTCAACGACGACCCGCCGGCGGTCAAGCTGCCGGCCGCAACGCTGGCCGAATATGCGGGGCGTTACCAGGCGGCGCCGGACCTGCGTTATGTCGTGCGTATCGAGCACGGGGTCCTGGTGGGCGGCGTCGAGGGTGCGCCGCTGCAGCCGCTGCTGGCCGAAGTCGCCGACGTGCTGTTCCTCAAGGGGCAACCGCGCAAGCGCCTGGTTTTCCAGCGCGACGGGCAGGGCAAGGTTATGGCGTTCGCCTTGCGCCGCGAAGGGCATGATGTGATCTGGACGAAACTGCCTTAGACCAGAGTGGCGCGATTCCCCATCGCGCTCGCTTCCGGGCGCACCCGTGCAAAGGCGACAACCGTGGTTGACGATGCCGATTGCATCCATGCCTGGGCGGGTGAAACCCCCTGATTTCAGGCGCGCTGATTCAGCCGCCCGATGTCCGCGTCGAATTGATGGGTGATGCCGGGAAATAATTTTCCCGACGCTGTCGATTTCCGGCCCGCTCGTTCGTCGCTCCCATGTAAGGCCGCTCATGCCGGCCCAAACCGAGGAGACCGACGATGCGCGTCATGGTGCTGGTCAAAGCGACCGAAGACAGCGAGCAGGGCTTCAAACCCACGCCCGAGAACATGCAGATGCTCGAGGCGATGGGCCGGTACAACGACGAGCTGGCCAAGGCGGGCATCCTGCTTGCCGCCGATGGCCTGACGCCGTCCTCGCAGGGCAAGCGGATCGCGTTCGATGGTGCGAGCCGCCTGCTCATCGACGGGCCGTTCGCCGAGACCAAGGAGCTGGTGGCGGGCTTCTGGTTGTGGGAAGTGAAGGATCTCGACGAGGCGATCGCCTGGGTCAAGCTCTGTCCGAATCCGATGCCGGGGCCGAGCGAGATCGAGATCCGTCCCTTGTACGAGATGGACGATCTTGGACTGGATACGGGCGCCTGACATGTTCAGGTATGTGCACATCGGCGTCGATCGCCCCGGGCTAAATGAAGTCTTGGTGCGTAGTCGTCGCAGCGGTGTATGTACCGCTTTGAAACCGCGAGTGTGTGCCATTGCACGCTGCGGGAGCGTCGCTGCTCCACGCACACATAAAATTGCAGTGCGATGCAGATACTCGGTGGTTGCCACGCCCGGTGGCGATCATCGAGAGCTTTGCATGGATATCCGCAACCGCAATCCCGCCGCGCCGTGGGCTGGCACCCGGCATCATCAGCCGTCCGTTCACGCCGCTCGCCGACGTGTCCGCCACGTGCTGGCCATCGGCGTGGCCTTGGCGGCGGCCGCACCGTTCTCCAGCGCCTTCGCGCAGAGCCAGCCCTTCGTCGCTACCGGTTCGTCCAACCAGGTGGCGGTGGCCAAGGCCCTGCAATCGCTGCCCGCCCGCAGCGCGCTGCGGACGGCGCTGCAAAGCCAGTGGCCCGCCGACCCTGCCGTGGCTCGCGCCGCCTACGACCAGCTCTCCGGCGAAATCCACGCCGCGGTGGGCACGCAGATGATCGAAGGCAGCCATTTTGCCCGGGACGCCGCCTTCGCCCGGCTCTCCTGCGCGGCCGGTTGCGCCGATGGCAGCCATCTGTGGGCGCAGGCCGCCGGTGGCTGGAGCCACCAGGGCAACAACGGCAATGCCGGCGCCATCACGCGCGACATGGGCGGCGTGATGGGCGGCGTCGACACGCTGATCTTCGCCAACCGCTGGCGCGTGGGCCTGTTGTTCGGCTACGACCATGCGCGCCTCGACGCCGACAGCCGCACTTCAACCGCCACCACGCACGACACCACCTACGGCGCCTACGCGGGCACGCAGTGGGGCGCGTTCACGCTCAAGCTGGGTGCGGCGTATGTGCGTCACGACATCGCCACCGACCGCTTGGTGCAGGTGCCGGGACTCGCCGCGGCGCATCTCGGCACGGATTACTACGGTCATACCGCGCAGGTCTTCGGCGAACTCGGCTATGGCATGCATTGGGGCGGCAGCACCTTGCAGCCCTATCTGCAACTGGCCCAGGTGCGGCAGAGCTTCGAAGCGTTTCGCGAATCCGGTGGCGCAGCGACGCTTGCCGGCGGCAGCCACGATGCCGACGTGACGTACTCCACCCTGGGCGTGCATTTCGTGGCGGACAGTTTCCAGCTCGGCACGGTGGCGGTGAATGCGCGCGCCGGCCTGGCCTGGCGCCATGCCACCGGCGATGTGGACGTCAACCATGCGCTGGTGTTCCGCGCGGGCGGCAGCGCCTACAACGTGCAGGGGCTGGTGGTGAGCCGCAACGTCGGTGTGCTCGATGCCGGCCTAGATTTCACGCTGGCGCCCGACGCAGTGTTCTCGCTGACCTATACCGGCCAGGCCGGCAGTCAGCGTCTGCTCGATCAAAATGTAACTGCAGCGATGTCGGTGCGCTTCTGAACGGTGTGCGCGAGGGCGATGACCATCGCCTTCGCGCACCACGTGCAGGGTGCACATACTTTGACCTTATGCACGGAGGAAGCTGACGATGAGCATCACCATTACCGCGTTCGAGCGGTCGCCCGATGGCGGCAAGGGGCTGGCGCGCGATACGCGTGTGCGCTGGGCACTGGAGGAGGCGGGGCTGCCTTACGAGGTCCGGCTGGTGTCGCCTCGTGCGATGAAGGAGCCTGCGCATATGCGCCTGCATCCTTTCGGCCAGATTCCCACGTATGAGGAAGACGGGCTGGAGTTGTTCGAGACCGGCGCGATCGTTTTCCATATCGCCGAGCATCATGCGGATCTGCTGCCGCGCAATGCGCAAGCCAGGGCGCGTGCGATTACCTGGATGTTCGCGGCGCTGAATTCGGTGGAGCCGTCGATTCTTGAAATCGTGACGGTCAAGTTCCTGGAAGGCGACCAGCCTTGGGCCAAGGAGCGGATGCCCTTGGTGCAGGACCGTATTCGCCAGCGGCTGCAGTTGCTGGCGGCGCGGCTCGGTGATGCGGATTGGCTCGATGGTGCCTTCAGTGCCGGGGACCTGTTGATGGTGTCGGTGTTGTTGAGGTCGCGGCCGTCGGGGATTCTGGATGAGTTTCCGACGCTGGCGGCGTATGTGGCGCGTGGGGAAGCGCGGCCTGCGTACCAGCGGGCGTTTGCGGCGCAGTTGGCGATCAATGCCGCGTAGTAAATTTGCCCTGGGCAAGCGCAGGTTGGGGTGAGCCGCAGGCGAACCCCAACATGGCCACGTCCAAACGCAGCGCATTGTTGGGGTTCGCTTTGCTCACCCCAACCTACGCCGAGGGTTGTGCCGTCTTATGCTGTACCTGCAGCCAATGCATGCGGCCATGTGCTTGCGCCGCACAGCGTGCGCCTATGTCGATGTTAAGCAGGGCATCCGGGCTGGCGTCAGGATCGGAGAAATAATTCGCGTGGCGCGTGATCCACGGTTCGCCATAGCTGTTCATAAGCAGCTCCTTGCTAAGCGCCGCGTCCTCGCCGCGTAAAACGGCACGCCGCCAACAGCTCGGCGTGCCGTCGACCTTACGGACTCGAAGATTCACCGACAGCCGAAAGACTGGGCGCCGGGCGGCTTGATTGATGAAGTGGGTTGCGGCGCCAGCAGTTTTCGCCGTCGCGCAGGGTGACGTGCCGGCCCACGCAATACACCGTCATTCCGGCCTACGCCGGAATGGCGATAGCTGGGTCGTGAAGCGAGCCCAAGCCTTACATCCCACCCCTCTCAGCCGGCCATCCAGCCGTCCGAAACCCTCGTCCCACCAAGCTCCTTTTTGCGTCGCAGCGTGACACCTCGCCTGTTCGGGGCCTTAATTTGGCGCCAGGGGATTTAGATCGATCCAAATCAAGTGTGATTCAGTTCATATCGCGGAGACGATGGAACTGAGGGGCTTGCCGGCGCCATTAGTTTCAATCGATCCAATTCGAAAGGGAGGGCAGCGCAGCGCGTATCAGCAGCACGTGATCGAACGGGGGATACCCGCGCCGATGCAAAACGGCGCGCACCATGTAGGGGAGAGCAATGACTTACCAGTCGCATGTGTTCACTCGCAAACCTTTGTACATCGCACTCGCTTTAGCCACTTTAGCCATGGGCAACGCACCCACGGCAGCCTTTGCCACGCAGCCGGCCGCAGCTGCCGCGACACCCGCCGCCACGCCGGCAGCGCAACCGCAACAGGCCGCCGACGGCGCGCAATCCAGCAGCACCGACGAGAAGAAAGCCGGCAAGGACAAGAATGGGGACAACCGTAACCCCACCACCTTGCAAACGGTCGTCGTCACCAGCTTCCGCCAGTCGGTCGACCAGAACATGCAGGACAAGCGCGATTCCAATTCGATCGTCGAAGTGATCAATGCGCAGAACATCGCGCAGTTTCCGGCCAAGAACATCGCCGATGCCCTGGCGCATGTGCCCGGCGTGGTGATCAGCCGCGAGTCGGGCGAAGGCAAGACCGTCAGCATCCGTGGCCTTGCGCCCGAGCTGACGCTGACCCAGTTGAACGGCAACTACGTGGCGTCGGCCGACACGTCGGCGGGCCTCTCGCGTTCGTTCAACTACACCTTGTTCCCGGCCAACATGTTCGCGGACATCAAGCTCTACAAGAGTCTTGAAGCGCGCCTGGACGAAGGCGGCATCGGCGGCAACGTCGACCTGCGCACGCGCCGTCCGCTGGAGATGGCGGCGAACGAGGGCTTCATCTCCGGCACCTCCGCGAGCTCCGACACGAGCTCGAAGACGGAGCCGCAGGTCTCCGCGCTGTGGTCGTGGAAGAACAAGGACGAAACCTTCGGCGTCCTCGTCGCGGGCTCCTACCAGAAGCGCCAGGCGACCACCTACGAAGCCGATGCCACCAGCTGGCACTGGTGGTCGGACAACTGCACGGACCACACCACCTGCACTCAGTCGCCGGTGAACGTCAACGGCAGGCCGTATCCGTCCGCGGTCAACAACAACATCGACCTGTGGGGCAACGGCGTCGTCGACCAGGCCGGGCACGTCTCCAACGGCTTCTGGATGCCGCAGCAGTTCGCCACCAGCCGCAACGACCTGACCCTGAAGACCAAGGGCGCCCAGGCCACGATGCAGTTCAAGCCGAGCGACCACTTCCTGCTGACCGGCAACTACTTCCGCTTCCAGCGCCAGCAGACCCAGATCACCAACACCCTGGAAATTCCCGAGTGGGGCCTGCCCAACAACAGCAACTACGCCGACCAGAACGGCCGCCTGCTCGCGCCCAACGGCCTGACCTTCGACAAGTCCGGCACGATCGTCACGGGGGCGAACTACGTGTTGCCGCCGGCGGGTGTCGGATGCAATGCCGCGGTGAACCCGGTCACGGGCGCCGCCCGCCAGGCGGTCGACGTGTGTTCGACGGAAATCCCGTGGCTCAACGGCAATTACTCCGTCGAGAAGGCCACCTCGCAGACCCTCAACCTGGAAGGCGAATGGGATAACGGCGGCAGCCTCAGCGGCTCGTTCAACGTCGGCCGGACCTGGGCCAAGGGCGGCCCCTCCATCGAACTGGGCATGGCGGCCAAGCCGCGCAATTTCGTGAACGGCCAGTGGGTGGACGGCAGCACCGGCGCGGCCTGGACCTTCAGCGGCAAGCCGGGCATCGTCGCCGACCAGTCGGTACTGCAGAACATGCTGGCCGGCGCGGGCCAGGTCGACCTGGGTTCGACCGGCTCCAACATGGTCAATACCCGCACCTCGCAGAACTTCGCGCAGGCGGACTTCACCTGGGCGTTCGAGTCGTCGTGGCTGCAGTCGCTGCAGTTCGGCGCCAAGTACAGCGATGCCAATGCCGAGCAGCAGAGCAACGAGGTGCGCTG
Organism: Dyella sp. 2RAB6; assembly: GCF_052115385.1. Taxonomy (NCBI): domain Bacteria; kingdom Pseudomonadati; phylum Pseudomonadota; class Gammaproteobacteria; order Lysobacterales; family Rhodanobacteraceae; genus Dyella; species Dyella sp. 2RAB6. The sequence continues at coordinate 108,728 of NZ_JBFRGP010000004.1, forward strand.
GTACTGCAAAGGCACCACCTCGCAGTTCCAGACCTGCGATCCGAACGCGGGCCAGCTGCCGGCCAGCTTCCTCCTGCCGAATTACCTCAACGGCGCGAACCATGCCTACGAGGACAGCATCTTCCCGGCGATCAATTTCCCGGCGTACTACAACCATCTCAATTCGACCTACGACCGGGTGCTCTACAACAAGCCGCAGAACAAGTCGTCGATCGGCGAGAAGATCGCCGCCGCCTATGTACAGGCGAACTTCGACACGGGTACCTTGCGCGGCAACGTCGGCCTGCGCTTCGTTTCCACCAAGCAGGACCTCACGGTCGCCAACCAGGTCACCACCAACAATGCGGTGTACTACCACGATACCGCCGGCAACATTCTGATCTGCCCAGCTTCGGGCATCAACGCGGGCGGCGGCAAGTGCGCGCCGGGCGACTTCCAGTACCTGCCGCGCGAAGTGGCGGTGGTGGAGAACTTCACCAACTCGACCACCAACAAGCGCTACAACAAGCTCCTGCCGAGCTTCAACATCGCCTGGACGATCGCCGAGCAGTTCGTCCTGCGCGCCGCCGGCTCGCAGGCGCTGGCGCGCGCCAACTACACCGACCTGGCTCAGCTTGGCCAGCTCACCAACAACACCCAGGACTACTACAACGACCGCAAGCAGTTCGGCGCGCCGCTGCCGGGCTGGTACGGTTCCGGCGCCAATGCCGACCTGAAGCCCTTCACTGCCACTCAGTTCGACCTTGCCGGCGAGTGGTACTACGCCCCCCACGGTGTGGTCGGCATCGACCTGTTCCAGAAGAAGGTGAAGAACTTCGTCGTCCCGGTCACCGTCAACAACATCGACGTAAACGTAGGCGGTACCCAGACCAACTTCCGCCAGTACAGCACCAATGCCAACGGCCGCTCCGGCACGTCGAAGGGCATCGAGCTCTACGCGCAGCACACCTGGGACTCGGGCTTCGGCTATATCGCCAACTACACGCTCAACAAGACCAACGAAACCGCGGTGACGCTGGGCGATACGGAGGTGGGCAAGGCGGAGCTGATCGGCAGCGCGAAGTACGCGGCGAATGTCTCGCTGTTCTACGAAAAGAACGGCCTGCTGCTGCGTGCCAGCGAGAACTGGACGGGCCGCACCATGCAGGGCCTGGCCGCGGGTTTGCCAATCTACGCGCAGCCGTATCACCAGATCGATCTGAACGGCGACTATGAGATCAACAAGCACTTCATGGTCACCGCGTCGGTCATCAACATCAACAAGGCGACGCCGCACACCTATCTCGGTGGCGACACGCGCGCGCGCCTGGTCCAGTTGATGTATCCGGGCCGGCAGTACTACCTGGGCGTGACCTACAAGTTCGGTGGAGACAGCAACAGGTAAGAAGAAACGACGGGGCCGGGTGCATCACCCGGCCCCTGTTCTTTTCCAGAAGGAAAACCGCATGAATACCTCCATGGCACGCCTTCCCCATCGTGCCGTCGCGGCCGCGCTGTCGGTGCTCGCCGTGACTTCAGCGATGGCCGTACCGGCGAAGGACCCCATGCGTGCGGCTCCCGCCACGGCGCCGGTGGACATGGCCAACCCCCTCGTCGGCACCGCTCCGCTGGACCGGCAGGAACTGATCGGCAATGCGCCGCCTCCGGGCGAGCCGCTGTATTCCGGCATGACCTCGCCCGGCGCGAGCCTGCCGCAAAGCGCGACCGAAGCGGCGCCGGTCAATATCAATGTCGATCTCAGCTATCCCAGCGGCGTCGCCACTTCGTATGGCTATGGTCGGCCCACCATGTTTGGCTTCACCGGCGGTGGCGGCTCGACCTATGGCGGCCGCGGCACGCCGATGGTGATGCCGGTGGTGGGCGACTGGACCGTGCCGCCGGATTACACGCCGGCGTATTACGAAAAGGCCAGCGAGAAGGCTACACCTGGTTATTACGCCGTCGATCTGGCTCCCTTCCGCACTCGTGTCGAGCTGACCGCGACGCGGCGAACCACCCTGATGCGTTTCACCTTTCCAGCGAGCCATCGCTCGAACGTCGTCGTCAACCTGCGCCGTCCCGGTGGCGAGGTGGAAGTGATCGGCGACCGCAGCATTCGCGGCGTCGATGCGGATGCGCGTGCGGCACACGATTCGAACGGGTCATGGTTCGTCGCCGAGTTCTCGCGGCCATTCGCCGCCTTCGGCAGTTTTCGCGCCAGCCACGATCACGAAGGCTACGGCATCGGCGACCAGGACGTGCAGGCCGGGCGGCGCAAGATTTCCGGCAGCTATGCGGGCGCCTACGTCACCTTCGATACGCAGGCCGGCGAGCAGGTGCTGGTGAAGATCGCCCATGGCCATACGGCGGAGGAAGCCGAGCAGCGCTTGCGCGCTGAAGATCCCGCCTGGGATTTCGAGCGTGTGCATGACCGGGCGCGCGCGGCCTGGGCGCAACTGTTCGACCGTGTCGAAGTCACCGGCGGCACGCCGAAGCAGCGCATGCTGTTCTACTCCACGCTGTATCACTCATTCGCCAGTCCGCGGTTGGTGGCGAGCAAAGGCGAGCGCTTCACCGACGCCAACGGCCAGGTGCAGGTTGCCGCTTATGATCGCTACGGGCCGGTGCCGTTCTGGGATACCGGCCGTAACCAGATCGTGCTGTTGATGCTGCTGGAGCCGAACGTGGTGCAGGACATCATGCGCTCCGAGCTGGATATGGCGCGCGAACGTGGCTACATGAATACCTCGTTCCATGGCGACCACGCGGTATTCCTTTACGACGGCGCCTGGCAGCGCGGCATCCCGTTCGATTACGCATCCGCTTATACCTACCTGCGCAAGAACGCGACCGATCCCAAGGGACCGCGCGGCTTTCTGGCTGAGTACATGAAGAATGGCTGGATTGCCGACATCATTCCGCCGGGAAATCCCAGCCCGCCCTATGCGGGTGGCAAGGCAGGGGCCGCCACCACCCTCGAATACGCCTGGGACGACCACGCGCTGGCCGATGTCGCCCAACGGTTGGGCAAGACGGACGACGCGCAGATGTTCATGCGCCGCGCCGGCAATTACCGCAACGTATTCGATCCGTCGGTGGGCTTCGTCCGGGGCCGCACCGAGGACGGCAAGTGGATCTCGCCCTTCGATCCGGGTGAGCCGTGCTACAACTTCACGATGAAGGAAGCATCGGGCTGGTCCACGCTGTGGCTGGTGCCGCACGACGTGCAAGGCCTGATCGAACTGCTCGGTGGCCGCGATGCGTTCAACGCCAAGCTCGATGCGTTCTTTTCGACGCCCTATCAACCCAAGGGCGTCTGCCGCGACTGCACCGGCCTGATCGGGCAGTACGTGCAAGGCAACCAGCCGGACCAGCAGGCACCGTATCTCTATGCATGGAGCGGCCAGCCGTGGAAAACGCAGGCCCTGGTGCGCCGCGTTCTGGAAGAACTCTACGGCAGCGACGCCAGCGGCTATGGCTTTCCCGGCATGGACGACCAGGGCTCGACGTCGTCCTGGTATGCACTGAGTGCGATGGGTTTCTATCCGGTCGATCCGTCCAGCCCGGATTACATCATCGGCAGTCCGATCTTCGACCAGGTTCGTTTGCGCATGGGTAACGGCAAGCTGTTCGAGATCGTGGCGCGGAATAACTCGGCGACGAATATGTACATCCAGTCCGCCACGCTCAACGGCAAGCGCTGGACCAGACCGTGGTTCAGCCATGCCGATATCGCCAATGGGGCAACGCTGGTTTTGACGATGGGGCCGGAACCGAATAAGGAGTGGGGTGCGGACCCCAGCGATGCGCCGGCTTCGATGTCGGCGCGACAGTGAGCGCCCGAGTTATCTCTGACTTCGATCCTGTAGCGAACGTCCGCTATCGGCTACTGACCGTTGCCCGAGTTCCAAGGCGGGGGCGCCGGGCTGTTGAGCGCCTGGTAAATATGACCGGTATGCTCATGAGGAACGGGCAGGTAACCTGTCGCCGGCGCCTTTCCTCTCTGCGTCCACATGAACAAACCAATCAGCGTCACGCCTAAAGGTGGCATAAGCCACACGATCAGGAGCTGCCCGAGCTTCTGGCCCGGAGTAAGGCTTTCGCTTCTGGCTACCGCTACGGAAACGATCAGATTCAAGAGCGCTACGATTACCAGCGCACTTTCAAGTATGCGTGTCCAACTCATCTAGCCTGCTCCCGAAAAATGAGCTATCCGACGTCAGCCTGTGGGCGGAGGCAAACATTTTGAACTTGTCGAGCGCTGCTGCCAATCATCTGAGCAAAGGCTTGCGCGCACTGGCTCAGGACCAAACGAGTTCGCCATCGTATCCACAGCTGACTCGGGTACCGCCTTCGAGCTCGATGACGTCGGTAACGAAGTTGGCATGCACTTCCTCCTGGACTAATTCCAGGGAGCAGCTATCCCAGAGGCGAAGATGGTTGTCCTCCCCGCACGTGGCCAACAAGCCGTTGCGGAGAAAGCGCACCCGTCGCACGGCTGCAGTGTGCGCGACGAAGGATGCGGTTGCCGATACCTCGCCATGATTGACGGTCCACAGTGTGACCCTGCCGCTGGCGTCGCCTGTGGCGAGGAGGTTCGTGCCCGGCATTGGCTGGGAGAGGCTGACGTCGATCGTCCTTAAGGGATGTGACATATGGCGCGTGACAATGCACCGGTTGGTCCGCAAATCCCAGATGCGCAGGCTTTGGTCTTCCGACACGCTGGCGAGGCCGGTCCTGCCCAGGGCGGCCAGACCCCATACCCAGCCGCGATGGCCCTCCAGCGTTTGCAGATGCTTGGCGTGTTTCGACCACAGCCGAATGGAATGGTCTGCACTGCCAGTGGCAACGAGCTGATCGGACAGGCGCGCGATCGAGAGTACGGCGGCTTCGTGCGCGATCACGGATTGCAGGCAATGGCCGGATGAGGTCGCCCAGAATCGCAGCGTGCGATCGCGCGAGATCGACGCGAGCATGCCGGCGTGGACCTCCACCAGCCCGAGCACGGACTGGGTGTGTCCTTCCAAAGAGTAAACCAGGTCGCCACCGGGCGCCCAGGTGCGAATGCTGCCGTCGCGGCCTCCGCTTGCCAGTCGTCCATCGCTCAGCGCCGCAAGCGCCCAGATGTAGCCCTGGTGGCGCGGTATGGCGGCAGCCTCTGCTATAGCGCTTTCCGCTCGGTGAAAGATGAGGTCGCTGCGGAGCACGTACTTGGTTCCTCGCGTCACCGTTTCGCCGGCATGCCACACGCCGTGGTCGAACAAAATCAGGCTTCCCGCCCTGGGGCGGATACGCGCAATGACATTGCGCTCGTCTTCTCCCTGCGCCGGGCCGGCGCCATAGAACAGCGTATCGCCCCCTTCGAACTCGTCGCCGTCCGTGAGGTACACCATGAAGGTGAGCATGGACCGGCAGTCCGGTCCGCGGTGGTGCACGCCGTCCTGGTGAATATGGAATTGCTGACCGGGACGGTACCTGCAGAGGCGGAGCCGTTCATTAATGCCTTGCAGTCGCCATTCATTCCGCAGACGCGGGTCGAGCAGGCTTTCGGGGCCGTGTTCGAACACGTCGGCAAGGCGTCTCTGCAGACTGCCGGCCAGGCCTTGGTCGTCGAGGACTTGCCGATCGTTGTTGCGATACGAAGGCGGATAGTCCAGTTCGGCGCTGGCAAATCCGCGTTCTTCGGCTTCCGCGATCAACGTTTTGCATTCGGCCGCCGAAAGAAAGTCTTGAATAAGGGCGCAGGCGCCCAGGGAGCGGGGCAGGGGATATTCGACGGTGGGGGCCGGTGCGCGCTCCCGGAGGTCAGGTTCTTCCGTTGCCGATATTGCTCTGATCGCGTCCATGGCGTTCTCGTTATTGGTTGGTTGACCAATTAATTGTCACGCTACTCCTGCGATTGCTCGCGATCAAGTCATATTTGGGTGTATAACCAAGAAAAGGAGGCCGCTCATGCCGCGCAAACCCAATACCGAGCTTCGCCGGCAGCAGATCGTCGATGGCCTGCTCAGGACCATCGCGACCCAGGGCTATACGGGGGCCACCATCCAGGCGATCGCAAGCGCATCCGGTCTTGCGCCAGGGCTGGTCCACTATCACTTTCGCGACAAGCGCGAGATTCTGGTGAGTCTGGTCGAGCAATTGGGCGCTTATGCCGCCGCACGCTTTCAGTCGCGCGCCGCCGATGCTGCCGGCGCCAGGGAACGCCTGCGCGCCTACATCGACGCGCGCCTGGCCTACGGCAGCGATGCCAACCCCGATGCGGTTGCTGCATGGGTGATGATCGGCGCCGAAGCGGTACGTGATCCCGATGTACGGGAGATCTATCAGCGGGCCGTTCGGCAGGAGATCACGCTCGTCCGCAAGTTGCTCCGAGCCTATCTGGTCGGAAGCGGCAAACGCGTGCGGAAGCTGGATGCATTTGCTGCCGCCCTGCTCGCCTTCGTCGAGGGTGTGTTTGTCCTGGCCAGCAATGCCCGCAGCCTGGTGCCGACCGGATTCGCCGCCGATATGGCCGCCGAATGGGTCGAGCGTTACGCCGCGGCCGAGCCACCGGCGACGGATCGGGATGCCGCGGTCAGCAAGATCAGTTCCCCGCGAAAGTCAAAAGGAAGGCAGCGATGAATGCACCGCCGATGAGCGCGCATGCTCGTCCGGATCGTTTCCTTACGGCGGATGCCGTGCTGTGGGAAGCGACCTGGGCGGGTCTTGGCATCAGGTCTGCACCACGCGATGTCTTTGACCTGCTGCGGAAGCGCTATGACGAGCGCCATCGCGCTTACCACACGCGCGAACATCTGGAGCACTGCTTTTCGCTGCTGGTCGAGGCACGCGAGCGCTGCGAATATCCAGACGAAGTGGCACTCGCGCTATGGTTCCACGATGCGATCTACGAGCCGCTGCGCTCCGACAATGAAGCAGCCAGCGCAGGCTGGCTGGTCGAGGTTGCCCGTGCCGCCGGAGTTGTCGAGCCGTCCGTAGAGCGGATGCACGCGCTGGTCATGGCTACGCGGCATGACGCGCCCGCGCAGCGGGAGGACGAACGGATTCTGGTGGACATTGATCTGGCGATTCTCGGTTCGTCGCCGCAGCGATTCGAAGCTTACGAGTCGCAGATACGGCGGGAATATCGTTGGGTTCCCGGCGCGGTTTACCGTGCGGGAAGAGCACGGATCCTGCAGGCTTTCCTGGATCGGCCCGCGATTTATGCCACGGCTCCGTTCCATGTCCGGTTCGAGCACGCGGCGCGGACGAACATCATGCGATCGCTGGAGTTGCTGGCGCGCCGTTGATCGGAATCGACTGCGTCGAAGTCGTTTCTTCGACCTGAAGTGGAGACCCATAATGGAAACGCAGAACATCCGAATGGCCATCGACCGGCACTGGGTCGCATCTGCTGCGGGCGACCAGGTTGCCGAGCATGAGATCTATCACGACGATGCGGTATGCGAGTACCCGCAGTCCGGGGAAGTCATTCGCGGTCGGGATAATCTGCGGGCGCTTCGCAGCCATCACCCTGGTCGGCCGTCGGGATTTGCGGTGCGTCGCGTGGTGGGGGAGGGCGAGCTTTGGGTTACCGAGTATGTGATTGTCTATGGAGACAAGCGCACGCACACGGTGAGCATCATGGAGTTCCGCGACGGGAAGGTGTCGCACGAAACCCAATACTTTGCGGACTCTTTCGAGGCGCCTGGCTGGCGATCCCGGTGGGTCGAGCGAGGAGCCTGATCGATCTGGCGGCCTGCGGCGCCGCCGCGCTTTATCTGGACATGCGATGGGTGTCATGCCCCGGAGGGCATGACACCTGGGCCCACACGATCAGTGATTGAACGATCCCGTGCACTGGTCGTTGTCGCAGGCGAAATCCACTTCGGATGCCCGGCCCGCAAACAGCGGAATGCCGTCCACCGTGGCGAGCGTCTTGCCGTCCCGCTGCAGCGACACCTCGTAGGTGCCCGGCGGCAGCGCGGACAGGTTGTAGCGGCCCTTGCTGTTGGGCGAGCCGTGGCGGGTGATGCCCTTGTCGCTATGCACGGTGATCGTGCTGTCAGCGGGGCTCTTGCCGAGAATGCTGGAGCTGGTCGACTGCGCGTAGGCAGCGTTGACTGCGATGGCGCCGAACGCGCTCACGGCAATGGCCGTCATGAGCTTGAGCGCGTAGCGACGGTGCCCGACGGCTGCGGTTTTCTGGCTGGTTTTCATGTGGGTTCTCGGAAATGGGGGCACGACAAACCGATCGACCATTCGCGCCATAGTCGGTTTGCGATCGATGTCAGTTGAATCACGGCAGTGGGGACTGCCGAAGTACTTATCTTTCTTGTAGCGGAAACTTTTCTGCGTGCGATAGCTTGGGTTGCACCTGATCGCCTGGATCGGTTTGCTGGATGATCCATGGCGGAGGCGGCTGCAAGTTAACCGAGCGGGCTCGGGTCAGGCATGTGAAGGTGGTAATGCTTTTCGCTACGAACCCATCCTTCTTGCCGTCGCCGGCCGCGATACGCGGGACGTTTCGTGAAAATCGAAAGTTCTTTCGCGACGGCTTGAAGGTCGCCTTATATCAACGACGCGCATGCTCAACCATCGACGACCGCAAACGCATCGACCTCGATCAGATAGTCGGGCGACAGCCGCGCAACTCCCATCACCACGTCGGCTGCCTTGTGCTCCCCGAACAGCGCCAGCCGAGCCTCTTCGATGATCGGGAGGTGATCGTCGCGCTGGTAGTCGACGACGTAGACCGTAATCCTGGCGACGTCCTTGGGAAGCGCTCCTGCGGCTGCCAGCGCGCGGCCGAGATTGGCAAACACCTGGCGCGCCTGACGCGCAAAATCACCCTGGCCGACCAGCTTCCCGTGGATGTCTTCGGGCTCCTGGCCAGCGATGAAGATCAACTTGCTCCCCTTCGCGATCACCACTTGAGAGTAGGTGGTCGGAGTGGGCAGGTCCGGCGGATTGATACATTCGAGTGTCATCTGTCTGCGGTCCTTGAGTGGCAGGAACAGCGAGGAGCCCTCAACCAAAAACCCCTCCCGCAGCGCGCGGGAGGGGTTTTCCTGATGCCGCCGTTGAGGCTTGCGGCTTCGAGCGGCAGTTTACTGATACCGCGCTACAACGAAGGTGACTGGCGAGTTGCCATAGCCCGAGACGACGATCTTGCCGTCGCTCTGGATGGCGAGCCCCTGGATAGCGGCATTCGCGCTGCCGATGGCGGTGGTCACCGGACCGAAGCTGTAGTCCTGGTTGCCGAGCTGGTCGTAGCGGTTCAAGGTCAGCTGGCGATAGCTGCCCGCACTGGAGTAGCCGCCGATAATGATGCCGCCGCTGGCGTCGATGGCCACATCGCTGCCGATCGCATCGCCGCTGCCGATCGCGGTAAGCACCTTGCCCGTGCCGGAACCGAAGCCGCTGTCCAGCGCGCCGGCGGTCGTGTAGCGAACCGCGGCAAAGCGGTAGTAGCCGCTGCTGGTGCTGTTCGCGTAGCCGGCCGCGACGATCTTGCCGTCGCCCTGGATCGCCAGCGACGTGGCGATGGCGGCGTTGCCGCTGAAAGTGCCGCCCACATTGGTCAGGACCTTGCCGCCGGTACCGAACGTGGTGTCCAGCGCGCCCGTGGTGGTGTAGCGCGTCAATGCGAAGACGGTGCCGCCGCTGGACGCATAGCCGGCCAGCACCGGCTTGCCGTCCGCCTGGATGGCCAGGCCGTTGGCATAGGCAGAGCTGGTGCCGATCGCCGAGGTGACCATGCCGGTGCCGCTGCCGAAGCTGTAATCCAGGCTGCCGGTGCTGGTAAGGCGTGCCAGCGCAAAGCCGGAGCCCGCATAGCCCGCCACCCAGATCGAGCCGCCCTGTACGGCAACGGCGAAGGCTTCCGAAGCGCCCGCATAGAAACTGACCGTCGTCTTGCCCGAGCTGCCGAAGCTGGTGTCCAGCGAACCATCCGTGTTGTAGCGATAGACGGTGAAGTTGCGGGTGGAGGTGAAGTTCGGGCACGAGGTGCCTGCAACGACGATCTTGCCGTCCGTCTGCAGGGCGAGTGCGCGCGCCTGTCCGGAGCAGGTGCCGGCCGGCGTGGTGGTGACTTTGCCGGTGCCGTTGAAGCTGGTATCCAGCGCACCGCTGGTCGTATAGCGCGCCAGTGCGAAGTCGCCGCCGACGTCCTGGCCGGCGGTGACGATCCGGCCGTCCGGCTGGATGACGACCCGGGCGGCAGAACCGTAGGCGCCAAAGGCGGTGGAGGTGATGCCGGCCGAACCGAACGTCGGATCCAGCGATGCGGCCTGCGCGAGTGTTGCCACTGCGCCCAGAGCCGTGATGGCGATGCCGAGCGATACCTTCATGGTGTTGCTGATCACGGATGCTTCTCCCTGTCGAATAACGTCAAATCTGTTTGAGGTTCAATTCAAACCACCTTCGCCAGCCGCGTGGCCCCCTGCCAGCAGCGCTCCTCTCCTTGAAGTGAAATCCGATCTTGATGGCTCCCCCCTGCGCTGACCTGACGACGATCGGCTGATCGGCCGGAAACCCAGGTCCGAGGCGGGTTCGCAAGCACTCGTTGCGACCTGGTAATCATCCAATTTCGCTGTCTCATGGACTGCGCCGATTGAGGTTTTTATTCGTGCAATTGGCACGTGGATGAGGCATGCCCAGGAGCCCATTCCAACGCCAACCCATGACTTCCAGCGCATGTACTATCCATAACTTCACACTATGATTCACTCACGGCTAAGTAGCCCAAAGGGTGAGCCAGGTGGAAGACATTGCCGGCCTGTTGAAGAAATTCCAGAAGGAGCTGTCCGCGGGCACCGTTTCGCTGGTGCTGCTGGCGGTGCTGGGGCAGTCGCGGCAGCCGATGTATGGCTATCAGATTGCCAAGCGGCTGGAGGAAGTGGGGGAGGGCGTGCTGGCGGGGAAGCAGAGCGCGCTTTATCCGGTGCTGCGCAATCTGGAGGCCTACGGCTTGCTGGAAAGCGAGGTGGAGCCTTCGGTAAGCGGGCCGCCGCGCCGCTATTACCGCATTACGAAGCTGGGTCGCGAAGCGCTGCGCGAGTGGGTGGCGGCGTGGAGTGCAACCCGCGATTCCGTCGAATCCGTCTTGCAAGGAGGGGTGATATGAACACGCCGCGCACCATCGCGGAATACCTGGAGCAGCTGCGCGCCGCCTTGGCCGGCGCCGATCCGGCTTTGATCCAGGATGCTCTGTACGACGCCGAGGAACACCTGCGCGCCGAGTTGCAGGAACACCCCGGCATGTCGCAGGAAGACATGCTGGCCAAGGTCGTGGGCAGCTACGGTTCGCCCGAAGAAGTGGCCGATATCTATCGCGACCAGGAGATCAAGATCCAGCGCGCGCTGCGTCCGCCGCCGCCGCCGAAGCGGCACTCGCTGATCGGGCGTTTCTTCGGCGTGGCCGCCGATCCGCGCACCTGGGGTTCGCTGTTCTACATGCTGCTGGCGCTGGCCACCGGCATTATCTACTTCACCTGGGTGGTGACCGGCATCTCGATGTCGGCGGGCCTGGCGGTGCTGATCGTCGGCATTCCCTTCATCGTGCTGTTCTTCGGTACGGTGCGCGGCTTGTCGCTGATGGAAGGACGCATCGTGGAAACCATGCTGGGCGTGCGCATGCCGCGCCGGCCGCCCTATCAACAGGCCGGGCATTCGCTGCTGAGCCGCATCGGTGCGATGTTCACCGACGCGCGCACCTGGAGCACCATGCTGTACATGGTGCTGATGCTGCCGCTGGGCATCATTTACTTCACCATCACCGTGACCTTCCTGGCGGTATCGATCGCTTTCACCGGCGCGCCGCTGGCGTGGACCTTCGGCGATTTCGACCACAGCTTCGTCACCATGAACTGGGGCTATGGCGAGCACATTCCGGGGATCGGCGATGCACTGGTGCTGTTCGTGGCCGGCGTGTTGCTATTGTTCGCCACGCTGCACCTGGTGCGGGCGCTGGGGCGGATGCACGGGCTGATCGCCAAGAGCCTGCTGGTCTCGCGCAGCGCCAACTGATCCTTATCGGTAGTCCGTCGTCGGAGGTCTCATGCGTCGTATGAGCTGGTGCTTGATGCTTGCGTTGTGCCTGTCGTGGACCTTGGCAACGGCGGCGGAAGCGCCGCCTTTCGAACCTGCGCAGGCCAAGGCCTGGTTCGGCGAAATGCAGCGCCAATGCCAGGCCGACGGCGGCAAGTTGTGGGGCGCCAGCCTGTGCGGCCCGATCATGCTGGTGGAACCATCCAGCCGCCGCGTGATTGCCAACCAGGCGGATACGCAGGGACTGCTGCAGGCGGAGCAGGGCGTGTTTACCGGGCATCTGCCGGACGACGTGTCCTTTGCCAACAGCTCGCTGGACTGGGCCGGCGTGCGCTGGGCGCAGATGGGCTGGCCGCTGCCGGCGGATGCCGGCCAGCGGCGCGTGCTGATGGCGCACGAGTCGTTCCATCGCATCCAGCCGCAGGTAGGCCTGGAACCGCCGCGCGAGCTGACCAACGATCATCTCGACAGCTTGCAGGGGCGCTACCTGATGCAATTGGAGTGGCGCGCCCTGGCCAAGGCGGTGGCCGCCACCGACCACAAGACGCGGCGTAGCCACGCCGAGGATGCGCTGCTGTTCCGCGCGGCGCGTTACCGCCAGTTTCCCGCGGCGGCGCAGAGCGAGCGTTCGCTGGAACGCAACGAAGGGCTGGCCGAATACACCGGCATCGCGATCGGCGCGATATCGCCAGCCGAGCGCACGGCGCTCACTGCAGGCGACCTGGTTTCGCACGTCTCCGCACCCAGCTTCGTGCGCTCGTTCGCCTATGCCACCGGGCCGGGCTACGGCCTGTTGCTCGATCGCTATCTGCCTGCATGGCGGCAACGTATAAAGACGCCGGACACCGGCCTCTCCGACTTGCTCGCCAGTGCGCTCGGTACGAAGAACGCCAACCCCACCGATGCCGACGTGCAGCGCCGCGCCGCCGCTTACGACGGCCCCGCGCTGCTCGCCACGGAGCAGGCGCGCGAGCAGCGCCACCAGCAGGACATCGCGCGCTACAAGGCCTTGCTGGTCGACGGCCCGCGCCTGGTGCTGCCGCTGCACGAGCCGAAGGTGATGTTCAATCCCAGCACCCTGGTGCCGCTGGGCGAGGCCGGCACGGTCTATCCGACCATCAAGGTGCTGTCCGACTGGGGCGCCATCGAAGTGAGCGCGGGCGCGTTGCTGGCGCCGGACTGGAAGCATCTGTATGTGGCCGTGCCCGACCCGCAGGCCGCGCGCAAGGGCAGCATCGCCGGGCCGGGCTGGACACTGAAACTCAACGACGGCTGGCGCATCGATGCCGGCGAACGACCGGGCGACATGGTGTTGTCGCCGCCTAACCAGGGTGCGCATTGAGCGCATCTCACACGAGGTTCTTTCGATGCAGGAAACGCTGGGATTTCTGATCGGCCGCTGGAGTGGCGAGGAACACATCGCCACCACGCGTTGGGGCCAGGGCGGCCCAGCCACCGCGGAGGTGGATGCGCGCCTGGATCTTGGCGGCAAGGCGGTTGTGATCGATTACCGCCAGCAGCGCGAGGGCAAGCCGGCGTTGCAGGCGCATGCCGTGATCGGCGCCGGTCCGGAACACGACCGGTTCGAGCTGTTCTGGTTCGACAGCTATGGCTTCGTGCCGTCCGCGCCGGCGCCGGGGCATTGGAATGGCAACCGCCTGGTCTTTCTGCGCAGTTCGCCGCGCGGACAGACGCGTCACGTGTATACGCCGCAGGGCGATGGAAGCTACACGCTGGCGCTGGAGAGTTCGTTCGATGGCGGCGTGCAGTGGGAAGGGGTGGTGATCGGCACCTATCGCCGCGCTGGATGATCCGCCGCGCGTGCGCTGACCACATCAGGCGCGCCGTTGTTCCGAACTTATCGTGGCACGCCGGGTCATAGCGCCCCATGCTTTTTCCCTAAGGCATGGGCGCCAATCCCGGCAATCGCCTCTGCTCAGGTGCAGGGCGATGTTTTAGGTAAGGAACATCCTAATGTTGGTCAAATCCTGTTTATTCACTGCTTCATTCGTGCTTGCGATTTCCCTGGCAACGACTGCCCAGGCCAGCGTCACCTGCGCCGGAAAACAACACGACATCGAAGAGCAGATTCGCTACGCCCAGCTTCATGGCAATGCCAATCAGATCGCCGGCTTGCAGAAGGCGTTGCAGGAAAGTCGCGAGCACTGCACGGATCAGGCACTGCAGGCGGAACTGCAGAAGCATGTGAGCGAGAAAGAGCGCAAGGTGGGCGAACGCCAGCGCGAACTGGCCGATGCACAGGCCAGCGGCAAGCCGGGCAAGATCGCCAAGAAGCAGCAGCGATTGGAAGAAGCACAACAGAGTTGCGCGAGGTGCGCAGTCGGTAATCGTAGGTTGGGGTGAGCCGCAGGCGAACCCCAACATCGCCGTATCCAGGTGCATCGCATTGTTGGGGTTCGCCGTTGGCTCACCCCAACCTACGGGATAAGGTGGCGCGGTCTTAGACCAGTTGCAGGTCGCGCGGCTTGGCCCCCGGGAACACCGCCTGCAACTGGTTCGGCGATAGCCCCCAGGTGCGTGCGAACAAGCCGCCGAGCACATCGCGGTAATTGTTGAGCACTGGGTAATCGCGGTTCTGCAGCAGGTTCTTCGCGTCCACCGCCACCTGTTCGCCGGCGATGCGGCCGCCGCGCACGCGGCCGCCCAGCACCCAGTACACCGTGCCGTGGCCGTGGTCGGTGCCCTTGTTGCCGTTCTCGCGGAAGGTGCGGCCGAATTCGGAAACCACCACCACCACGGTGTTGTTCCATTCGTCGCCCAGCGCGTCGGCATAGGCGGCCAGGCCCTGGCCAAGATTGGTGAGGTTGTTGGCCAGGGCGCCATTGGCGCCACCCTGGTTGACGTGGGTATCCCAGCCGCCGACATCGACGAAGCCGACGCGATACTGGTCGCGCATCATGGTGGCGATGCGCTGCGTTTCGGCGGCGAAGTTCTTCGCGGTGGTGGCGCCGCGATTGGCCTTCATCATTTCGTCCTGCAGGTCCTTGGAGACCTTCTGGCGCAGTTCCAGGCCGTCGGTCGCCGCGGCGGCGAGCGTGGTGCCCTTGTACATTTCGGCCAGGATCGCCGACTGCCGCTCGTCGAACGCGGGCTTGGCCACGCCGCGCAGCGAGATATTGGGGATGTCCTTGCCGCCGCCCTGGAAGCTCAGCGGCAGCGCATCGGTGAAGGCGATGGACGGGACGTTGGACAGCGAGCCGGACAGGCGGGCGAGGAAGCCGGAGCGATAGTCGCTGCGCTGGCCGGTGGGTTCGCCGGATTCGATATTGTCCTGCGTCTCGAAGTGGCTGCGCGACATATCGTCGGTGCCGGCGAAAGGCACGAAGGCGAGCTGCTTGCGCTGCCATAGCGGATAGAGCGAATCGCGCAGCACGGGGTTGAGGCCCCATTGGCTGTCGAGTGCGATCGCGCTGTTGGCATTGGCGGCATCGGGGCGTGCGATCGCAATGGTCGGACGCGACTCGTAATAGAAGTCGCTGCCGCAGGGCACCAGCAGGTTGTTGCAATCGTAGCCGCCGCGCAGGAACACCAGCAGCAGGCGTGGCGTACTGGCCGCCGGCGCGGCGAACAGGCGGCCGGAGTAGGAGAACAGCGGCGAGGCGGCAGCGGCCGCGGCGGCAAGCAGGAACTGGCGGCGGTTCATGGCGCTACCTCAGCGGTAATTGAAGTCGGGAGACGACAGCAGGAAGGTGTTCCACTCCTGCTGCGACGAGGCCTTGCCCAGCGCCTCGCGCGTGGCGACCGAGAGATGCGGGTCGATCGCGTCGTAGTACAGCCGCGTGGTCAGCATGGGAAAGCCAGGTGCCACGCCATTGCTGCCCTCGGGCACGAACAGGCGGTTATTGCCGGTGCCGATCGCGCGCGCGATCTCGAAACGCTTGGCCATCTGGCCGGAACTGGCCCAGCCGGCGGCATCCAGCGGCCAACCATCCGGCGTAAGGCGGCCGTAGATCGGCTCGCCCAATTGATTGAGCCAGTTGAGCAGCGGACGCGCGTTCACCACCGGGCGCCCGTCATAGGCCAGGCGCACCGAGGACACCACGAACTGCATCGGGTCCTTGAACTTCTTGCCGCTGTCGGCGGTGAACTCCTTCGCCTCCAGCATGGTGCGCAGCACCTTGGCGATATCGCCGTCGCTGCGCTGGAAGGTGCGCGCCATCTTGTCGACCAGGGCCGGCGGCGGTTCGTCGGCGATGAAATAGCGGGCCAGCTTGGTGGCGACGAATTTCGCGCAGGCGGGCTGGCGGGTGATCAGGTCCACCGCCTTTTCCACCTCGTCGAAACCGCTGCCCTTGATGTGCTGGCCGAGCAGCACCTTGTCGCCGAAGTCGTGGCGCATCGGGTTGAACTCGAACAAGCCGTCGCGCACATAGGCCGAGGCCATCTTCGGGTTGATGCGCTGCTTGTCGGCGGGCGGGGCGATGCCAACCCCGGTCAGCACCAGCGCCAACTGCTGGACGTCCTGCTGCGTATAGCCGGAGCCGACGCCCAGCGTGTGCAGCTCCATCAGCTCGCGCGCGTAGTTCTCGTTGACGTGGCCCTTGGCGTTCTGCGCGTTGTCCAGGTACTCCAGCATGGCCGGGCTTTTCAGCGTGGCCATCACCAGGTCCTTGAACTTGCCCAGCGCGTGCGGCCGGATGGTCTCCTCGGCGAAGCGCGCCGCCACCCAGCGCACGCGGCCCTTGGCGCCGTAGATGCTGAAGTGGTTCAGCCAGAACCACACCATCTGTTCCTTGAGCTGGTTGGAGCCGTACGTGGCGCGCAGCAGCGCGGCCTGCTGGGCTTCCTGCAACAGGTCGTTGCCGCGCTGCTGCAAGGCTTTGCGCGCTTCGACCTTGGCGTCGCCGTCGGGCATGTCCTTGATGCGCTCCTGTTCGGTCTGGAACGAGGCGATCAGCTGGTCGGGCGGGGTGTTCACCACTTCGTAGCCGCGGATCAGCTGGCCGATCTCCGGCGGCAGCTCGTCGCCCAGCTTGTCGTCCAGCTGCGCGTCGAGGTAGCGGTCGCGGCCCAGCTCGCGATAGCGGGCCACGCTGGCGCTGTCCAGGCCAAAGCCGTCGCGGCGCAGCCACGCCACGTCATCGGCGCCGAGCGCATCGCGGCCACGTGCGGAAGCAGGTGGTGCGCCGAGCGCGAGCGTCGCGGCGAGGGCGAGCAGCAAGGTGGAAAGGTGTCGGCGTAATGCCTGCGGGTGGAACGGAGCGTGGCGGCGCATGCGTCTTGGCTTCCTGGCGGTTGACGGCGGCGAGGGTTGCGAGAACTGACAACGCGTCACCTTGCCATGCGTAGACACGGGTCATCCGTGGACCGGGCCGCATTCGGCCGACATTCACCAGGGCGGGCCGCCGCATGAACTTGCGGTGGGCGGCATGTTCAGAACTCGTCGACGAACTCCACCGCGATATCCAGTTCGCGCGTGGCCAGCAGGGCGACGTTGCGCACCAGCTCTACTTTCTTCTGCGGCGCATTGACCTCGACGCGCACCACGTCGCCCTGGCTGTCGTCGACCAGCTCGCTGGAACTGGAATCGTCGCGCATCTCGTCCATCGACTCCTCGTCGACGTCTTCCACGTGTTCGATGCCGTCGATGCCGCGCAATGCATGGATCAAGGTATCGATCTTGTCGTGGTCGCCGGAGATGCGCATTCGGATCATGGACATGGCGGAGGTACCGGGCGTTGCGGATGCGCTGCCATGCTGGCGCGCGGCGTGTATGTAGCGGGTGATGCGTGCGGTAAGGATGAGTAGTGATGCCGCGGCTTTCGTGCTGCAATAAGCGGACCTTTGCCCACCGCCGCGTCGCGCTGCCCATGCCCAAGACCTACGATCGCGCCTATTTCGACAAGTGGTACCGCAGCCCGCGCCATTCGGTCGCCTCGCCGGCTGAGCTGCGGCGCAAGGTGGCGATGGTGGTGGCGTTGACCGAGTACTACCTGGGCCGGCCGATCCGCAACGTGCTGGACGTGGGCTGCGGCGAGGCGCCCTGGCGGGCGGCGTTGCGGGCGCTGCGGCCTGGCATTGCGTATCGCGGGCTGGATGCCAGCGAGTATGTGGTGGCCCGTTATGGGCGCAGCCGCAATATCGGCTGGGCCCGCTTCGGGCAGCTGGCGGAGTTGCGTTTCGACGAACGCTTCGACTTGATTGTCTGCACTGATGTGCTGCATTACCTCAAGCCTGGGGAGATCCGCGCGGGGCTGACGGGTATTGTCGACATGCTGGAGGGTGTGGCTTTTCTGGAGGCCTATACCAGCAAGGACGATGTGGCTGGCGACCACGATGGTTTCGTGGCGCGTGCGCCGGCCTGGTATTTGCGCAGCTTTCGCGAGGCGGGGTTGTTGCCGTGTGGCTCGCATGGTTATCTGGGGCCGCGGTTGGAGCGGCGTATCGCGGCGCTGGAGCGGGCTCAGCTGGGCTGAGGCTGCGTAGCTTCTTCCGGGGAGAGCGCTGGCTCAACCTTCGTCATTCCGGCGTAGGCCGGACGAGCGCGTAGCGCGAAGAACGCCCGCAGGGCGGCCCCGAAGGGGTGAGCGAAGCGAATCATCCAGTAGCGGTCACGTTTGATTGTCGCGTTATCGCTAGGTTGTCTCGCCTTTGGCGAGTGTTTCGCCCCGCTGCCGCGGGGCGACTTACTTTCTCTTGCTTGCCCAAGAGAAAGCTAAGCAAAGAGAAGGGCACCCTGCTTGGCGCCCTCCGATGGCAAAGCCATCGGAGGGTCCGTGAGGGCTGGCCGGGCTTTTTGACAGGGCATCCATGCCCTGATCAAAAAGGCGGGGACGTCCTGTCCCCGCCCGTTCGCCGCGCGCACGAAGGTCTGCCCCGAAGCGACGGACGGCGTAAAGAACCCGTCGTTGCGCAGATAGAACGCGTTAGTGCCTTTGAGGCCGCCGGCGAAATCCAGGCGCTGCTTGTTCAGGCCGGTGGGGTCGACGTCGTAGTACGCGGAGGTCAGCTCGGTCCATGCGCCGCCTGCGGGCTTCGCCCATTCGTTGCCGTACTTGGCGCGGCGACCGACATAGCCGTGGTCGGGATCGAACGATTCCAGGAATGAATACAGCCCGCGCAGATAGGTGGCGACGCCGGGATATTTCCAGGTGGCGATCAGATGCCAATTGCAGTTGCCATGGGCGTTGTGTGCATTGCATTGCCCGCGCGAGGCGGCGTCGGCGAACCACGAGCTGAAGAGTGTGTTGCCGGCGTCGTCGAGTTGCGCGCGCGTCAGGAAGCGGTAGGTGTGGCCGGCTTCCCAGCGATAGACCAGGTAGCTCTGGCCGCCGGTGCCTTCGCCGCCGAAGCCATTGGTGGTGACGCCGGGGCCTTTGCGCACGAGGGTGGTGCTGCCGCTCGGCGGGTCCCACACGGAGAACAGCACGCGGCGTTCGGTGGGCGAGTTCACCTGGATGCCGAAGTAGCCGACGTTGAAGCCGTTGGCCATGTAGTAGGAGCCGACGGGATCTTCGCCGACAGGCACGGTGATCTCGCTGTAGAAATACTCGGTGTTTGCCGGCGCCTTGAAGCCCAGGTGCACCGAGGGGCCGCGGCGCGACCAATAGAAATTGTCGGGGTCGTTGGCGTAGGTGACGCCTGCGGTGGTGGCGCTGCCCGATACCTGCAGGCCGCTGATGTCGCCGTAGCCGCTGCCGTCGGTGGCCACGCCCTGCAGATCCACGCGGACATAACCGGGCTGCGCCACGGTAAACGTGCCGGCGTCGAACGGGTCGGCCGCGGTGCTGCTCAGGTTGGCCAGGCGCGCTTGCCCGTTGACGGACACCTTTACCGTGCTGTGGCTGGCGCCGGCCAGCGTGCCGACCAGCGCGAGTTTCAGATCGCCAGCCTGCTTCACGTCGAAGTACACGCTGACCACGGCCTTGCTGGAATCCCAGTTGTGCAGGCCGTCGTCGGCGATGGCTTCGTCGGCGGTGGGCGAAAGGTGGGTGATATAGGCATTGCCGCCGAGCGGCACGGTGTTGGTTGCGTCCTGCGCGCTGGCGGCGCCGGACATCGCGAGCAGCACGACGAGGCTGCGGTACATGATCGATCGCATGATTCCCTCCCAGTGGATGACGGTGTTGCGTCCGGCGGAGGCCGCGCGTGGCCTCCGCCGGATAAGGCGACGCGCAGGCCTCAGGGCAGTGCGTCGAGATCGATGTCCGGCGCGGTGCCGTTGGCGCTGCGCACGAAGCTCTGGCCGGAAGCGACGGACGGGGTAAAGAAGCCGTCGTTGCGCAGATAGAACGCGTTGGCGCCGCTGAGGCCGCCGGCGAAATCCAGGCGTTGCCGGTTCAAGCCGGTGGGGTCGACGTCGTAGTACGCCGAGGTCAGCTCGGTCCACGCGCCACCGGCGGGCTTCGCCCACTCGTTGCCGTAGGTAGCGCGGCGGCCGATATAGCCGTGCTCCGGATCGAAGCATTCGAGGAACGAGTACAGCCCGCTGAGATAGGCGCTGGTGCCGGGATACTGCCAGGTGGCGATCAGGTTCCATGCGGTTGGCGTCGCGGCGTCGGAAAACCACGAGGTGTATTGCGTGTTGCCGCTGCCATCCGGTTGCGCGCGGGTAAGGAAGCGGTAGGTGTGGCCGGCCACCCAGTTGTAGACCAGGTAGCTCTGGCCACCGGTGCCTTCGCCGCCGAAGCCATTGGTGGTGACGTTGGCGCCCTTGCGCACGAGGGTGGTGCTGCCGCTGGGCGGATCCCACACCGAAAACAGCACGCGGCGCTCGGTGGCGGAGTTCACCTGCATGCCGAAGTAGCCGACGTTGAAGCCGTTGGCCATGAAGTACGAGCCGATCGCATCCTGGCCGGTGGGGACGTTGATCTCGCTGTAGAAGTATTCGGTGCTGCTCGGCGCGGTGAAGCCCAGGTGCACCGACGGGCCGCGGCGTGACCAGTAGTAGTTGGCAGCGTCGTTGGCATAAGTCACACCTGAGTTGGTGGCGCTGCCGGAAACCTGCAATCCGCTGATGTCGCCGTAGTAGCTGCCATTGGTGGAGACGCCTTGCAGATCCACCTTGACGTAGCCGGCCTGCGCCACGCTGAAGTTGCCGGCGCTGAAGGGCCCGGGCGAGGTGCTGCTCAAGGTCGCCGTATGCGACTGGCCGGCGACGGTCACTTTCACCGTGCTGCTGCTGGCGCCGTTGAGCGCGCCGGCCAAGGCCAGGGACAAAGTGCCGGCCTGCTGCACGTCGACGTAGACGCTGATCACCGCCTGGCTGGAATTCCAGTTGTGCAGGCCGGTGTCGCTGATCAACTCGTTCGCGCTGGACGACGCTTGAGTGATGAAGGCATTGCCGCCCAGTGGCACGGTGCTGGTAGTGGCGTGTGCGGCGGTGGCGGTGGCGGTGGAGATCGCAAACAGCAAGGCGAGGCTTTGGTACGCAATCGATCGCATGACTCCCTCCCAGGTGATGGCGTTTCGATTCGTCGGGCAGACCGCCCCCAAGCGGTCCGGTAGTGCGGGTCAGGCAGGTTTCGCGTCGCGTCGCGTCGATGGCGTTTCCGGTTTCATTTTCGTTTTAAGCGAAAATGAAAGATATTGATTCAAAACGGAAGTTAATCGACGGAAATCGGAGGATAATGAAAGTTATCGGCGATGCAAGTGCTGCGCATCGCAGTAGCGCGATCAGGCGGGGAAGGTGATCGGCGCAGGTTGGGGTGAGCGCAGCGAACCCCAACGCGTAAAGCGGCGACATGACGAATCGTTGGGGCTCGCTGCGCTCACCCCAACCTGCGTGGTCTATCGCGAGGGATTCAGACCAGCATCACTTCCACGCCAGCCGCACGCAGCGCTTCCACTGCCTTCGGCTCGGCGCTGTTATCGGTAATCACGCGATGCAAATGCTGCACCGGGGTAATCACCGAGAGGCTGCGCTGCCCCAGCTTGCTCGCATCGAACACCGCGATGGTTTCGCGCGACACGCGGATCATCAGCGCATTGAGCGAGGCTTCCAGCGGGTCGGGCGTAGTGACGCCGACCACCGGGTCGAGTCCATCCACGCCGAGGAATAATTTGTCGGCGGAAAGCTTGGCCAGCGCCTGTTCGGCGTCGGGGCCGACCAGCGAATACGAAGTCTCGCGCAGCAGCCCGCCCAGCATCATCACGCGGATATTGGAAAGACCCGACAACTCCAGCGCGATATTCAGCGCATTGGTGATGACGGTGAGCGATTCGAACTTCTGCTGGCGGATCTGCCGCGCGATCTCCACCGTGGTGGAGCCGGAATCGAGAATGACCGTTTCGCCGTCGTGGATCAGCCGCGCCGCCGCCTGGCCGATGCGCAGCTTCTGCGCATGGTGGCGGGTCTCCTTGATGCTCAGCGGCGTGTCGTGCGCATTGGGCGCGGTGGCGGGCAGGGCGCCGCCGTGCGAGCGGGTAATGGCCGAGCTGCGCGCCAGCGATTCGAGGTCGTTGCGGATGGTGACGGCCGAAGTGCTGAACTGCCTGGCCAGTTCCTCCACCGTGGCCCGGCCCTGCTTCTCGACGTATTCGACGATCAGGCGGCGACGCTCTTCCACCAGCAGGCGGCGCGTCGGGGCAGAGGCTCGGTTTGGAGTCATGGAAGACCTAGAAGTCGTGCGGCGTTGTCATGGTATACCTTGCGCAGGATAGCGTCTGGCAGGTCCAGCCCATAGATGGACCAGCGCCCTTGCGGCGGGGTTTCCGCGGGGGCGTAGTCGAAGTACTCGTCGTCGGTTTCCAGGAAGCGGTAGTAGATCTCGTACAGCGCGTCGCCGAACAGTTGCTGCGGGACGTCGTCGCCGTAGGGAGAAGGCACCGCGTCGGTGCCGAACAGGATGCGGTCCTGGAAACGCTCGAAGAAGCGCCGCGCCGTGCGCGGTTGCCGGCCCAGCTCGCCGATGCGCGCGCTGATGTCCACCACGGTATTGGGGTAGCGCTCCAGGCAGGCCGCTACGGCCTCGAGATTTTCCGCGCCATTGCCCACGTGCATCAGCGCGAAGGTGGTGTCCGGGTGGCGCGCGATCAGGCGGTCGCGCGCGGCGATCAGCTCCGCATTGCTGGGGAATTCCGGGCCGTAGAACGACCAGTCCGGATGGCGCGCCAGTTCCTCGTAGCGCTCGTTGCAATCGTCGGTGGGTAGGAAGAACGCCTCCGGATCGGAGACGTGCATGAACACCGGCAGCTTCAACGCGGCGCAGGTTTCCCACATCGGATCGAAGCGGCGGTCGTCGATCGCCACCAGCGGGCCATCGTCGATGCGCTCGCGCAGATACAGGCCCAGCGTCTTCAACAGTTTCAGGCCGCGCGCACCGACGCGGTGGGCATGTGCGAGAGCGTCGGCCTGGCGGTTGGGATAATCGGCTTCGGCGAACAGGCCGAACGAGGGTTCGGTCAGCGTGAGGAAGCGCCCGGGCGCAGCCTGGTCGAACGTGCGGATCGCCTGTTCCAGTCCCGCGCCGGTGCCGCCGGTGAGGTTGACCAGGGTGCGGATGCCCTTGCGTTCCATCACCGGCAGCAGGTCTTCCGGTGGCGCGAAGACGGTGATTTCCTCGCCCACCGACACACCGTTGCGCACGTTGGCGGTCCAGGTGAGGTGGGTGTGCATGTCGATCACCGGAAAGCGCGGGCGCTCCACCCGCGTCTGCTTGACGTGCAGCATGCTTCGCGGCTTGAAGTCGAACAGGCGCAGGTTACTTTTGCTCTCGTCCGGCTGGGTGGCGAGCTGGTTCTTGCCGCTGTCGATGCGGACGGTGCCGGCGCCGGAGGGTGGGGAGCAGCAGAGGCAGGGTTTGGGCATGAGAGCGTTTCTTGTTCGAGGCGCGCGTAGGTTGGGGTGAGCGCAGCGAACCCCAACGGTGCGACAACATGCGAGGTCCGTTGGGGTTCGCTGCGCTCACCCCAACCTACGTCTGGCGATCAGCGCGGGTACTTGGCCATGATCTTGTGCACCTCGTGCACCAGCGCCACCGCCTGATCCAGCGGCCGCAGCCACATGTTGCGGCCGAACATCACGCCCTGCGCGCCGGAGGCCATATAGAACTCGACCTTGCGCAGCACCGCCGCATCGTCGTCGTTCTTCTCGCCGCCGGAGAACAGCACCATGGTGCGGCCGGCCGAACGCACCACTCGCTCGGAACGCGCGGCGGCGTCTTCCTGCAGCTTGTCGTACGGTGCGGGGGCGTTGGTGCGGTTGTCGTTGGGCTCGTGCAGCTTGACGATGTCGGCGCCCATTTCCACGGCGACGCGTGCGGCGTAGTCCTGCGCGAACAGGCTGTTCTTGCCGCCCTTGGCCTCGACCGCCTCGCCGCGCGGGTATGACCACATCACCAGCGGCATGCCGTAGCGCTCGCAGTCCTGGCGCACCTTCTCGAACTGGCGGATCTCATCTGCCTGGCGCGGCGAGCCGACATACATGGTGTAGCCCACGGCGTCGGCGCCCAGCCGCACCGCGTCCTCGACCGAGGCGAACAGCGGCGAGGTGGCTTCCGCGTCGCTGGGGATATTGGTCTTGCCGTTGAGCTTGAGGATCAGCGGGATGCGCCCGCAGTACTCGCCCATGTACTTCTCGGCCAGGCCCACGCCCAGCGCGATGGCGGAGAAGTTGCCCTCCACGGCGAGCCGGAACTGGTAGTCCGGGTCGATCGCGGGCGGGTTGGGGAAGAAGTCGGTCGGGCCGTGCTCCAGGCCCTGGTCCAGCGGCAGTACCAGCAAGCTGCCGTTGCGCGGGCCGTGGCCATACAGCAGGCGCCACAGACGGGTGCGCTTGCCATGCGAAAGCGCCAATTTCGAAAACCGTTCGGAAGTTTTCGAAAGGGCTTGTGTGCTCTGAATCATTTCGAATACCCTGCGTTTCGTGATCGAACGGTTTCACATTCGAGCGAAACGACCGAAATGTCAATAGTTGATAAGAAAACGAAAGCAAATGATGGTCTCACCGGACTGCGCACCCGCCCGGCGGCGGAGCAGCAGACGGCCGGTTATGCCGACACCTTGCGCGAGGTGCTGCAGCAGCCCGCCACCTGGCGCGGGACCGCGGCGTTGCTGCGCGAACCGGCGGTGCGCGAGCGGCTGGCGCGCGCGCTGTCGCCGCGGCCTTCGCATGTCGTGCTGACCGGTTCGGGCAGCTCCATGTATATCGGCGAATGCCTGGCGCCCACGCTGCAGGAAGGCTTGGGCATTCCCGCGCAGGCGATCGCCGCCGGCACCTTGCTCACGCATTGGCGCGGTGTGCTGCCGCCGGGCGAAGGCTTGCTGATCTCGCTGGCGCGTTCCGGCGACAGTCCCGAAAGCTGCGGCGTGGTGGATCGCGTGCTGGCCGATGCGCCGGGATGGCGGCATCTGGTGATCACCTGCAATGCCCATGGCAAGTTGGCGACGCGCTACAACCACGACCCGCGCGTCACCGTGCTGGTGCTGGACGAGCGCACCAACGATCGCAGCCTGGTGATGACCAGCAGCTTCACCAACTTGCTGCTGGCGGGCTCGGGTCTGCTGCTGAACAGCCCTGGCGAGCTGACCGGGCAGGCGGTCGCCGCGCTCGCTACGGTGGTCGATTATCTGTTCGACGAGCAGGCAGTGGCGCTGGCCGAACTGGCGTCGCGCAACGTGGAGGCCGCGGTCTACCTGGGCAGCGGCGGCGGCATCGGCGCCGCGCACGAAGCGGCACTGAAGATGGTGGAAATGACCGGCGGCAAGGTCATCACCATGGCCGAGACTTTCCTGGGCCTGCGGCATGGGCCGATGTCGAGCATTCGCGCGAGCACGCTGATCGTCGGCTTCCTGTCGCCGGATCCGGCGGTGCGCGGCTACGAACTGGACCTGCTGCGCGAACTCGACCGCAAGCAACTGGGCCTGGCCAAGCTGGTGGTGGGCGAGGGCATTCCGGCCGACGTGCTGCGGCCGGGCGACGTGGCGATCGAACTCGCCGGCCTGGGCCACCACGGCGAACTGCCCGCGTTGATGGCGAGCGTGGCGGTGGGCCAGCTCTTGGCGTTCTTCCGCTGCCTGCGTCTTGGCGACCGCCCCGACGCACCCTCGCAAGGCGTGCTCACCCGCGTGGTGCAGTCCTTCACTCTGCACGGAAACGGCGCGTGACGACGGCGCTGCTCAAGCGCGTGCTGGTGGTGGGCGAGGTCAATGTCGACCTGGTCCTGAAAGGCCTGCACGCCGAGCCCGCGCCGGGCCAGGAAGTACTGGCCGACGATTTCCTGATGACGCCGGGCAGCTCCTCGATGATCTGCGCGATGGGCCTGGCCAGGCTGGGCAATCCGGTGGCGTTTCATGGCCGGCTGGGTGCGGATACGTGGGGGCGCTATTGCCTCGACGCCTTGCGCGATGCCGGCATCGAGGTGGCGTCGCTGCAGCCGGAGACGGCCTTGCGCACGGGCATCACGGTGTCGCTGTCCACACCGCGCGACCGCTCGCTGGTGACCTTCCCCGGCGCCATCGCGGCCTTGTGCGCGGAGGATGTCAGCGACGCGTTGCTGGCCGGTGCGCAGCATCTGCACGTGTCCTCGTTCTATCTGCAGCAGGCTTTGCGGCCGGGTATTCGCGGGCTGTTCGCGCGCGCCCGCGCCGCCGGACTCAGCATCTCGCTCGACCCGGGTTTCGATCCCGAACAGCGCTGGGGCGACGATCTGCGTGGCGTACTGGCGGACGTGGATGTGTTCCTGCCCAATGAAGAAGAGCTGCGCGCACTGACTGGCGAACACGACACCCGCAAGGCGCTCGCCGCACTCGACAACGGCCACACGCTGATCGTGGCCAAGCGCGGCCGCCAGGGTTGCGCCGTGCTGCACGAGGGTGTGCTGCTGGAAGCGCCGGCGTTTACGGTCGAAGCGGTGGACAGCACCGGCGCCGGCGATTCCTTCGACGCGGGCTTCCTGCATGCCTGGCTGCGCCAGCTGCCGCTGCGCGACTGCCTGCGCTGGGGCAATGCCTGCGGCAGCCTGTCCACGCGCGGCATCGGCGGCACCACGCGCCAGGCCAGCGCCGACGAAGTCAGCGCGTTGCTGGTGCCCGCGGCATGATCACGGTGGCCGGCTTCAATACCGCGATCGACCGGCTGTACACGCTGGACGCGCTGGAGCCCGGCGTGGTGCAACGCGCGGCGGCGGTGCAGGCGTATCCGGGCGGCAAGGGCATCCATGTCGCGCAGACCATCGCCGCGCTGGGCGAACCCGTGCAACTGGTCGGCCTCACCGATGCATTCCATCGCAACCTGATCGCCCGCCGCATGAGCGAGCGCGGTGTGCTGTTCCACGGGGTGGAGATTCCCGGCGAACTGCGCCACTGCCTGGCGCTGCGCGAGCGCGACGGACGCATGACCGAGGTGCTCGATCCCGGTCCGCTGCTGCAGCCGCGCGCGCAACAGCAACTGCTCGATACCTTGTGGCGCTGCGTGGAAGACAGCGGCGCGCTGGTGCTTTCCGGCAGCCTGCCGCGCGGTTTCGAAGCCGATACCTACGCCGCGCTGGTGCGCCAGATCGCACCGCGCGGCCTGCCGTGCCTGGTGGATGCGAGCGGCGAAGCACTGCGCCTGGCCGCGGATGCCGGCGCCTTCCTGCTTAAGCCCAACCGCGACGAGGCGGGCCATCTGGCCGGCCGCGCGGTGGACACGATCGAAGAAGCCGCTGCGGTGGCACGCGAGCTGCACACGCGCGGCGTGGCGTTCCCGGTGATCACCCTGGGCGCGCAGGGCGCGCTGGGTTTCGACGGCACGGCCTGCTGGCACGCCTCGCTCGCCATTGCGCACAGCGCCAACGCGGTGGGCTCGGGCGACTGCTTCCTGGCCGGCGTGGCGGTGGCGCTGCGGCGTGGCCAGGAGCCGGCGCAGGCCTTGCGCCTGGGCGTGGCCTGCGGCGCGGCCAACGCGCTGCACGAGGAGACCGGCTATGTGCAGCGGGCGCAGGTGGAAGCGCTGCTGCCGGAGGTGAAGCTGGTCCGCTTCGACGGTTGACGACACCGCGCGGCGCCGTGGGAGCGGCAACGCGCGGGAAGGTGTTTCGAGGCCACGGGGAGGACCGTGGTGTTTTCCAAAACTGGAGAGAACCGCGGTATGTCACCTGTTTCCGTATCCGATCTTCCGCCCTCGTTGCGGCATCCTTCCCCTGGCCTGCGCCGCAAGCTGCTCGCCGCGCTGCTCGCCGTGCTCGGCATCGGCTCGGCCCAGGCCGCGGACGATGCGGCATTCGGCAATAACGCGATCGCCGCGCGCTGGTCGTATGCCGACGGCAAGCTTGACCACGTGGTGGTGGACGACAAGATCAACCAGCGTCCGCTGGAGATCACCGCGCCGTTCGTGCTGATCTTGGCCGACGGCAGCAAGTTCGCCACCGCCGACATGCACGCTGCCGCCGCGCCGAAGACGGCGATGCTGAAGGCGAATGCCAAGGCCTCGCGCCTGGCCGAACGCCTGAAAGGGCAGTCGGTGCAGGCGAGCTTCACCGACACCGGCGGCCGCTTCCGTGTCGATTGGCAACTGGTCCAGCGCGAGGGCTCCGATTATCTGCGCGAGATCGTCACCGTCACCGCGCTCAAGCAGGACGAGTCGATCAAGCGCATCGACCTGCTGCAGGCGAAGCTTGCCGACGCGGAAGTGATCGGCAGCGTGGCCGGCTCGCCGGTGGTTGCGGGGCGCGATTACCTCGGCTTCGAACATCCGCTGTCCGGCAGCCAGGTGCATGGCAGCAAGGTCAATCTGTGGATCGACCGCGAGCTGCCGTTGCGCAAGGGGCAGTCGGTCACCTACTCGGCGGTGGTCGGTGCCACCCATGGCGACCAGTTGCGGCGCGACTTCGCCACTTACGTCGAACGCGAGCGTGCGCGTCCCTATGCGCCGTTCCTGCACTACAACTCCTGGTACGACATCGGCTACTTCACGCCCTACACCGAAGCGCAGGCGCTGGATCGCATCCAGGCCTTCGGCGAAGCGCTGAGCGTGAAGCGCCACGTCAAGCTCGATTCCTTTCTATTCGACGATGGCTGGGACGACCGCAGCGGTAGCTGGCATTTCAGCAAGGACTTCCCGCGTGGCTTCCTGCCGCTGCGCGAAGCCGCTGCGAAGTACGGCGCAGCGCCGGGCATGTGGCTGTCGCCGTGGGGCGGCTACGGTCCGCCGAAGAAGGAGCGCGCCGAGCGCGGCGCGCAGGCCGGCTACGAGATCATCGACGGCGGCCTGGCCCTGTCCGGCCCGAAGTATTACCAGCGCTTCCACGACGCGGTGATGGAACTGGTGAGCAAGGACGGCGTCAACCAGTTCAAGTTCGACGGCACCGGCAATGCCGACAAGGTGTTCCCGGGCAGCGTGTTCGACAGCGACTTCGGTGCGGCGATCCAGCTGATCGAGGATATCCGCGCGGCCAGACCCGGCACCTATATCAACCTCACCACCGGCACCACCGCTTCGCCGTTCTGGCTGCGCTACGCCGATTCGATCTGGCGCGATGGCGAGGACGACGACCTCACCGGCGTGGGCAGCAAGCGCGAACGCTGGATCACCTACCGCGACCGCGAGACCTACCGCAACATCGTGGTGAAGGGGCCGCTGTTCCCGCTCAATTCGCTGATGCTCCATGGCATCATCTATGCGAAGGAAAACCGCAACCTCAGCACCGACCCGGGCCATGACTTCGCCAACGAAGTGCGCTCGTACTTCGCCACCGGCACCCAGCTGCAGGAGCTGTACATCACGCCCACGCTGCTGACCGAAGCCGATTGGGACCTGCTCGGCGACGCGGCGCGCTGGGCGCGCGACAACGCCGACGTGCTGCGCGATTCGCACTGGATCGGCGGCGATCCGGGACGCCTGGACGTGTACGGCTGGGGTGCGTGGTCGGCGAAGAGGTCCATCGTCACCTTGCGCAATCCCGACGCGAAAGCGCAGACGATGGTGCTCGACCTGGCCCGCCAGCTGCAGCTGCCGGCCGATGCCGCGCGCAACTTCGGCGTGCGCGACGTGTGGAAGACCGGCACTGAACCGGTGCCGGCCACGCTCGATGCCGACCACGCCACGACGGTGCAGCTGGCGCCGTTCGAAGTACTGACGCTGGAACTGACACCCACGCGCTGAATCGATCGCGCCGGCTGCCGCGGGAGGCGTGCGGCCGGCAGGCGATCTCCGGGGAGGTAGGCATGACCACGTTCGACCGCACGAGGCGCGGACTGTTGAAAGCGGCGGCGCTGCTGCCGCTGGCGGGCACGCTGGGTTCGTTGGCGCGGGCGGCGGAAAGGCCGTCGTCCGTGGCCGACTCTGCGCAGGCAAGCTTCGCGATCAAGCCGGATGGAGCAGGGCGCCTCGTCAGCGAATCGCTGGCAAGCCTCAGCTACGAGACCGGGCAACTGGCGGACCCCAGCTTCTTCTCGGCGGGCAATCGCTCGCTGGTCGAGCTGCTGCGCCGCATGAATCCGCACGGTGTGCTGCGTATCGGCGGCAACACCAGCGACTTCACGGTGTGGAGCGAATACCACGGCGAGCTGCCGCAGCAGCAGGCGCGCAAGGGCGGGCCGCAGCATCCGGTGCTGCTTCGCCCCGCGGCCTTGCATGAGCTGGCCGGCTTCCTGCGCGCGACGGGCTGGAAGCTGATCTTCGGCGTGAACCTGAAGATCGGCGTGCCGGCCATGGCGGTGGCGCTGGCCAAGGCGGTGCGCGAAGCCGTGGGCGACGACCTGGTGGCGATCCAGATCGGCAACGAGGCGAACAACTACGCGAAGGACTATGCGGCCTTCGATGCGATGTGGACGCCGTACGCCGAGGCGCTGCGCGCGGCCGGCTTGCCGATCGGCGGCCCGGATACCGGCGCCAACTCCGACTGGGTCACCGAGTTCGCGCAGCGGCATGGCAAGGACAGCGTTCTGCTCAGCCGGCACTACTATCGCGACGCCGCGCCGCGCGGTTCGATCGGCGACCTGCTCGGCGGCGATCCGGGTTGCATCGAGGACACCGAGCGATTGGCCGGCGTCGCCGATGCCGCCCATCTGCCGCTGCGCCTGACCGAAGCCAACTCCTATTACTTCGGCGGACGCGATGGCGTCAGCAATGTATTCGCTTCGGCGCTATGGGGTGCGGACTTCATGCTCGCGCTGGCGCAGCTGGGCGTGGAGGGCATCCATTTCCACGGCGGCACCTTGGCTTCGGTGGAAGCGTCGCTCGGCCGCGAAGCCGATAGTTCGACCGCGGCAACGGATATGGCCGCGCGCCGCGATGCGGTGAGCTCGCGCTACTCCGCCATCGCCGGCAACGTCGAACTGGGTTTCCAGCCGCGGCCGCTGTTCCACGGCATCGAACTGGCGCAGCGCTTCGCCGGCGCACGCATGTTGCCGGCTCGCTTCGATACCGGCGGCGCCAACCTCGGCGCCTACGCCGCTCGCCGCGGCGACACGGTGCTGGTCGCGCTGATCAACAAGGACACTTTGCGCGACGCGGACGTCGCTATCGCCGGTCTCTCCGGCTACGGCAAGGCGAACACGATGCGCCTGCGCGCACCGGCCCTGGACAGCCGCGGCGGGGTCAGTTTCGCCGATGCCAATGAAGACGTGCATCTGGATAAGCAAGGCGCGGCGCGTATCGCCGTGCCGCGCGGCAGCGCCGCGCTGTTGAGTTTCGAACGGATGGTTTGAAAGGGCTGGCATGGACGCCGTTACCTGCCGGCTTGGTCGCGGCAGTGGGGAAGGAGCAGTCAATCAATGAGCCATAAAACGA
The DNA here is from genome assembly GCF_052115385.1 of Dyella sp. 2RAB6. Classification (NCBI taxonomy): domain Bacteria; kingdom Pseudomonadati; phylum Pseudomonadota; class Gammaproteobacteria; order Lysobacterales; family Rhodanobacteraceae; genus Dyella; species Dyella sp. 2RAB6. The sequence continues at coordinate 140,415 of NZ_JBFRGP010000004.1, forward strand.
TTGGGGAGTTGCCGAAATGAACAAGCGTCAAGCCAAGTACCAGAGTTTGTGTCGAAGCCCACTGAGCCTGCTGATCGCCCTTAGCCTCGCCGGCGGCATCGCGCACGCACAGTCCACCACCGGCAGCATCGTCGGCCAGGTGCCCGCGGGCATGGGCGATACGGTGACGCTGCAAAGCGCCAACGGCCTGCAGCGCGACGTGGCGGTGGACGAGCGCGGCCGCTATTCCGCCAACCAGCTGCCGCTGGGCAATTACACGGTGACCCTGAAGCGCGCCGGCCAGGCCGTACAGACGCGCGACAACGTGGCGCTGCGCGTGGGCACGGCGACCGACGTGTCATTCACCGAGGCCGCGACCAGGAACCTGGAAGGCGTCAGTGTCACCGCCAATGCCTTGCCGGCGATCGACGTCACCAGTGTGGACTCGCGCACGGTGATCACCTCCGAGCAGCTGGCGAAGTTGCCGCTGGGTTATTCGGCGGAGGCGGTGGCGCGGCTGGCGCCGGGTGCGGTCAACAACGGCGGCGGCTTCACCAGCGCTACCGGCGGCTCGCTGGTCAGCTTTGGCGGTTCCGGCGCCAACGAGAACGCGTACTACATCAACGGTTTCAACACCACCGATCCGCTGAAGTCGGAAGGCGGCCTGACCCTGCCTTACGGCTCGATCGACCAGGAAGAGGCCTACACCGGCGGCTACAGCGCGCAGTACGGCCGCTCCGACGGCGGCGTGCTCAATATGGTGGGCAAGCGCGGTAGCAACGAATGGCATTTCGGTGGGCGCGCGAGCTGGGAGCCGGCCTCGCTGCGTTCCTCGGCCAAGAATTTCTATTACGAAAACGGCCTGCCCAATCCGCCACTGCCGACCGGCTCGCTGTATTCGCCGCGCGAGAAGAACGAATACTGGATCACCACCTATGACGCCTATGTCGGCGGTCCGCTGATCAAGGACAAGCTGTTCTTCTTCGCCTCGGCGGAGATGTCCAAGCAGCAGGGCAGCTCGGTCGGCACGGTGACCAGCAGCTCGCCGTACCAGACCTACGCCTACCGGATGCCGAAGTGGTACGCGAAGCTGGACTGGAACATCAACGACAGCAATATCATCGAACTGACCGGTGCGTCCAATAAGCGCTCCTACGAGGGCAATCTGTACCGCTACGACTTCCAGAACATGGTGCCCGGCCGCCTGGTCAGCCATGCCGACAGCACCAAGAGCGGCGGCGACATGTGGACGGGCAAGTACACCGGTTATCTGACCGAGAGCCTCACGCTGACCGCGCAGTACGGCAAGATGAAGACGCGCGCGTTCCAGCAGCCGGTCGGCTACGCCCCGGACCTTACCTACGTGTCGGGCATCACCTCGCAGAACCCGGCCATCGTCGGCGGCCAGCCGCGCTTCAACAACCAGACCACCACCTCGCTGTACGACCCGGATCGCGGCAACACGGTGACCAACCTGCGCGTGGCCCTGGAGTACAAGTTCGGCGACCACACGCTGACCGCCGGCATCGACAACCTCACCGCCGAGGCGTTGAAGCAGGGCCGGGTGACCTCGGGTCCGGGGTATAGCTGGAGCTATGGCCATTCGGATCACCCGACCGCACCGCTGGATCCGGGCCTGGGCGTAGGTCCGACCGCGGGCTTTCCCAATGGCGCCACCGGCTATTACGTGATGAAGAACGTCAACAGCCAGTTGGCCAACGTGAAGACGGTGGAGCACGCGCAGTACCTCGAGGACAACTGGCAAGTCAACGACCGCCTGCTGTTGTCGCTGGGTATCCGCAACGACCAGTTCACCAACTACAACGCCAACGCGCAGGCGTATATCAAGCAGACCGCGCAGTGGGCGCCGCGGCTGGGTTTTGCCTGGGACGTCAACGGCGATTCCAGCTTCAAGGTGTTCGGCAATATCGGCCGCTATTACCTGGCCTCGCCGCTGGAGCCGGCGCTGAGCGCGGCAGGCGCGCAGACCAGCACCACGCAGTACTTCACCTATAGCGGCATCAATCCGGACGGCACGCCCAGCGGGCTGACCCAGATGTCGCCGCCGGTGTCGGCCAACAACAACTTCGGCGTGCTGCCCGACCCGCGGACGGTCACCGCCAAGGACCTGAAGTCGATGTACCAGGACGAGTACATCCTGGGCTTCACCAAGACCCTGGGTCACGAATGGGTGTACGGCGCCAAGGCCACCCGCCGCGTGCTGCGCAGCGCGATCGACGACTTCTGCGACGTCGACCTGATCACCGCCAAGGCGCAGGCGCTGGGCTACAACGTCAGCTCGCTCAACAGCTGCTATCTGATCAACGCCGGCCGAGCCAACACCTTCGTGGTGCTGGACGATGCAGGTCAGCATCATGACGTGAAGCTCAGCCGCAAGGAGCTCGGCTTCCCGGATATGAAGCGCAAGTATTACGAGCTGGACCTGTTCATGGAGCACCCGTTCGACGGCAAGTGGTACGGCAAGCTGGACTACGTGTTCTCGCGCAGCTACGGCAATACCGAGGGCTGGACGCAGTCCAATGTGCAGTCCGATGGCCCGAGCGAATCGGCCGACTGGGACAACGCGCCGATCATGGTCTACAGCAATGGCGACCAGGGCAACGATCATCGCCACCAGATCAAGGCCTGGGGCTATTACCAGATCACGCCGGAGTGGCTGGTGTCGGGCAATGTGTCGTTGATTTCGGGCAGCCCGAACGTGTGCCTTGGCTTGTTCCCGGGTGACAATCCGGATCCGTCTTCCTACGGCTCCGCCTATCACTTCTGCCGCGGCGTACCGGTAACGCCTGGCAGCATCGGGCGTTTGCCATGGCAGCGCCAGGTGGACCTGGGCGTGAAGTACACGCCGGACTTTGCCGCACACAAGCTGGGTCTGCACCTGGACGTGTTCAACGCGTTCAACAGCCAGCCAGTGATCAATATCACGCCGAATCTCTATTCGAAGGCCGACGGAACCCTAAATCCGTTGTACCGCACGCCGCGTGTGATGCAGTCGCCTCGGTATGTCCGCCTGTCGGTGACCTACGACTACTGAGCTTCGGCTGGCACAGGGATGTGCCGTCATCTCAATGGATGAGCGTGTCGCGGCGACGCGTTGTTTTCTCGGGGTGGTTTGTTCTTTCATTAAGGAGGATAGCGATGGTTGCATTCAAAAGGGTGTCGCAAGGTCTTTTGTTCTTGTTTGCGCTAGTGGCGTCTTTTTCCTGTTTTGCGCAGACGCCTATAGCACAGAGCGTCATTTATCTTGATGCAAACAACAACATCATCGGTCAGCAGATGATTGCGTGTAATAACGTTGCGCAGCACGCGGGGACGATCAGCTTTTCGAATCCCAACAAGATTTACCAGGAATGGCCCTGTGAGCCGCAATGCCACTACATCGGTGGCGCCGATGGCGCTTCTCCTAGCAAGGACATCGAGTGCGATAACGGCGCTTACTATGTGATGTACAAGAATGTGTCAGGCGTCGCGACGGCGAATGGCATGACCGTGCAGCAGTACTGTTCCACGCCGTCGCCGATCTATCACAGCGTGAGTTGTGACGCGACGGAGCCGACTTATGCTGGCAGTTTGATTAACTACCAGCCCGGCTTTAGTCCTTGAAGCGAGGCTTTTCATCCAGGTGCTTATTGCGCCTGGATGCTCGAGGCGATGCGCGGAGGAGATGATATGGAATCTAGGTTTCTGCGATCAGGTCTTATCGGCTTGGTTCTGTGCGCATTGTCTTTCAGCTGTGCACATGCGCACGGAGACAAGGTCTCAATGGCCCAGGCCAAGCCAGATGACGACGCCAACGCCCCCTACAAGGTCTACGACACCACGCCCGCCATCACCATGGGTCCGCTTCTGCTGGACATGGCCGAAGACTCGGTAGTGATCGAGTGGATGACCGATGCGCCCAGCGACGGCAAGGTCAGCTACGGCGAGCACGCACTCGATCATGAAGCGGTGCCGCAGGTCGATGGCCTGGTGCCGGTGGGAACCATGCACCGCGTGGTGCTGCGTGGACTGCAACCCGGACGCACATATCGGTACCGCATTGCTTCGCGACGCGTGGTCGCGCTGCGGCCGTACTGGCCGGATCGCGGCAAGACCGTGGAGAGTGCGGTCTACGGTTTCACCACATTCGATACGTCGAAGAAGAGCACCAGCTTCGCGACGATGACGGACACCCACGAGAACGTCGAGCGCGTGCGCGCATTGGCCGAGCTGGCGCAACGCCAGCCGGTGGACTTTGTCGTGCATACCGGCGACAGCGTGCATTACGCCACCGGCGAGGACCAGCTGAAGGACAAGTTCCTGGAGCCGATCGCCACTGGGCTGCAAGGCCGCATGCCGCTGCTCTACGCGCGCGGCAACCACGAATACCGTGGCGGGTTCGCCCGCTCGCTCGGCGATTACCTGCATGCGCAGGAAGGGCGCTACTACTACACGCGCGACGAAGGTCCGGTGCATCTCGTTGTGGTCGATACCGGCGAGGACAAGCCGGATGCGACCAACGTCTACGCCGGACTCAATGACCTGCGCGCCTATCGCGCGGAGGAATACGCCTGGTTCAAGCAGGTGCTTGCCGACGAGCCGAGAATGCGCACTGCGCCGTTCACGGTGGTGCTTGGCCACGATCCCGAATGGGGTTGGCTGGACGGTGCCAACGCCGAGTGGACGAAGCGGGCGAACGAGGCCAAGGTCGATCTGTTCATCGCCGGGCATCTGCATCGGCTCGAACGCGTAAAGCCAGGCCAGCGCGGCAACGACTTCACCATTCTGGCGCTGGGGCAGGACCAGGTCGCACGGGTGGAGGTGGACGAGCGCGTGCTGAAGGTGAGCGTGATCGATCGAACGGGCCAGATCATGGACGCCTTCGTGCTGAAGCGGCGGGACAAATAGCGGCAGGTGTCGCCGCTACCGTCGAGGGGCGCGAAAATGGCCGCTGATATCCAGATTGACGTTGCGCGGGGATGGGAACGGTGTGGCAGCCGCAGGTGAATGCGAGCCTGCACTTGGGCTTGCCGCTGCCGCGGCGACCTGGGGCGCCTGGTCTGCGCGGGGGCGTTTGTTGGCGCGTGAGGCGGAAGGGTCAGCGACGGCCGGCGTTGCCGGCCTGGCGTGAATGGCGGCGACGCGCGTGGGTGGCGTCGCACTCGCGGCCATGCCCGCGGGCGGAGCATCCGCCCGCTTTCGCTTGCTCCCTCCAGTCCCGGCTGCTGCGACAGCAGGAAGATGCGGCGTCACCGCGGAAGAGGCGCTGGCCGCCGCGGCCTGGTGGGCGGAATGTGCGGCCACGCCGGAGGTGCCTGAAGCCGCCGTGGGTGGAGGTAGTGCCAATGGCGGAGGCTGCATATATCCGCCGCCCGCGATGGCTGCCCCGGCCGGACCATCGGCATGACGCAGAGGCGAATGAGGGGCGTCGGGCAGCAAGCGCCGGCGGCTGTCCTGGAGATCACTCATGGCGCTACGCGCCAGACTCATCACCGTGGCCTGCCCGGCGGCGGGCAGCGCGTGGTAATAACGCGCGAGCTTGGTCTTGGCCGCGTTCCGATCGCTTTCATAGGTCCTGCGTGCCCCTCTGTCCTTGAGCTTGCGGGCATCCTTGACGGTGGCGGCGCGTTCCCCGGGCGCCATGCTCATCACTACCAGCGCGGCCGAGGCTACGCCGGCTGTGGGTGGCGTCAGGTCGGGCGCTCGCAGCATCTTCATCATCTGCACGCGATTGAAATCGTGTCCCGCGGCCTGGCCCGCGGTATGCGTATCCGAACCGCTATGTCCGGCTGCGCCGCCGCCGGGCACGCTCAAGAAGGTTCTCGCCGTATCCGGACGCGCGCCATCGCTGGCTTCCATGACGGGTCTGACATTGGCCTCGCGGATCTTCCCGCGGGAGTAATGACGCAGGGCCGTCTTGCTGTTGGTGGCAGGCAGGGTCGACTCGACCGTGCCCTTGGTGCGGCCGGACAGGAGTACCGCCATGTCGGTGGGGGCGGCCCCTTCGTGGTGCCCGGTGCTGTGCCTGGACTCGGCCTTGGTCGGGTTGGAGGCGACCCGGAATTCCGCCGAGGTGGTCTTGTTGCCCCGCACGATCTTTTCGGTGGCTGCCTTCTTGAATGCTCCTTCCTTGGCCTGCGATGCCGTCAGTGTCCGGTCATCCGCGGTGAGATAACGAGGCGCCATGGGTGGCCGCGATGCGGGAGTGAGGGGCGCCACCATCGGCGACAGCGTGGCCGCCGCGCCGGCGGCCGCGGCGGCCGAGTGCGGCGATGCGGCGGCTGCAGCTGCTGCGCGGCGTGGGTGATGCGGGGACAACAGGGATGGGGTCAACCCGGATGGGGTGGCAGGTGATTGCGGCGTACGCAAACCTCCCGCGAAAGCCTGGCCTGCCACCGGCATCGCCGACAGCGATCCCGGCGAGCTGGCGGCGGCCGGCGTCATCCACAGGCCTGCCAGCGCGCCGGTTGGACGTGCCGCGGGCGATGGTGACGACGGTGGAGTGTGCCTGGCGGGCATGGACGCCGTGGCGGCCTGGGGCGTATGTAGCATCGCCATCGACGGCGCTCCGCCGCCAGGTGGGCGGGGCGATACCAGCGGCGTCGGCGGTGGCATGCGGGCCAGGCCGGGTGGCGCATGCGGCCTCGGCACAGGCGGTGGCAACAGCAGTGGCGAAACGGTGGGTGGGGCAGCTCCGCCAGGCGCATGGCTCGACGGCCGCGCGACCGCTGCCGCCCCCGGCCGCCCGGCAGGGGGCGTGCCCTGCGGCTTGGCAGTTCCCGAACTTCCGCCTGTTCCTTCCGGCTTCCCTGGCATTGCCCTGATCCCCCATCAAGGACCCCGAAGACTAATCGCCGTCGCCGCCGGCTGCCAGTGAGCCGGCTGCCGGCCCCGCCGGCCCCGGCGAAGCAGGCGTGGGAGCAAGTAATCTGGCGGCTATCGTCCGTGGGGAGGAGCGCCGATGGCTTGCACCGGCATGATGAAGTGGCTGCTGGCCGGTGTGCTGATGGTGGCCTCGTGCGGTGCCTGCGCCGACACGGCTTTCGAGGTGGCGCCCGCGCGCGCAGCCCTGAAGCGCCTGCTGCCGCATCACGCAGCGCAGATCGCACTGGTCGCGCTTCCTGCTGGCACCGAAGACCGTTACAGCATTCGCGGCCAGGCCGGCCATATCGAAATCGCAGGCACCTCGCCGGCCGTATTGCTCACCGGCGTCGAGGCGTATCTCGAACAGGTGCCTCACGTGAGCATCGGCTGGCCCGGCGACAGCCTGGATCGCCTGCCGGCCACGCTGCCGGCGCCATCGAGGACGATCGAGAGCCGTGCGGTGGTGCCGGACCGCTTCGCGCTCAACGATGTCGACGACGGCTATTCGGACGCCTATCTCGACTGGCCCGGATGGGAGCACAAGATCGATCTGCTGGCGCTGCGCGGCATCAACGAGGTGTTCATGCCGGTGGGTGCGGAGGAGGTGTATCGCCGCGCGTTCCGCGAGTTCGGCTATGGCGACGACGAGTTGCGTGCATGGATTCCGGCGCCGGCGCATCAGCCGTGGTGGTTGCTGCAGAACATGTCGGGTTTCGGCGGGCCGGTGTCGGCGGAGCTGTTCGACGCGCGCGCTGAGCTTGGCAAACGCATTGTCGAACGCTTGCGCGAGCTGGGCATGCAGCCGGTGTTGCCGGGTTACTTCGGCACCGTGCCACCGGGCTTCGCCACGAAACAGCCCGGCACGGCGCTGGTGCCGCAGGGCGAGTGGGTGGGATTTCAGCGGCCGGACTGGCTGGATCCGCGCGATGCGCATTTCGCCAAGGTCGCCGCGGCGTTCTATCGGCACCAGCGCGAGTTGTTCGGCGACGGCGTGCTGTACAAGATGGATCTGCTGCACGAGGGTGGGCGTGCCGGCGAGGTGCCGGTGGGCGAGGCGGCGAAGCAGGTCTTCGCTGCGTTGAATGCCGCTCATCCTGCCGCGAGCTGGGTGCTGCTCGGCTGGCAACACAATCCGCCGCAGGCGGTGGTGGCGGCGGTGCCGCACGATCGCTTGCTGATCGTCGATGGCCTGTCCGACCGCTACAACGGCATGCAGCGCAAGCAAGACTGGGGTGGTGCGCCGTTTGCGTTCGGCACGATTCCCAACTTCGGCGGACACACGACGCTGGGTGCGAATGCTGGCGTGTGGATCGAGCGTTTCGCGGCGTGGCGCCGCGACGATGCAGGTTCGCTGCGCGGCATCGCGTACATGCCGGAGGGCAGCGGCACCGATCCTGCCGCGTATGCGCTGTTCACTGCGCTGGCCTGGACGCCGGTGCCGGACGATGCGCGCCGCTGGTTCGACCGCTATGCGGCGAACCGTTACGGCGGTGACGACGCGCATGCGCGGGCTGCATGGCGGACCCTCGCGCAGACCGCTTATGCGATGCCGTCGGGCGAGTGGTCGGAGCCGCACGATAGTCTGTTCGGCGCACGGCCGAGCCTGGATGCGCGCAGCGCGGCGACGTGGTCGCCGACGGCGGCACGCTACGACCTGGCGCGCTTCGATGGCGCCGTGTGCGAGTTGCTGAAGGTGGCGCCGGCATTGCGCGCGACCTCCGCCTATCGCCACGACCTGGTGGACGTCACGCGGCAGGCGCTGAGCAATCGCTCGCGGCTGTTGCTGCCGCGCATCAAGGCGGCGTACGAGGCGAAGCATGCGCAGCAGTTCCGTGCGCTCACCGAGGAGTGGATGGGTGACATGGCGCTGCTCGACCGCTTGCTCGCTACCGATCCGGATTTCCTGCTCGGCCGCTGGCTGATGCATGCGAAAGCGGCAGCCCGCAACGACGCCGAAGCAGCCCAGCTCGAATACGACCAGCGCTCGATCCTGACCAGCTGGGGCGATCGCTCCGGCGCCGATCGCGGTGGCCTGCACGACTACGCCAACCGTGAGTTGGCGGGCCTGGTCGGTGGCTTGTATGCGCAACGGTGGCAGCGTTTCTTCGACACGCTGCAGGTTGGACCGAACGGCGGCGAAGCGCAGCCGATCGATGGGTTCGCGCTGGAGCAGGCTTGGGCGCGTTCGCGCGAGCCGCACGCTACGGAACCGGCGGGCGATCCGTGGCGCCTGGCCGGAGAGGTTGCGCATCGGCTGCGGCTTTGCACCGTCGCTGGCGACTGAGCCCGATCGTCATCCGCGCGCGGCATGGTGCGCGCGTACGCTCATTTGCGATCGGCACGGAACGAACGCGTGATGTCCATGGCGATGTCGCGGGCGCCGGCGCCGGATCCGCTGGCCGTGGTGCTTGGCGTAGTCGGCGGCGTCGCCGTGGCGACGGTGGTCGTGGTGGTGGTGGTCGTGGCTCGCGTCGGCGGCGTGGAGACGACGGGCATGCCGATCGTCAGCGTGTGGGAAGTGCTGGACGTCGACGACGAGCTCGATGAGCTGCTCGTGGGCATGGGTGCGAACGCGGATGACGGCGGTGTCGGCGTAAGCACGGGTGGCATGGGCAGGTAGCCGCCGCCGCCGAGGGCGGCGCCGGAACCGCCGGTCGGATCGCGCATCGGCGAGTGGGGGCGGTCGGGTAGCAGGCGGCGGCCGCTGTCCTTGAGATCGCCCATGCCCTGCTTGGCCAGTTTCATCACGACGTTCTGCTCTTTCGGGGGCAGGGCCTGGTAGTACGCGTCGAGCTTGCGCTTGGCGTCGTTCCTGCTCTGCTCGTAGCCCGCACGAGCCTGCACATCCTTGAGGCTGCCTGCGTTCTGCGCCTTGCTGGCGATCTGCCCTGGAGCGACGCTCATGACCGTCATGGCGCCGGCGACGGTGCCCGCCACGCCGGAGGTGACGCCGGGTTCCTGCAGGGTGCGCATGCCCTGGTGGCGCAGGAAGTCGTGCGCCTCGGCCTGTCCCGTCGTTTTTACGCCCGAGCCGGTATGGCCCGCCGGCTTGCCGCCAGGCACGCTGAGCACGGTCCGGGCGGTATCCGTGCGCGCGCCGTCGCTGGCTTCGGCGACGGGTCTGACATTCGGCTCCAGGATGCTGCTGCCGGCGTACTTCGGCAGCACGCTGTTGCCGGTCCAGGCCGGCATGGTCGCGGTGCCGTCGGTGTTGACCTTGCGCCGCGACAGGAACCGCATGGCGTCGGTCGGCAGGAAGCTCTCGTGATAGCCGCTGCTGTGCCCGGAGGTGGTCGGGTTGGAAGGAAAGCGGAAGTCGTTCTCGTCGATCGGCTTGGCCTGCACCACGTTTTCGGTGCCGATGGGGCGGAAGCCGCCGGAGGAGGCCTGCGCCTTGGTCAGCGTCTTATCGGACGAGGACTTGTAGGAAGTCATCGGCGACAGCGTCGACGGTGCGGTCGGCGGCGGAGGCATCGGCGACAGCGAGCTCGATGGCGATACCGAACTGGACGAGGTGGTCGGCGTGGTCGAATGCGGCGCGCCGCCATGCAAGGGCAGCAAGGGCGAAAGCGGCGAGGAGGAAGTGGTCGACGAGGTCGGCGGCAGCAGGGAGCTCGTCGATGTCGTGGTGGTGATCGAAGGCCGCGGTGCGCTGGTCGCGCCACCGCGCGTCATCGGCGACAGCGTGGTCGGCCTGGGCGACGGCGTGACCATCGGCGACAGCGTCGTACTGGACGCGCGCGTGGATGACGTGGATGACGTGGACGAGGTGGATGAACGCTGGAGCGGCCGTCCCGAGGTCGAGGACGAGGACGACGATGTCGAACGGCGCGGGCGCCCGCCTCCCGAGCCGCTGCTGCCGGAGCCGCCACCGCTGCCGGAGCCGCCACCCGATCCGCTGCCGCCCGTTCCGCCCGTTCCAGAACTCCCCGTTCCGTGTGGCATGACCCTGATTCCCCCATCAAGGACCCCGGAGGTTACTCCCGGCCCAGGGCGCTCGCCAGGGCACGGCCTCGCTGGGCATTCGCGCACGGCGGGGCCCGCCGGCCCGCGCTACCATCGAACGGCTTTCGCCCAGCCCGGTCGCCACGCGGATGCGCTTCCATCCCCCCGCCAGCCCTGAGGAGTCCCCATGCGGCGAAGAGAGTTCCTGCGCCTGAGCGCGCTCGCACCGTTGGGTGCGTTGAGCCTGCACGTCGATGCGGTGACCGTGCCGTCGATGCACACGGAACCGGCGCCCGACGGCCGCGCGCATCGCTTCGCGCTGGGCAAGCGCGACTTCCTGCTGGATGGACGTCCATTCCAGATCCGCAGCGGCGAGATGCATCCGATCCGGGTGCCGGCCGAGTACTGGACGCAGCGCATCCGCATGGTCAAGGCGATGGGCTTGAACACCGTTGCCATTTACCTGATGTGGAACGCGCTTGAGAAAGAACCTGGCGTGTTCGATCTCGAAAGCGGCAACCGCGACTTCGTGCGCTTCATCAAGCTGTGCCAGCGGGAAGGCATGTGGGTTTATCTGCGGCCCGGTCCGTATGTCTGCGCCGAATGGGATTTCGGCGGTCTGCCGCCGTACCTGCTGCGCGAGCCGGATATCCGCGTGCGCGACAAGGACGATCCGCGCTACATGAAGGCGGTGGCGCGCTACCTCGACCGGATCGCACCGCGCATTGTGCCGCTGATGGCGGCGCAGGGCGGGCCGATCCTGATGGTGCAGGTGGAGAACGAATACGCCTCGTTCGGCGGCGACCTGGCGTATCTGGAGCAGCTCCAGTCGATGTGGCGCGAGCGCGGCATCGAAGGGCCGTTCTCCATTTCGGATGGGCTGGGCACGATCCAGAAGCAGCAGACCTATCTGCCCGGCAGCGCGCTGGGCCTGGATGGCGATACCGATTTCGCCGCGGCGCAGGCGATTGCGGGCGAGGCGCCGGTGTGGGTGGGCGAGGGTTATCCCGGCTGGCTGACGCATTGGGGCGACCAGGATTTCCAGCGCGGCGATTACGCGGCGATGTTGAAGAAGCTGATGGCCGAGGGGCGCTCGTTCAATCTGTACGTGGCGCATGGCGGCACCAACTTCGGTTTCGGTGCGGGTGCCAATGCCGATGCGGACTATGGCAAGTTCGATCCGGTGATCACCAGCTACGACTACGGTGCGCCGATCGACGAGCGCGGTGCGGCCACCGCGGATTACCGCGAGTTCCGCGGCATCATCGGCGAGCGCCTGGCGCATCCGCTGCCGCAGATTCCCGCGCCGCCGCCGGCGATGCGCTTTGCCAAGTTCGAGCTGAAACCGTATGCGTCGCTGTGGGACAACCTCACGCCGTCGCCGACATCGGTCGAGCACGGGCCGGTGGCGAACGAGCTGCTGCTGGGGCAGGACCACGGCATGGTGTTGTATCGCGCGATGTCAGCCAAGGGTGGGCGTCTGTCGATCGAGGGCGTGCGCGATTACGCGACGGTGTTTGCTGCGGGGCGCTATCTCGGCTACATCTCGCGCGTGCGCAAGCCGGGCTTGAGCGAAGCGACGCAGATGGAAGTGCCGGCGCCGCACGCGCAGGATGGCGATGCGATCGAGATCCTGGTCGACAGCTTCGGGCATGTCGGCTATGGGCAGGCGATGGCGGACCGCAAGGGCATCGTCGGCGAGATCCGCCTCGATGGCGAAGTGCAGCAGCATTGGTCGGTGCATGGCTTGCCGCTCGACGCTGCGTATCTGGCGGGGCTGCGTCCGCTGCAGCGCAAGCCGGAGCGGCCGGGCCTGTTCTTCAAGGGGACGCTGGTGCTGGAGAAGACGGCCGATACGTACCTGGACATGAGCGCCTGGGACAAGGGCTATGTGTGGGTGAACGGGCATCTGCTCGGGCGGCATTGGAAGATCGGGCCGCAGCAGCGTCTGTTCTGTCCGGCGTCGTGGTTGAAGGCGGGGGAGAATGAGGTGCTGGTGTTCGATATGCATCGCATCGAAGCGGCGGCGATCGAAGGGTTCGAACGCCTGCACGGCTGACGTAGGTTGGGGTGAGCGCAGCGAACCCCAACATGTGACCCGTCATGCGCATCGCAACGTTGGGGTTCGCTGCCGCTCACCCCAACCTACGCCGGCATGGATATCGGCTGCTAGAACTCCACGTGCGCCCGCAGCGCCAGGAATTTCGCCGGTCCGCGGTCGCGGTTGTAGCCCGGGTGGCGCACCCATTGGAAATCGGGGCTCAGGGTCAGATGCTCGAACGGCACGAAGCTGTAGTACGCCTCGATGATCTGCTCGCGGCCGTAGTTCAAGGCGCCGTCGCCGAGCACGAAGCCGCTGCCGCCCAGCTCCAGATATTCGCGATGCGGCGAAGACAGCGTATTGATCGCGAAGCCCAGGCTGAAATGATCCTGCTGGCGCCCCCAATGCGTACCTGATAACTGGACGCCGCCGCTCAGCGTGCGATCCACTTCGGTGAATGCGAACGACTCGTTGCGCCCGTCGTTCCAACCCGCACGCATGAACACGCCGGTATCGCCGCCGTCGGCCAAGGGCAATTCGCCATTGAGGCCGAAGCCGTACTTCTTGCGCCCGGGACGATCGTCGGCGCGGATATCGGGAGTGCTGCCGGTGGCGAGCGCCTGGGCGATCACCGTGCGATACACGCCCATGCTGGCCTGGTTCTGGAACACCAGCGCACGCAGCGCCCAGCCATCCTTGTCCGGCTGGATGGTGAGTTCGAGCTGCTGGCCGCGCGCCTTGTGCAGCGACTCCACCAGGTGCGAACCGTTGGCCTCGGTCGGCATGCGGTAGATGCCGTAGCGCAGGCTCCAGCCGGATTGGACCAGGCCGAGCATCAGGCCTTCGGTATAGCCGCGCGTGTCGGCGGCGAAATCCCAGGCGACGTTGTTGAACAGCGCCCAGTTCATGAACTGCGTGCGGGTGCCGTCGGCGTAGCGGTTCTTGTCGAAGTCGTCGTTGATCGCCATCTTGCCGAGCTTCACTTCGATGCGCTGCGCGGGTTCCTTGCCGGGCAACTGGTCCATGGCGCGCCCGGCGTCTTCGGTGTCGTCGCCCAGTGGCAGCGTCCAGCGCAGGAAGCGGCGTGCGACGTAGGGCGTCTTGCCGAGGCTGGCGGAGCCGGAGCGGATCACGTCGCCGTTGGGCAGGCCGGCCATGCCGGTGGCGCCGCTGACACCCTCGCCCTTGAACATTTCCACGTCGAAGTAGAACTGGAAGCGGGCGGGCAGGGCGACGCCGAAGTAGGCGCCGAAGGTGTGCGAGCGAGCGGTGTCGGTGCGCGCCTTCAGGCTGAGCGGGCCGGCATACGGCGAATGCACGGCGTACTGGTGCTGGTCGATGAAGGTGTACTGCGCACCGAGGAACTGCGGCACGAATACCGGCGCTTCGTCAGCGTGCAGGACAGGGGCGGCGAACAGCAGTGCAGCGACCGCCAGGAAACGCAGCGATTTCATCCTTAACTCCCGTACGGCGCGGCCCGTGCTTCCCGCGGCAGCAGGCATGGTGGCATGCGCGTGTGGCACGTCAACGTCAACGTCAACGTCAATGGCCGTGGCGCGAGCAAACAAAAAGGCCGCCTTGCGGCGGCATCGTTACAAAAGGAAAGGCCGCCCTGCGGCGGCCTTTCGTAAAGCACATCGAACCGTCGATCAACCGCCGCGCGAAGCCTTCTTGCGATCGTTCTCGGTGAGGTGCTTCTTGCGCAGGCGGATTTCCTTCGGGGTGATCTCCACCAGCTCGTCGTCGTCGATGAAGTCCAGCGCCTGCTCCAGCGAGAACTTGATCGCCGGGGTGAGCTGGATCGCATCGTCCTTGCCGGAGGCGCGCATATTGGTCAGCGGCTTGGGCTTGATGGCGTTGACGGTGAGGTCATTGTCCTTGGAGTGGATGCCGACCAGCTGGCCTTCGTACACCGAATCGCCTTCGGCGGCGAACAGCTTGCCGCGCTCCTGCAGCGGCCCCAGCGAGTAGGCGGGGGTGTTGCCGGCGGCGTTGGCGATCATCACGCCGTTGAGGCGCTTGGCGATCTGGCCTTCTTCCTTCGGACCGTAGTTCTCGAACACGTGGAACAGCAGGCCCGAACCCTGGGTGAGGGTCTTGAACTGGTTCTGGAAGCCGATCAGGCCACGCGCCGGGATCATGTACTCCAGGCGCACGCGGCCCTTGCCGTCCGGCTCCATGTTCTTCAGCGCGCCCTTGCGCACGCCCAGGCGCTCCATCACGGGGCCCTGGTGGGTTTCTTCGACGTCGACCACCAGCTGCTCGATCGGCTCCATCTTCTGGCCGTCGATCTCCTTGATGATCACTTCCGGACGCGACACGGCCAGCTCGTAGCCTTCGCGGCGCATGTTCTCGATCAGCACCGACAGGTGCAGTTCGCCGCGGCCGGAGACCAGGAACTTGTCAGCGTCCGAGCCCTGCTCGACGCGCAG
This sequence comes from Dyella sp. 2RAB6, assembly GCF_052115385.1. Taxonomy (NCBI): domain Bacteria; kingdom Pseudomonadati; phylum Pseudomonadota; class Gammaproteobacteria; order Lysobacterales; family Rhodanobacteraceae; genus Dyella; species Dyella sp. 2RAB6. The sequence continues at coordinate 155,676 of NZ_JBFRGP010000004.1, forward strand.
CGCCACGTTGTGCACCTGCTCGCGCTCCAGGCGCTCCTTGATCTGGCGGCTGGTGAGGAACTTGCCGCCGGAGAGATCCTTGTTGCCGGCGAACGGCGAGTTGTTCACCTGGAAGGTCATGCTGATGGTGGGCTCGTCCACGGTCAGCGCGGGCAGCGCCTCGGGCGTGTCCAGCGCGCACAGGGTGTCGGAGATGGTCAGCTCCTGGATGCCGGAGATGGCCACGATGTCGCCGGCCTCGGCGGTGTCCTGCTCGATGCGCTCCAGGCCCATGAAGCCCAGCACCTGCAGGATCTTGCCCTGGCGCTTCTTGCCGTGGCGGTCGATCACGGCCACCGGCATGTTCTTCTTCAGGGTGCCGCGCTGGATGCGGCCGATGCCGATCACGCCGACGAAGTTGTTGTAGTCGAGCTGGCTGATGCGCATCTGGAACGGGCCTTCCGGATCCACTTCCGGCTTGGGCGCGTGCTTCATGATGGCTTCGTACAGCGGGGTCATATCGCCTTCGCGGGTTTCCGCGTCGAGCGAGGCATAGCCGTTCAGCGCCGAGGCGTAGACGATCGGGAAGTCCATCTGCTCCGGCGTCGCGCCGAGGCGGTCGAACAGGTCCCACACCTGCTCGACCACCCAGTCGGGGCGGGAGCCGGGGCGGTCGATCTTGTTGACCACCACGATCGGCTTGAAGCCCATCGCGAAGGCCTTCTGGGTCACGAAGCGGGTCTGCGGCATCGGGCCGTCCATCGCGTCGACCAGGATCAGCACGGTGTCGACCATCGACAGCACGCGCTCCACCTCGCCACCGAAGTCGGCGTGTCCGGGCGTGTCCACGATGTTGATGCGGTTGCCCTGCCAGGTGATGGCGGTGTTCTTGGCCAGGATGGTGATGCCGCGTTCCTTTTCCTGGTCGTTGCTGTCCATCACGCGCTCAGCCAGGACGGTGCGCTCGGAGAGCGTGCCGGACTGCTTCAGCAGCTGGTCGACGAGCGTGGTCTTGCCGTGGTCGACGTGGGCGACGATGGCGATATTGCGCAGATTTTCGATGGACATGGGATGGGCTCGGGCGACCGGATGGCCGTCACGTGGGTTTCTCAAGGGCGAATCGGACGATTATACGGGCTTATGTGACAACTTGCTTGTTTGTCCCGCCAAAGCTTGAAGAAGGTGCAGGCTGGGGTGAGCCGAAGGCGAACCCCAACGTGGCCAGCTCCAGACGCATCGCAATGTTGGGGTTCGCCGGCGGCTCACCCCAACCTACGGCCCGCGGACGTCCCTGAACTGCTGTTCAGGCGGCCGTCCGCGCCCGGGTCACCCGGCTGGCGGTTTCCTTGTGCAGCTGCGCCGCCAGCCAGGCCCCGGCAGCCACCAGCAGGTCCAGGTTCACGCCGGTCTCCATGCCCATCCCGTGCAGCATGTAGACCACGTCCTCGCTGGCCACATTGCCGGTGGCGCCCTTGGCATACGGGCAGCCGCCGGTGCCGGACACCGCGCTGTCGACCACCCGCACCCCTTCCTCCAGGCAGCTGAGGATATTGGCCAGGGCCTGGCCGTAGGTGTCGTGGAAATGCACGGCCAGGGCGGCCATCGGCACCTCGGCCGCCACCGCCTTCAGCATGGCGCGGGCCTTGGCCGGCGTGCCGACGCCGATGGTGTCGCCGAGCGAGATCTCGTGGCAGCCAAGCTGGTGCAGCCGGGTGGCCACGTGGACCACGTCGGCCAGCGGCACCTCGCCCTGGTAGGGGCAGCCCAGCACGGTGGAGACATAGCCGCGCACCTTCACGCCGTCGGCCCGGGCCAGTTCCAGCACCGGGCGGAAGCGCTCGATGGATTCATCGATGCCGGCATTGATGTTCTTGCGGTTGAACGCCTCGGAGGCCGCGGTGAACACCGCCACCTCGGTGGCGCCGACCTCGCGCGCACGCCGGTAGCCCTGTTCGTTCGGCACCAGCACCGGATAGCTCACCCCGGGCACCTTGCGGATGCCCTGGAACACCTCGGCGGCGTCGGCCAGCTGCGGCACCCACTTGGGGCTGACGAAGCTGGTGGCCTCGATGGTGGCCAGGCCGGTGGAGGAGAGGCGGTCGATCAGCGCGATCTTCACGTCGGCCGGGAGCATGGCCTTTTCGTTCTGCAGGCCGTCGCGGGGGCCGACTTCGACGATGCGGACGTGGTGGTCGGAGCTATTCATGGGAGCTATCCGTCAGGCGGGCGTCTTCGTATGTGACATGCGGTTGCGCTGCGTGCGGCTCAAGTTGGGGTTCGCCTGGCGGCTCACCCCAACCTACGTGGCGAAGCGCACCAGTACGGCGTCGGCTTCGACGAAATCGCCCTGCGCGGCGCCGATGCTGTCGATGGTGCCGGCGCGCGGAGCCTTGAGCGCCAGCTCCATCTTCATCGCTTCCATCACCAGCAGTTCCTGGCCTTCCTCAACCTGGTCGCCGGGGCTGGCCTTGACCAGCACGATGCGGCCCGGCATGGGGGCGATCACCTGGTTGCCGCCGCCACCGCTCTTGGATTCCCACTCGAACGCGGCGGCGCGGGCGAAGGCGTGGCGGCGGCCGCCGGCGTCGTGCAGCAACACGCGCTGCGTGTCGGCGTGCAGCGGCAGGCGCAGGGATTCGCCGTCGAAGCGGGCGCTGAGCGCCTCGCCGTCGTGGCGCGCACCCTGCACGTGGCAGCTGGCATCGCCATGGCGCAATTCATAATTGCCGGCGTGGCCGTGGGCTTCCACTTCGTAGCGCTGCTCGCGCAGCGACAGCGCCACGATGCGCTTGCCGGCATGGCCGACGCGCCAGGCGTCGGTGCGGGCCCAGGGCGAATACGGATCGCTGCCGTGCGCCGCCTGCGCCACCACCGCGTGCTCGTCGTGCAGCAGCGCGGCCACGGCGGCGGCAAACAGCAGCTGCGGCGCGGGCGCGGCGTCGCCGGCGAGGAATTCGTCCAGGTGGCGGTCGAGATAGCCGGTGTCGATGCGGCCTTCCACCACCACCGGGTGGCGCACCAGCCGTTCGAGGAAGGCGATATTGGATTTGGGCCCGGCGATCTCGCAGGCCATCAGCGCTTCGCGCAGGCGCTGCAGGGCCTGCGGGCGGTCGCGGTCGTGCACGATCAGCTTGGCGATCATCGGGTCGTAGAAGATCGTGACCGTATCGCCCTCGATCACGCCGCCGTCCAGGCGCACCTGGCGCGAGGCTTCCGGCAGGCGCAGGCGCAGCAGCTTGCCGGAGCCGGGCAGGAAGTTCTGTTCCGGGTCTTCCGCGTACAGGCGCACTTCGATGGCGTGGCCCTGCGCGTGGATGTCTTCCTGGCGCAAGGGCAGCGCCTGGCCGGCGGCGATGCGCAGCTGCCATTCGACCAGGTCCAGGCCCAGCGTTTCCTCGGTGACCGGATGCTCGACCTGCAGGCGCGTATTCATCTCCATGAAGAAGAACTCGCCGTCGGGTCCGACGATGAATTCCACCGTGCCGGCGCCGACATAGTCGACCGCGCGCGCGGCAGCCACCGCAGCGGCGCCCATCGCGGCGCGGCGTTCCGGCGTGAGGAACGGCGAGGGCGTTTCCTCCAGCACCTTCTGGTAGCGGCGCTGCGCCGAGCATTCGCGCTCGTTGAGATGGATGACGTTGCCGTGGGTGTCGCCGAACACCTGGAATTCGATATGGCGCGGATGCTGGACGTAGCGCTCCAGGATCACCCGCGTATCGCCGAACGCATTGGCGGCTTCGCGCTGCGCGGAGGCGAGCGCGTCGGCGAATTCCTGCTGCGCATGCACGATGCGCATGCCCTTGCCGCCGCCGCCCGCGGCGGCCTTGATCATCAGCGGGAAGCCGGTGCGGGTGGCTTGTTCGGCGAGGAAGGCCGCGTCCTGGTTGTCGCCGTGGTAGCCGGGCACCAGCGGCACGTCGTGGTGTTCCATCAGCGCCTTGGCGGCGGCCTTGGAACCCATCGCGTCGATGCTGGCCGGGCGCGGGCCGATAAAGGCGATGCCGGCCTCGGTGCAGGCGCGCGCGAAAGCGGTGTTCTCGGACAGGAAGCCGTAGCCGGGATGGACAGCCTGGGCGCCGCTGCGCCGGGCCACCTCGAGGATGGCGTCGCCGCGCAGGTAGGAGTCGGCCGGGCGCGGCCCGCCGATCGGCCAGGCCTCGTCGGCCAGCCGCACGTGCTGCGCATCGGCGTCGGCCTCCGAATACACCGCGATGGTGTGGATGCCCAGACGGCGGCAGGTGCGGATCACGCGGCAGGCGATCTCGCCGCGGTTGGCTATCAGTACGCGCTCGAACATGCACGGGTCCGTGGGTGTGGGGTGCAAAGTCCGTAAAGCTAGCAGAACGGGCGTTTCAGGCCGATGCGCGGCGCAGCATTTGGCGGTGGCACGGCTGCCGTAGGTTGGGGTGAGCGAAGCGAACCCCAACGTCCAGCGTGTCGGCGGCGCCCGTTGGGGTTCGCTTCGCTCACCCCAACCTACACCGGCGCTGGATGGATTTACTCGCCTTCCCAGTAATCCACCGTTTCGCCCTGTCGTCCGATCACGCGGAAAAACTGCGGCGCACCATCCGCCCCCGGGCCGTATTCCGCGATCACACCGAACTTCTTGCTGTCCGGGTATTCGCACACTTCCGGCGTCTGCTTGGTGCTGACGCTGAGATAACGCAGGTCCTTGTCGCTGGTATTGGCGATCTGGTGCGCGCTCTCCGGCCCGCCGGGCGGGCAGGCGATGATGTCGCCGGCGCGGATCGGATGGCGTTCCTCGCCGATGCGCAGTTCGCCTTCGCCTTCCAGCACGAAGAACATTTCCTCGTTGATGCGATGGTTGTGGAAGGGATAGCCGCGCTTGCCGGGCGGCAGCAGCGTGATGTTGTAGCCGAGCTTCTGCGCGCCGAGCATCAGTGAAAGGCGCGCAATGCGCGGCGCGTAGCGTTCGGCGGCGCTGCCGGTGGGCGCGAAGGCGAGCGGGATGGGCTGCGGCTCGACGTCGGCGATATTGAGGATAGGGCGGGGCATGGGAGCTCCTGGGCAGGTTGGGGTGAGCCGGAGGCGAACCCCAACGGGTTGGTGCGCTTGGAGGGGGCACGTTGGGGTTCGCTGTGCTCACCCCAACCTACGTCATGGCGTCACACCGTCAGGTGGCAGACGGCTTCCACGTTGTGGCCGTCCAGATCCAGCACGAACGCCGCGTAGTAGTTGTCGTGGTAGTGCAGGCGCAGGCCGGGCGGGCCGTTGTCGGTGCCGCCAGCGGCGAGCGCCGCGGCGTAGAAGCGGTCGACTGCTTCGCGGGTGGGCGCGACGAAGGCGACATGGATGGCCGACAGCGGCGCGATCGGATCGGCGCTGATCCAGAAGCTGGGCTTGCCGTCCTTGCCGAAGCCGGCATGCGAGCGGCTGCCGGTTACTTCCTGGGTGACTTCCATCGCCAGGCCGCCGCCGAGCGGGGCCAGCACGCGTTCGTAGAAGGCCTTGCTGCGGGCGTAGTTCGAGACGGGCACGCCGATATGGTCGAGCATGTAAGCCACTCCTTGCAGGGGATGACGGAAGGTAAGCGCGACGCAGTTTATGCCTGCGCGGTCCAGGCCGCCGCGCGCTTGTCGAGAAAGGCGCCCAGGCCTTCCTGGCCTTCGGCGGAAACGCGCAGGCGTGCGATCAGCTCGGCATTGTCGCGGTCGATGCGCTCGGCCTGCGCTTCGTCCTGGCCGGCGACGCGCAAGGCCAGGCGCTTGGCCTGCGCCTGCGCCACGGGGCCGGCCTTGGCGAACGCGGCCAGCACGCTGTCGACGGCCTCGTCCAGCGCCTCGGCGCGCACGCACTGGTGCAGCAGGCCGATGCGCTCGGCGGTCGGCGCGTCGAACAGTTCGCCGGTGAGGAACAGGCGGCGCGCCTGGCGCAGGCCGATCGCGGCGATCACGTAGGGGGAGATCACTGCCGGCACCAGGCCGAGCTTGACCTCGGTCAGGCCGAACTTCGCGCCGTCCACGCCGATGGCGATATCGCAGCAGGCGACCAGGCCCACGCCGCCGCCATAGGCCGCGCCGTTGACTCGCGCGATGGTCGGCTTGGGCAGGAACTGCAGGGTGCGCATCAGCGTGGCCAGGCGCAGCGAATCCTCGCGGTTGTCCGCCTCGCTGGCCTTGGCCATGCCGCGCATCCAGTTCAGGTCGGCGCCGGCGGAAAAGCTGGCGCCCGTGCCGGTGAGCACCACCGCGCGCACGGCCTGGTCGCGGCCGGCCGTGGCGAGCGCATCGGTCAGTTCGGCGATCAGGCTGTCGTCGAAAGCGTTGTGCACCTGGGGGCGGTTCATCGCGATGCTGCGGACGCCGGCGCGATCGGCGAGCTGGAGGCTGGTGTACATGGGAGCCTGGGCGGTGGGGGAAAGCACGTAGGTTAGTGAAAGGGAGCGGGGAGGAGGCAAGCGGCAGCAAGAGCTTGCGATCCACCCGTAGCTAATGCCGCATGGCGGTGCGGATTCACCGTTTCCGTCACAACCCGGTTACAATGCGAACCATTCTTATTTGAGTGGTTGCCGTGCGACTGTCCGACCTGCCGAAAGGGGCGCCTGCCGTGGTGGACCGAGTGGACGATGCGCTTGCCGACGATCCGATCGCGCAGCGCCTGCGCGACCTGGGCTTCGTCACCGGCGAGCCGGTCCGCGTGGTGGCGCGCGGACCGCTGGGCGCCGACCCGCTGCTGATCCAGATCGGCTCGACGCGGTTCGCCCTGCGCCGCAGCGAAGCGGCGCGCGTCACCGTGCGCACCGGAGACCACGCATGAGCGCGAGCACGCTGCGCATCGCCCTGGTGGGCAATCCCAATTGCGGCAAGACCGCGCTGTTCAACCAGCTCACCGGTGGCCGCCAGAAAGTGGCCAACTACGCCGGCGTCACGGTGGAGCGCAAGGAAGGCCGCTTCACCGCCCCCAGCGGCCGCGTGCTGCACCTGATCGACCTGCCGGGCACCTACAGCTTCGACGCCACCAGCCCGGACGAGCAGATCACCCGCGACGTCTGCGCCGGTGCGTATCCCGGCGAGCCGGCGCCCGACCTGATCGTATGCGTGGCCGACGCCACCAACCTGCGCCTGCATCTGCGCTTCGTACTGGAAGTGAAGCGCCTGGGCCGGCCGGTGGTGCTGGCGCTGAACATGATGGATACCGCGCGCCGCCGCGGCATCCGCATCGACGTCGAGGAACTGCAGCGCCGCCTGGGCGTTCCGGTGGTCGAGACCATCGCGGTGAAGCGCGGCGGTGCGAAGGACCTGATCGCGCGCGTGGACGGCGAGGTTCCCACCGCCGCCGACGCGCAGCCGGACGATCCGGCCAGCCGCGCCGACCTGCACGGACAGGTGCGCGAGCTGCTGGCCGCCACCGTGGTGATGCCGCGCAATACCGATGCGATCGACGATGCGATCGACCGCTGGGCGCTGCATCCGGTATTCGGTCTGGGCATTCTCGCGGTGCTGATGTTCCTGATCTTCCAGGCGGTGTTCTCCTGGGCGCAGCCGTTGATGGATGCGATCCAGGCGGGCGTGGCCGCGTTCGGCGGCTGGGTCACCGGCGCACTGCCCGAGCACAGCGCGCTGCACAGCCTGCTCAACGAAGGCATCTTCGCGGGGCTGGGCGCGGTGCTGGTGTTCCTGCCGCAGATATTGATCCTGTTCCTGTTCATTCTGTTGCTGGAGGAATCCGGCTATCTGCCACGCGCGGCCTTCCTGCTCGACAAGCTGATGTTCAAGGCGGGCCTCACCGGGCGCGCCTTCATTCCGCTGCTGTCGAGCTTCGCCTGCGCCATTCCCGGCATCATGGCCACGCGCAGCATCACCGACCCGCGCGACCGCCTCACCACGATCCTGGTGGCGCCGCTGATGACCTGCTCGGCGCGCCTGCCGGTGTACACGCTGCTGATCGCCGCGTTCATTCCGCAGCGCACGGTGTGGGGCCTGTTCAATCTGCAGGGCGTGGTGCTGTTCACGCTGTACGTGGCGGGCATCGTCAGTGCGCTGACGGTGGCGTTCGTGATCAAGCGCTTCCGCAAGGACAAGAGCGAGCACGCGTTGCTGATGGAGCTGCCTTCGTATCGGCTGCCGAATCCGCGCGACATCGCGCTGGGCCTGTGGGAGCGCGCGCTGATCTTCCTGAAGCGCGTGGGCGGCATCATTCTCGCGCTCACCGTGCTGCTGTGGTTCCTGTCCAGCTTCCCGGCGCCGCCGCAAGGCGCGACGCAGCCGGCCATCGACTACAGCCTGGCCGGCCGCCTGGGCCACTTGCTGCATTACGTGTTCGCGCCGATCGGTTTCAACTGGCAGATCTGCATTGCGCTGATCCCCGGCCTGGCCGCGCGCGAAGTGGCGGTGTCGGCGCTGGGCACGGTGTATGCGATGTCCGCCGCCGGCGGCGACGATGCGCTGGCCAGCCAGCTCGGCCCGGTGATCGCGCAGCAGTGGTCGCTGGCCACCGCGCTGTCGCTGCTGGCCTGGTATGTGTTTGCGCCGCAGTGCATGTCGACCCTGGCGGTGATCCGCCGCGAGACCAATTCCTGGCGCAACGTGGCGATCACCGCCGGTTACTTGTTTGGCCTGGCCTACCTGGCTTCGCTGATCACCTATCAAGTGGCGAGCGCATTGTCATGAGCACGTTCGGCGTGATCCAGGCAGTGATCATCGGCGCGCTGGTGCTGTTCAGCGCGCTGTACGCCATGCGCAAGCTGCTGCCCGGCATGAGCACGCGCTGGCTGGCGGCGCTTTCCGCCTCGCTCAACAAGCCGTGGCGCAAGCCCTGGCTGCGCGCGCTGGGACGCCGGCTGCAGCCGGCGCAGGCCAGCGGCAGCTGCGGCGACGGCTGCGGCACCTGCGGCAGTTGCGGCCCGACGCCGCCGGCGTCCGCGCGGCCGGATGCGCAGCCGCTGGAATTTCGCTCTCGCCAGCGCTGACAGCTGCTCGTCATCCCGGCCTGCGCCGGGATGACGAGGTTGCGACGGCTTGGAGTGAGTCGCTGCGATCCCATGCCGATCAGGCTTCGCGTCAGCGCCAGCGCAACTGCTTGCGCTGCTTGAACAGATCCAGCATCCAGAACAGCAACGCGCCGGCGGCGGGCAGGCGTGCGTCGCTGAGCAGCAGCACGGCGACGATGATCACCAGCACGCCGACCAGCGTGTCCGGCAGCTTGCTCAGGAACGAGCGCCTGGCCGGATTGCGCGCGCGCCAGCGCAGGAAGCCCAGGGCGATCGCCGGCACTGCCAGCAGCAGGGCAGGGAACCGCAGCGGCTCTCCATCATAGGTATGGCCGAAGCTGTAGAGGGCGAATGCGCCCAGCGCCAGCAGCGGCACGAAGGCGATGCGCAGCAGTGGACGCGGCGTCACCGGTTGCTCCGGCTGCTGCTGCCAGCGCCAGGCCAGCAGGAACACCAGATAATAGGCCCAGGCCGCGGTGGCGATGCCGGCCATGATCGGGAACACGTTGCGGTCCGACTGTGCATCTACCGACACGTACAGCAGCGTGGCGGCCAGCAGCAGCGCGGCGCAGCGGATGGCGCCGACGATTACCCGCGGCCGCGTCACCAGGAAGCGTTCCGCCGCCGCGATGCAGAAGCGCGTGAGGCGCGGATCGAAGAAGCTGTCGAGCAGGTGCAGGTTGCCGTCGCACAGCCGCAGCGCGAAGCGTCCGAGCGAACTGAGCCGGTTGGGAATCAAGGCGGCGAACGCGATCCACCACCAGCGGAACGGCTGGCGCAGCCGCTGCAGGTCATGCCAGGCCTGGTTGGGCATGGGATACGGTTTTTTCGGGTCCTTGGTGACGCTGGCGAGCGCGTTCTTGTTGCGCTCCTGCATCAGCCAGCCGATTTCCAGGCGCGCGGCGAAGTCCTGCGGCGTCTGGCCGGCCTGGGCCAGCAGCGGGCGCAGGCCGAAGAACTGGATCAGCAGCCAGGCACAGGCGGCGGGCATCGGCGGGCGTTCCAGCCATAGCCGTTCGAACAAGGGCCGCGCGGCTGCCTGGCGCACGGCAAAGTTGCGCAGCGCCGGCTGCACGCACAGCGCGGCTTCCAGCGGCGCGCGGTCGCCCGCCAGCGCCTGCGCGCTCAGCCAGGCGAAGAAGCCGTCCATATCCAGCCACTGCGCATTCGCGCCCCAGGCCTGCATGCTCGGCGAGTGGCGTTTCACCAGCTCGTAGCGTTCCTGCGCAAGGCCGCGCAGTTGATGCAGGTGCAGCGCATCGACGCCGCTCTGGGTGTGCTCCAGATCGAAGAAGTCCAGCGTGGCATCCATGCTCGCCGCGTCGATCGGCGGCACTTCGCCGAGCAGCCGCTGGATCAACGCGCGTCCCACGTGCTGCTTGACCTGCAGCGACCACAGCGCCGGCTGTTCGTGCAGCCACGATTTCAGCTGGCGCGGCTGGCCCAGCGGCGCGACTTTCATATAGGACTCGATAAAGGCCGGCAGGTCGAAGGGTTGCGGCGGCGCGGGCGCGGCGGCCGCCGGCGCCTGGGCGAACGGTACCGGGCGCCAGGCGCCGTGCGTATCCGGTACGGGCGGCATGTGCGGCGCCGGCGCTGCGGACGGCACGTGCGGCAGCTGCGGTGCATCGACCGGCGTGGCGGCTTCGTCGGCGTACTCCGCCTCCTCCGCGTCCTCTTCCTCGTCGGCGCAAGGCACCATCGCCATCGAAGCCGTACGCACGCGCCACGCCAGCGCGCGCTGATACATCTCGTGCAGTTGCTGGAAGCCGGCCGGATCCTCGTCCGGGCGCACCGTCCGCAGGCGCTTCGCGTAAGCGCGCTTGATCTCCCGTTCGTCCGCTTCCGGCGGCAGGCCGAACTCGTCGAGCGGAGAGTTCACAGGCTGGCCTCCAGCGTATCCAGCGCGTCGGCGAAGTGGCGGCGGTGCTCGCGGATCATCTGCTCGTCCTGGCTTTCCAGGATCGAGCGGAAGCGCGCGATCCAGTGCTGCAACTGGTCGCGCGCCTGCACGTACTCCTCGTACAGGCGTTCGGCGCGGGCCAGCATGGCGATGTTTTCCTGCTTCTCGCGCGGATGGATCTTGATGTTCTCCAACGCCAGCAGGCGCGCCCGGATCTCCTCGGGGCTGAGCACGCCGGGGTTCTGCTCCAGCACCAGCTCGTGGCGCTGGCGCGTGGCGACCACCTCGGCTTCCACCTGCAGCACGCCGTTGACGTCGTAGGTGAAGCGCACGTTCACCGCATTCTCCTGTTTGGTGCGCTGTGCCGGCAGGGGAATGTCCAGTTCGCCCAGCTTGATATTGCGCTCGACCATCGGGTTCTCGCCCTGGTACACGCGCAGCTTGATTTCCTTCTGGTGGTCGCGGGTGGGATAGAACTCCTCCTCGCGGCTCACCGGCACCGTGCTGTTGCGATGGATGATCGGCGCGAAGAAGCCGTCCTGCTCGATGCCGCCTTCGTCGCGGCGCGCGATCGCGATGCCCAGGGTGTAGGGGCAGACGTCGGTAAGAATCACCTCGTCCAGCCGCTGGTCGCGCGCCTTCATGCCGGCGGCGGCGCAGGCGCCGAGCGCGATCGCCTGGTCCGGATTGATGTGGCGCAGCGGCAGGCGGCCGAACATGCGCGAAACCAGCCGCGCCGCCAGCGGCATGCGGCTGGCGCCGCCGACCATGATGATCTCGTCGAGCTGGTTCGGCTGCAGGCGCGCATCGCGCATGGCGCGCTCCAGCGGTGCGCGCATGCGCTGCACCAGTTCTTCGCTGAGGCGGGCGAAGCGCTCTTCGTCGATGCTCCAGGACAGCAGTTCCTCGCCGCGCTTCCAGTTCACCTGCGCCTGGCCGGTGCCGAGGTCGCGCTTGGCCTGTTCCAGGCGGCGGCGCAGCTGGCCGCGTTCCTGCGGCGACAGCTCGCCCAGCTTGTGGTCGGCGTGGAAAGCCGTTTCCAGCACGTCGAGGAAATCCTCGCCGCCGAGATAGTTGTCGCCCGCGCTGGCGTGTACTTCCACCACGCCGTCGAACATCTCCAGGATGGACACGTCGAAGGTGCCGCCGCCCAGGTCGAACACCAGGAAGCGGGTGCCGTCGCGCTGTTCCTGCAGGCCGTAGGCCAGCGCCGCTGCGGTCGGCTCGTTGATCAACCGCTCCACCCGGATGCCGGCCAGTTCGCCCGCGGCGCGGGTGGCCTTGCGCTGTGCGTCGGAGAAATACGCCGGCACGCTGATCACCGCCTCGCTGACCTTCTCGCCGGTGGCGGCTTCGGCGTCGGCGAGCAGCGTGCGCAGGATCAGCGCGGACAGCTCCTCCGGCCGGAACATGCGCGCGCCCAATCGCGTTTCGCGCGCACTGCCCATCCAGCGCTTGAACGCCGCCACGCTGTCGCCGGGATGGCTGATCATGCGGTCGCGCGCGGCCTGGCCGACGATCATGTGGCCCTGCTCGTCCACGCTCACCACGGAGGGCGTCAGCAGTTCGCCGAGCGCATTGGGAAACAAGGTGGAGCCGGCTTCGCCGTAGCGGCCGACGAGCGAGTGGGTGGTGCCTAGGTCGATGCCGACGATCATGCTTGCCGAACCCCTGTCGATAAATGAAACCCGCGCAGCCCGTTCAGCGCGTGCCGGCGGGCGTTTCCGGTGGCGCTTCGTGCGGCGGCTAAGAGGCGGTGCTGGTGGCAGGCGCCATGGCGGCGCCACTGCAATGCCTGCTGGTGGGCATCGTGCAGCCGCTGGAAAGCGGCGGGACTCTCGCCGGGCCGATGCTTTTTCAGTAGCGGCGCGCAGGCGCGCTTGATCGCCGGCTTACCGGCGTCCGCCTCGGGCGTCAGGCCCAGTCGTTCAAAGATGCCGTGGATCATGCTGCTTCCTGCCTTGCTGCCGGTCCTGTCCATGGGCGCGGCCCATCGCGCCGTGCGGCGGCGCGATGGCGACTATGCGTGGTGCGTGCACGTTCCGTCCCCCTGTCGAAAGAGCATGCCGCTTTTTGGTTACATGCGGAACACGCCGTAGCGCTGCGGCTCGATCGGCGCGTTGAGCGAGGCGGAGATGGCCAGGCCCAGTACGCGGCGGGTGTCAGCCGGGTCGATGATGCCGTCGTCCCACAGGCGCGCGCTGGCGTAGTAGGGGTGGCCCTGGCGCTCGTACTGGTCGCGGATCGGTGCCTTGAAGGCTTCCTCGTCCTCCGCGCTCCAGCTCTTGCCGGCCGCTTCCAGGCCGTCGCGGCGCACGGTGGCGAGCACCGAGGAAGCCTGTTCGCCGCCCATCACGCTGATGCGCGAGTTCGGCCACATCCACAGGAAGCGTGCGCCGTAGGCGCGGCCGCACATGGCGTAGTTGCCGGCGCCGAAGCTGCCGCCGATCACTACGGTGAACTTCGGCACGTGCGAGCAGGCCACGGCGGTGACCATCTTGGCGCCATCTTTGGCGATGCCGGCGTTCTCATACTTCTTGCCGACCATGAAGCCGGTGATGTTCTGCAGGAATACCAGCGGCACGTTGCGCTGGTTGCACAGCTCGATGAAGTGCGCGCCCTTGAGCGCGCTCTCGGCGAACAGGATGCCGTTGTTGGCGACGATGCCGACCGGGTAGCCGTGGATATGCGCGAAGCCGCAGACCAGGGTCTTGCCGTAGCGCGCCTTGAATTCATGGAGTTCGGAGCCGTCGACGATGCGCGCGATCACTTCGCGGATATCGAACGGGCGGCGCGTGTCCTGCGGGATCACGCCGTACAGCTCGTCGGCGGCGTAGCGCGGCTCGGCCGGCGTGCGCAGGGCCAGCGGGATGTCCTTCTTGCGATTGAGGCTGGCCACGATGTCGCGGGCGATCGACAGCGCATGCGCGTCGTTCTCGGCGAAGTGGTCGGCCACGCCGGAGACGGACGTATGGACGTCCGCGCCGCCCAGCGCCTCGGCGTCCACCACCTCGCCGGTGGCGGCCTTCACCAGCGGCGGGCCGCCCAGGAAGATGGTGCCCTGCTCGCGCACGATGATGGTTTCGTCGCTCATCGCCGGCACGTAGGCGCCGCCGGCGGTGCACGAGCCCATCACCACGGCGATCTGCGGAATCCCTAAGCCCGACATGCGCGCCTGGTTGTAGAAGATGCGGCCGAAGTGTTCGCGGTCGGGAAACACCTCGTCCTGCAGCGGCAGGAAGGCGCCGCCGGAATCGACCAGGTAGACGCAGGGCAGGCGGTTTTCCAGCGCCACTTCCTGCGCGCGCAGGTGCTTCTTCACCGTCATCGGGAAATAAGTGCCGCCCTTGACGGTGGCGTCGTTGGCGACCACCACCACTTCGATGCCGTGCACGCGGCCGATGCCGGTGATGATGCCGGCGGCCGGCGCGGCATCGTCATACATGCCGTGCGCGGCGAGCGGCGACAGTTCGAGAAAGGGCGAGCCGGGATCGAGCAGGGCGCGGATGCGCTCGCGCGGCAGCAGCTTGCCGCGCGCGGTGTGCTTCTCGCGCGCCTTCTCGCCGCCGCCTTCCGCGCTGACGGCCAGTTGGCGCTGCAGGTCGTCCACCAGCGCGCGCAGGTTGGCGCTGCCGGCCTGGAATTCGGGCGAACGGGTATCGAGCTGCGAGGTGAGGACACTCATTGGCGAGGGCGCGTTCGAGGGGAAAGGCCGGATCATAGCGGCCGGCGCGCCGGGGCCGAAACGCACCGCCGCATTTCCTCGCGCGGTATAGCGCTATTTTTCGCGGACGAAAAAAAACCGGCCGCTTGCGCGACCGGTTTTCCTGAAGCAATCGCGAAGGGATTAATGGCCCTTGGCGGCGTCCTTCGCCTTTTCCGCGGCGTCCTTGGCGGCGCCGGCAGCGTCCTTGGCGGCGTCAGCGGCCTTGGAAGCGGAGTCGGCAGCCTGCTCCATGGCGCTGGCCGGAGCGGCGGTACCGGCGGCAGCCGGAGCGGCAGCGGTCGAAGCCGGAGCAGCGGCCGGAGCGGCAGCGGTGGAGGCCGGGGCAGCAGCCGGAGCCTCGGCAGCCTTCTGAGCCTGGTCAGCGGACTGCTGAGCCTGGTCAGCCGACTTCTGGGCGTCCTGCGCGGAATCCTGCGCGCCGTTGCTGCAAGCCGCCAGCAGCGCGACGAGCGCGGAGGCGAGTAGGGTACGCGTGAACTTCATTGTTGAATCTCCTTTGCCGTGGAATGCCGTTTGGCGGGCGTATTAATAGCGCTTTCGCGGAATTTGCGCCACATCTTTATTTAACAAGGCCATAGCCGGTTATCCCCCTTTCATTGGGGTCGCCGGCCAGGCCATGCCTTTCGCTTAGAGCAGTTCGACCGCGATGGCGGTGGCTTCGCCGCCGCCGATGCACAGCGAGGCGACGCCGCGCTTCAGGCCACGGGTCTTCAGCGCATGCAGCAGGGTCACCACCAGGCGGGTGCCGCTGGCGCCGATCGGATGGCCAAGCGCGCAGGCGCCGCCGTTGACATTGAGCTTGTGGTGCGGGATGCCCAGCTCGCGCATCGGCGCCATGGCGACCACGGCGAAGGCCTCGTTGACCTCGAACAGGTCCACGTCCTCGACCTTCCAGCCGGCCTTCTCCAGCACCTTCTGCATGGCGCTGACCGGGGCGGTGGTGAACCACTCAGGCTCCTGCGAATGGGTGGCGTGCGCCACGATGCGGGCCAGCGGCTGCAGGCCGCGGGCCTTGGCCTCGTCGGCCGAGAGCAGCACCACGGCGGCGGCGCCGTCGGAGATGCTGGAGGAGCTGGCCGCGGTGATCGTGCCGTTTTCCTTGCGGAAAGCGGGCTTCAAGGTCGGCACCTTGGCGATGTCGGAGCGGCCCGGCTGCTCGTCGGTATCGACCACCACGTCGCCCTTGCGGCCGGCCACGGTGACCGGAACGATCTCTCCGGCGAAGGCGCCGTTCTGCTGCGCGGCCTGGGCGCGCTTGACCGACTCGATGGCGAAGGCGTCCTGCTCTTCGCGGGTGAAGTGGTACTTGTCGGCGCACAGTTCGCCGAACACGCCCATGGCCTTGCCGTCGTAGGGATTGGTCAGGCCGTCCCAGGCCATGTGGTCGACCAGCTGACCGTCGCCGTAGCGGATGCCGGTGCGCGCGTTGACCATGTGCGGCGCATTGGTCATCGACTCCATGCCGCCGGCAATCACCACGGCGGCCGAGCCGGCCTTGATCAGGTCGTGGCCGAGCATGATGGTCTTCATGCCCGAACCGCACACCTTGTTGACGGTGGTGCAGCCGACGGCGGCCGGCAGGCCGGCCTTGAGCGCGGCCTGGCGGGCCGGGGCCTGGCCGAGATTGGCCGGCAGCACGCAGCCCATCAGCACTTCATTGACGTCCTGTGCGGCGATGCCGGCCTGCTCCAGGGCAGCCTTGATGGCGGTGGCGCCCAGCACGGGGGTGGGCACGCCGGTGAACTGGCCGAGGAAAGAGCCGATGGCGGTGCGCTTGGCGCCCGCGATGACAACACTGACGTCCGACATGGGGATCTCCGCAAGAACTTCTGAGTGGGCAGGGGTTGCCCGTTTGGTGTGATGGGTGATGCCGTAACCGCGTAATTATCGCAGCGCCTACCACTGCCGGCAAACCGTTGCCGTAACAGAGGTTTGCGCGCGACCTCCGTGATTATTCCGTCGCCTTCCTTCGCACTTCGTTGCCCTGGCTTTGTGCGACCATTGCGCCCAGGAATCACCGTCCGCGGGCAAGCCGCGCCGGTCTAGACATGGGTCGTCAAAAAGTGGGGATCAAGATCATGGGCATGGGGAACGGTTTTCCGCGCCAGCGCGAAGTGTGCCTGGCGGTCGTGGTCGCGCTGGGATTGAGCGCCTGCGGAGGCGGCGGAGGCGGCAACGGCAATGTCCGCGTCACGCCGAGCACGCCGCCGAGCACGCCGTCCACGCCATCGCAACCCAGCAGCCCGCAGCCGCCGATCGATGCGCAGCTGACGCTGACCGACACCAACGCGGCGCACGCGCAGGGCTATACCGGCCAGGGCGTCACCATCGGCGTGGTCGACAGTGGTGTCATGCGCAACCATCCGGCCTTGGCGGGACGGGTGCTGGCGGATCTGCTCTACGTCGATCCCAGCGTAAACAACACCAGCATCGACGACGTGGTCGGCCATGGCACCTGGGTCTCGCAGGTGGCCGCCGGCAAGCCGGTCGGGCAGTTCGTCGGCGGCATCGCGCCGGGGGCGAACATCGTGTCCGCGCGCATCATCGCCGACAAGGCGCCGACGGACGATGGCTCCGGCCAGGGCAACCGGGCCACCACGGCCGATCCGCTGGGCGCGATCAACGACGACCTGATCGCCAACGGCGTGAAGGTGATGAACAACTCCTGGGGCGGCCTGTACTGGGACGCCACCGCCACCGCGACCACGCAGAGCTTCCACGACGCCTACAACCGCTTCATCAACAGCTGGGGCGGGCTGGTGGTGTTCGCCGCGGGCAACGATTCGAAAGCCAATCCCAGTGACGTGGCCGCATTGCCGGCGCGTGCGCCGGACCTCACCCGCGGCTGGCTCACGGTAGTGGCGGTGGACAGCAACAACCCGACCAAGCTGGCCAGTTATTCCAATGCCTGCGGCATCGCCATGAATTACTGCCTGGCCGCGCCGGGCAACCTGATCGTCACCGGCAAGGACGACACCACCACCAGCACCAGCTACTACATCATCACCGGCACCTCGTTCGCCGCGCCGCAGGTGTCGGGCGCCGCTGCGCTGGTGTGGCAGGCCTATCCGTATTTCAGCAACGACCTGGTGCGGCAGACCCTGCTGGGCACCGCCGCCGACCTCGGCACGCCGGGGCCGGACAGCACCTTCGGCTACGGCATGCTCGACGTGGGCAAGGCGGTGAACGGTCCGGCGAAGTTCGACTGGGGCGACGTCACGGTGAGCTTCACCGGCAGTTCGAGCTGGAACAACCCGATCTCCGGCGCCGGCGGCCTGATCAAGCAGGGCACCGGCACCCTGCTGCTGACCCAGCCGTCCACCTACACCGGCCTTACCCAGGTGCAGGGAGGCGTGCTGTCGGCGAAAGCGCTGGCCTCCGGCGTGGCGATCGGCGCGCAGGGCACGCTCACCGACACGCATGGCATCGGCGGCAACGTGGCCAATGCCGGCGTGCTCACGGTGCGCGGTGGCGACGTCAACGTGACCGGCAGCTATCAGCAGACGGGCGCCGGGCGTCTCGCGCTGGAACTGGGTTCGGTGCTGCGCACGGGCGGCAGCGCCACGCTCGGCGGCGGCGACCTGTACGTGATCGGCGCGGGTTCGGGTTACGTCGCCAATGCGCACACCAACGTGCTGGTGGCGAACGGCGGACTCAGCGGCGCGTTCTCCGCCGTCAACACCGCTTCCAACGTTTTCCTCAACGCCTCGATCAACTACGACGCCACCAGCGCCTGGCTCAATGTCACGCAGGTGCAGGTGACCGCGGTGCAGGGCATGAGCTACACCGCTGCCTCGATGGGCGCGGCGCAGCGCGTGGATGGCGCTTTCCAGCAGCTCAACATGCAGCTCAACGGGCAGCTCGCGCAAAGCGGCGTGAGCGGGCAGGCCGCGGCGTCCGGCTTTATCCAGGGTGCGGCCCTGTTGCAGCAGTCGCCGAATCTCAATGCCGCGCAGCACTCGCTGGAAAGCCTGTCCGGCCAATTGCACGCGGCGAGCGCAGCGATGACCCTGCAGGCGATCGACGCCAGCACGCGCGCCTTCTCCGACCGCTTCGACGAACTGGCGCAGGCGCCACTGGCCGGCGGCTGGGCGCAGAACCTCGGCTACCAGGGCTCGATGGCGCGCGCCGGCTACGGCAACGTCGGCATGGACCTCAGCGGCTGGATGGTGGGCCAGGACCGCCGCCTCGGCGCCAACGGCTTCGCCGGTTTCGCGGTGGCGCAGATGCAGGGCCTGGGCCGCCTGGCCGAGAGCGCCGACCAGGGCCGCAGCCGCGCCGTCGAAGGCAGCCTGTATGCCGGTGTCACGCGCGATGCGTGGTACGCGACGGGCCGCGTCGGCGTCGGCGACTACCAGGAAAACATGCGCCGCCACCTGCAGCTCGGCGACGCCACCACGGCCGTGGCCAGCGATACGCGCGGCCGCTACGGCGTGGCCTATGGCGAAAGCGGTTATCGCTTCGAGGCCGCCGGCATGCGCGTCACGCCGTACATGGACGTTCAATACACGCGCATCCAGCGCGACGGCTTCAACGAACTGGGCGGCTACGGCTTCGGCCTGAAGGCGCCGAGCCAGACGATCGAGCGCTGGCAGGCCGGCGCGGGCGTGCGTGCGGCGCGCAGCTGGCTGGTGCCCAGCCTGGGCCGGCTGGACCTGAAAGCGCGGCTGTCCTGGCAGCAATCGTTCGCCACCCGCGGCGATGTGTTCGACGCCAGCTTTACCGGGCTCAATCAGTGGGCGCCGCTGGGTGGCGTCGGCTTGGCGCGCTACGCCGGGCTGGCCGGCCTGGAGCTGGACTGGCGCTTCTCTTCGCGCGGTGCCTTGCAGCTGGGCTACGACCAGTACTTCGGCCAGCGCGACCAGTCGAGCATGGCCACGCTCGCCTATCAGTACCGCTGGTAAGGACGGGGCGGCATCGGCCGACGCCGATGCCGCTCAGCGCGACGTGTGGCGCAGACCGAACGGCTGGTAATGGCCGCGGCGCGTGGCGTAGCGGGGGCGGGCCGCAAGCAGGTCGGCGAGGTGATCGATCGCCGTGTCGGCGGGCGCGGACGTGGCGCTGCCTCGTGCGGTGTTCGCGTGATTCATGCGGCAGGCCAGCAGCAGTTCGGCGACGGCCTGGCGGGCCTGGTGTACCAGCGGGTCGGAATGGATGCAGTCGTTCTTCATGACGCGCCTGCGTAGCGCAGGCCGGTAGCCGCTGGATCAGCGGACAGCAGGATCGCCGTGCGGCGTGTCGCTTTCGTGACGTTGCCGCGACGGATCGCGCACCGCGGCGCGCGATCCGTACTGCACGGGCTCAGGACTTGCCGTGGAACAGCTCGCGCCCGATCAGCATGCGGCGGATCTCGTTGGTGCCGGCGCCGATCTCGTACAGCTTGGCGTCGCGCAGCAGGCGGCCGGCCGGGAACTCGTTGATATAGCCGTTGCCGCCCAGCGCCTGGATCGCTTCCAGCGCCACCTGCACCGCATTCTGCGAGGCATTGAGCAGGCACGCGGCCGGATCGATGCGCGACTTGCTGCCCTGGTCGAATTCGCGCGCCACCATATAGGCGAAGCCGCGCGAGGACTGCAGTGCGGTGTACATGTCGGCGACCTTGGCCTGCATCATGCCGAACGTGCCGATCGGCGCATTGAACTGCTTGCGCTCGCGCACGTAGGGCAGCACCAGGTCCATCGCCGCCTGCATCAGGCCGAGCGGGCCACCGGACAGCACCAGGCGCTCGGTGTCCAGGCCGCTCATCAGCACGCGCACGCCTTCGTTGACTTCGCCGACGATGTTGGCGGCGGGAATCTCGCAATCCTCGAACACCAGCTCGCAGGTGTTGGAGCCGCGCATGCCCAGCTTGTCCAGCTTCTGCGCGGTGCTGAAACCCTGCATGCCCTTCTCGACGATGAAGGCGGTCATGCAGCGGCTGCCGGCCGGGCGCGGCGCGGTGCGCATATACACCAGCAGCACGTCGGCGTCGGGGCCGTTGGTGATCCACATCTTGGTGCCGTTGGCCACCCACACGTCGCCGCGCAGCTCGGCCTTGCAGCTCATCGAGCCGACCACGTCCGAACCCGCGCCGGGTTCGCTCATCGCCAGCGCGCCGACGTATTCGCCGGAGCACAGCTTGGGGAGGTACTTGCGGCGCTGTTCTTCATTGCCATTGTGGAACAGGTTCTGCACGCACAGGTTGGAATGCGCGCCGTAGGACAGGCCGACGGAACCGGAGGCGCGGGAGATTTCTTCCATCGCCACCATGTGCGCCAGATAGCCCAGGCCGGTGCCGCCATAGGTTTCCGGAACCGTCATGCCCAGCAGGCCCATCTCGCCGAACTTGCGCCAGAGATCGGCCGGGAACACGTTGTCGTGGTCGATCTGGTTGGCGCGGGGAGCAATCTCCTTTTCCGCGAAGGCGTGCACGCTTTCGCGTAGCAGGTCGAGCTCTTCACCGAGGGAAAATGGACGCATCGGAAGCTTCCGGCAGGGACGGGGAGCCGGAAATGCTAACGCAGGATCGGTACCGGCCCATGGCGCAGCGCACCACGGCGCGGTTCGGACGGGTCATCGGCTCGGAAATAGTCCGATTGCTTCTGTCCGTGAAGTAGATCACAGTTATCTAATATAAGTGGGTGGGGGCACCTCAGGGATTATGGATGTGAGAGGTTTTCTCGCGCTTCCGGCACTGCTTGGAGGCTTGAGCGCATGGGCGCGCCGGCGGCTGCGCAGGGGAGTCTGGACACGCGGCGCGTCGGTGAGCATCGAGCTGGGCGGCTTGCGCCTGCGCGTGCTGCGCCGGGAAAAGCCGTCGGCGGACGACGCCTGGTGCCGCAATCAATTGCTGGTCGATGCCCGCTGCGACGTGCACGAACGCAGCTTGCACGAGCACGGCACGCTGCTGTCCGCGGTCGACCTGCAGGCCTGGTGCCTGAAGCTGCCGTCGCTGCTGGATGGCGAACTCACCGAGCTGCACCTGTGCAGCGTCAGCGACCGCATCGGCCTGCACCTGCAGCGGCCGCTGCAGGAGAACCTCACCGCGGTGACGGTGGCGCTGGTCGATCCGGCGCGCGACGGCCAGACCGTGTACGACGCCTGGCACGCCGGGCGCGGCCTGCTGTTCCTGGTCACCCAGCTGCAGCTGCAGGAATTCTTCGCGCAACTGGAACATGCGATGCAGCGCTTTCCGGTGCGCTACGGCCACGTGCAGCGGCAGCCGGCCTAGCCCGCGCGTCAGGGCACCGGGTGCCCTTGGCTGGCCGTCCAGATCGCATACCAATCTTCGTTAGCCAGGCGCACGTCGAGCGCGGCCACCGCTTCGCGCAGGCCTTCGATGCGGCCGCTGCCGGTCACCGGATGCGGCCGCGAGGGATGGCGCAGCACCCAGGCGAAGGCCAGCGTGGCCAGGCTGATCTGCAGCCGCGCGGCGATCGCTTCCATGCAGGCGCGCACGCGCACGGCCTGCTCGTCGGTGCCGGTGAACAGCCGGCCGCCGCCGAGCGGCGACCAGATCATCGGCCGCAGGCCCAGCTGCTGGGCCTGGTCCAGCGTGCCGTCGTCGAGCGCCGCCAGCTGCAGCGGCGACAGCTCCAGCTGGTGGGTGAGCAAGGGCACGCGGCTGTGCAGCAGCGCGAACTGGCTGGCGCTGTGGTTGGACACGCCCCAGTGGCGCACCTTGCCTTCGCGGGTGAGCGTGGCGAAGGTGCCGGCCAGTTCGGCGGCGTCCATCAGGTAATCGGGGCGATGGATCAGCACCAGGTCCAGGTGATCGGTATGCAGGCTCTGCAGCGAGCGCTCGACCTGCGCGCGCACATAGGCCGCGGTGGTGTCGTAGTAGTTGACCGTGTAAGGACGCTTGGCGGAACGCAGGCGGATGCCGCACTTGGTGACCAGCTGCATGCGTTCGCGCAAACCCGGTGCTGCTTTCAGCGCGGCGCCGAACGTCGCTTCCTCTTCGTAGTCGCCATAGATATCGGCGTGATCGAACGAGGTGATGCCCAGCTCCAGCGCCTGCTCGATCCAGCGCACGCGCGCCTGCACGTCGAGGTTCCAACTGGTGAGTCGCCACAGGCCGGCGACGATGGGGGAGAGTTGCAGACCCGGCGCGGGGAGGGGCGGTTGCATGGCGTGGCCGATGGAGAGAGCTGTCCATGCTATCGGCCGTTCGCGGCATTGGCTAATAAACGCTCGCCATGCCGGCGCAGACCCGCATGACGGGTTCTTCGCTTTGCCTGGAAGTTGTCAGCACAACCCGCCATTGACGGCCAGCACCTGCCGCGTGATGTAGCCCGCTTCGGGACTCATCAGAAACTGCACCGCTCCAGCCACTTCCTCCGGCGTTCCCATCCGCTGCATCGGGATCGCCGCGAGGATCTCCTCCAGCGGCAATCCGGCATCGACCATCTCGGTATCGATCAAACCCGGCGCCACGCAATTCACCGTGATCCTGCGCTTCGCCAGCTCCAGCGCCAGCGCCTTCGCCGCGCCGATCACGCCGGCCTTGGACGCGCTGTAGTTCACCTGGCCGCGGTTGCCGATCAGGCCGGACACGGAAGTGATGCACACGATCCGCCCCGGCGCGCGGCGACGGATCATCGGCATCACCAGCGGATGCAGCACGTTGTAGAAGCCGTCGAGGTTGGTGCGCAGCACCTGGTCCCAGTCTTCTGCGCTGAGCGCGGGAAACGCGCCGTCGCGAGTCAACCCTGCATTGCACACCACGCCGTAGTACGCGCCATGCGCGGCCACGTCGGCTTCGAGCGCGGCGGCGCAGGCGGCGCGCTCGGCGATATCGAACTGCAGCACGCGCGCCTGCCGGCCCAGGGCCTGGATGGCGGCTTGCACGGCCTCGGCCTCCTCGCGCCGCGAGCGGCAATGCAGCACCAGGTCGTAGCCGGCCTGGGCCAGGCGCAGGGCGATGGCGCGGCCGATGCCGCGGCTGGAACCGGTGACCAGGATGGTGTCGGTCATGCGTGGCGATCCTCGATAAGCGCAGCGGCAACCATAGCGAAGGCGCGCGCGGCGATCACGCCGCGTGCCGCAGGAACCGGCGCCGCACCAGCCATTCGCCGGCGAACAGCGCGCCCATGATGAGGTAGGCGATCAGCCCGTTGTACAGCGTCCACCAGCGCAGCGGCGCCCACAGCGTAAGCGCGGCGGACACCAGCGCGTTGGCGGCGAAGAAACCCATCCACAGCCAGGTCACCTTGCGCGTGTACGGCACGGCCGCGGCGGGCAGTTCGGGGTCCTGCACGCGTGCGATGCGTTCGATCATCGGCGGCCCGTAGCGCAGGGTCAGCCCGAAGGCGAGCAGCAGCAGCGCGCAGATCAGGCTGGGATACCAGCGCAACAGCTGCGATTCGCCGCTCAAGGCCAGCAGCGCGCAATAGGCCAGCGCCGCGCCGAGCATCCAGCGGCCGCCCGGCTGGCGCCATAGCGCGGGTGCGCGCAGCAGCCACGCGACGCCCAGCGCCAGCGCGAAGGCCTGCGGCGGCACGTACTGCATGCCGAAATACACCAGGAAGGGATACAGCACGCCGACGGCGAGCAGCAGGAGGGAAGTGAGTTTGCGCATGCGGCCCGGCGGTACTCCACGAAGCAGGCGGGGTTCGCCACCTCCGCGACTATCCGGCCCGGCGCTGAAGCGACGGGCCGGCGCATGCTACCAGAGGCGGCTCAGCCGTCCCGTACTTCCAGCGCCAGTTCCGCCAGGCGCTCGCGCTGGGCCAGGATCAGGGCGAGCTGGCCGAGCACCAGGCGCGCGGTTTCGTCGCCGCTGGCGTAGGCCGGCATGGTCAGCAGCAGCGGCGCGGGCTCGTTGGTTTCCAGCGCCTCGGCCAACTGCTCCAGCGCCTCGACGGTCTGCGCGCCGCAGGACTGCACGGCTTCGCGCGCATGCCCCGCCGCGAGCGCCTGGCGGTTGGCGCCCAGCGCGGACAGCTGGCTGAGCAGCACGTGCGCCGCGCCGAGGAAACGCAGCAGCGATTCGCTGCCACGCCGGTGCCGGCCCGGTTCGCGCAACATGTTGGAGAGCACGCCGCTGAGGTTGGCATCCGCGTTGTGCGCGTCGCGCCGCGCGATGCGGTAGGGCAGGTCGTCGCGCCGCCCGCCGGCGTACTGCGCCAGGATGCTCGCCAGGTAGCGCGCATCGCAGCGCAGCGTGTCGGCCATCACCTGGTCCAGCCGCCGCCCCTGCCAGTCCGGCAGCACCAGATGGATGGCCAGCGCCGCGATCGCCACGCCGATCAAGGTGTCGACCATGCGCGGCCACATCACCTCGTAGCCGTTGCCGACCTGGTTGAAGCACAGCACCACGAATAAGGTGATCGCCGCCGTGGCCAGCGTGTAGCGCCGCTGGCGCGCGGCGAAGAACACCACCCCGGCCACGATCAGCAGCGGCACCTGCGCCGGCTCGAACGGCAGCAGCCGCAGCGCCGCCCAGCCGGCGACCAGGCCCGCCAGCGTGCCGGTGGTCCGCTGCAGCAGGCGGCGGCGCGTGGCGCCATAGCTGGGCTGGCACACCAGCAAGGTGGTCAGCAGGATCCAGTAGCCGTTCTGCGGATGCACCACGCGCAGCACCGCATAGCCGGCCAGCAGCGCCAGCGCCAGGCGCAGCGCGTGGCGGAAGCGGAACGAGCGCGGCGTGAACTGGATACGGATGCGCGCCCAGGCCTCGGCCAGGTTGCCCGGTCCCGGATCCTGCAGGGCGCTTTCCTCGCCCGGCACCGGGCCGCTCGCCGGCTGCTCGCGTTCGAGCAGCGCCTGGATCGCGTCCATGTTGCGCAGCAGGGCATCCAGCGAACGCAGCAGATGCGCATCCGGCGGCGCGGCCTGCGCGCGCAGCGCTTCGATCGCATCGCGTACGTCGTCCAGCGCGGCGCGCGCGCCATCGTCGACGTGCAAGCGCGTGCGCAGGCGCAACGTCTGCGCGCGCTGGCGGCACAGGCCGGCGTGGCGGCGCAGCAGATGTTCGCAGCGGAACAGCACGTCGCTGTGGAAGAACGCTGCGGCCAGCGCGTCGTAGGGATAGTGCGAGGAACTGACGCGCTCGTGGATGTCCTGCGCGGCGAAGTACAGGCGCAGGCGTTCCGCGGTAGGGCCGCTCGGCCGGCGCGGGCCGATGCGGTCGATCAGGATCAGCCGCGTCTCGTTGAGCGCCTGCACCACCTTCTCGTTGCGCATGGCCAGCGCCTGCTGCAGGGCCTCGCGGTCCACGCCCGGCAGCGGCGCGAACAGCGCCGCCTTGCCTTCGAGGTAACCGGCCAGCGCATCGAAGGTGCGCGCCAGCGCGTGGCGCACCGCCTGCTGCGGCGACAGCGCGCTCCACAGCAGCGACAGCAGGCCGTACCACGCGGCGCCGCCGAGCAGCAGCGCCGGTTCGTGCAGGGAGCCCGGATGCGCGCCGGTATCCGCGGCGATCATGGTGTACACCGACAGCAGCAGGGCGGAGCCGGCGATGGTGGCGTAGCGGTGGCTGGCCGCGCCCAGCATCACCAGGGCGAACGTCGCCAGCGGCAGGCCCAGCGCGAACAGCGCCGGATGCGGCAACAGCAGTTGCACCGAGCAGGCGGCGACGGCATAGCAGGCCAGCGTCACCAGCAAGGTGAGCAGCCGGCTGCGCCAATGGTCCTCGGTCTCGGCCAGGGCGCAGGCGATCACGCCGAGCAGGGCGGGGATGGCATCGGCGAAATGGCTGCCGGCCAGGCAATACAGCACCACGCCGCCGAGGCCGAGCAGCACGCGCAGGCATTCGGCGAAACGGTCGGAGCCGCGGATGCGGCGCAGGGTGTCGGCGATGGAGGAGGGAGCGATGGTCACCCCACAAGGATACGTAAAGCCCCTCTCCCAGCGGGAGAGGGGTTGGGGTGAGGGTACGGCCGGAGTGGGGCACACCACTTCGACCGTACCCTCATCCGGCTGCCGCCACCTTCCTCGCTCCTTAGAGCCGCGCACATCCCTGTGCGCTCCTCGCGTGCTCCCGAAGGGAGAAGGGTGCTCGTTTTAAGCGTTGCCTTAAGCCGCCACACCCATGAACAACGACCGGTGCGCCGCCACGCCCGCCATCACGCCGGCCGAAGCCGCGCGGGTGGCATTGGTGAACAGGGTAGCGGCGTCGCCGGCGGCGAACACGCCGGGGACCGTGGTCTGCTGCATGCCGTCCACGCGCACGATCGACCCCAGCGGCCCGGCATCGAATTCGCAGCCCAGCTGCGCGGCCAGCGGACTGGCCACGCTGGTGCGCGGCGCCACGAACAGGCCGTGCATGGGCACGATCTGCTCATCCGCCAGGCGCACCCCGTCCAGCCGCGGCGCCGCGCCCAGCAGTTCCACCACCGGCTGGCGTTCGATGCGCACGCCGCGGTTGGCCAGTTGCGCCAGCTCCGTTGCTTCCAGCATCAGCGTGCCCTGGGTGAACAGCGTGGTCGGGCCCCAGTCGGGCAGCAGCAGCGCCTGGTGCGTGGAGCCCGGATGGGTCGCCAGCACGCCCAGCGGGCCTTCCAGCTCGTAGCCATGGCAATAAGGGCAGTGCACGACGGTCTGGCCCCAGCGTTCGGCCAGGCCGGGCAGTGCGGGCAATTCGTCGCGCACGCCCAGGGCCAGGATCAGGCGCTGCGCATCCAGGGTCGCGCCATCGTCCAGCGTCACGCGAAAGCCGTCGCGTGCGCGCGCCGCGCCCGTCGCCATGGCCTGGCGCAAGCTCATCGTCGGATAGCGCAATAGCTGGTCGAGCGACTCGCTGAGGATCTGCGCCGGCGCCTTGCCGTCATGCCCGAGGAAACCGTGCGAATGCGCGGCGAACCGGTTGCGCGGCATGCCGGCGTCCACCACCAGCACCTTGCGCCGGGCCCGGGCCAGCTGCAGGGCCGCGGCCAGGCCGGCAAAGCTGCCGCCGACGACGATGACATCGAAGCTCATGGCTTGCTCCTTTCAAGTATCTTTAAAAGTTACAAACTAGTGCGGATAGCCGCCTTATGCAACATTGGGAGTTACTTGAGTCCAGCGAGCCGACCCATGAAAGGCGACAACCGGCTTTCCCGCATGCTCCACGTGCTGATCCACCTCGGCCAGCAGGACAGCCCCACCACCTCGGAGCTGATGGCCCGGATGCTCAACACCAACCCGGTGGTGGTACGCCGGACCATGGCCGGCCTGCGCGAGAAAGGCTTCGTCCGCGCCGACCGCGGCCACGGCGGCGGCTGGACCCTGACCCGCGCGCTGGACCGGATCACCCTGCTGGACGTCTACCGCGCCATCGACGAACCGGCGATCTTCGCCTTGGGCATGGCCGAGGACACCCCGCGCTGCCTGGTGGAGCAGGCCGTGAACGCCGCACTGGAAGGCGAGCTGCGCAGCGCACGCGAGCTGCTGCTCAAGCGCTTCGAAGGCATCACGCTGGCAACGCTGACCAAAGACTTCGAGAAGCGCGCACGCAAGCATGCGCACGCAAAGGCACATTGCCCGGCGTAGGTTGGGGTGAGCCGCAGGCGAACCCCAACCATGAGGTGCGCATCGATTGCCTATGTTGGGGTTCGCCTGCGGCTCACCCCAACCTACAAAAAAAACGCCTCCCGATGGGAGGCGTTGTTCCTGACGCATGACCGCGCGGCTTACTGCCCGCGCATACGCCCGGCAAAGCGCGGCGCGCCATTGCCCATGTGCGGCAGCTTGATCTTGCCGATCGAGGTGATGCGCTCCTCGGCCAGGCGGTCGGCGGCCTTGTAGGTCGGCACGCCCTCGTTCTTGGAGATCTCGAAGATGCGGCCCAGGTTGTAGTAGATCGTGCGCATCATGCGCATCGCACGCTCGCGGTTGTAGCCGTCGATCTCCAGCGACACGTTCATCACGCCACCGGCGTTCACCGCGTAATCCGGCGCGTACAGCACGCCGCGGCGGGTCAGCTCGTCGCCGATCGAATCGGTGGCCAGCTGGTTGTTGGCGGCGCCGCAGATGATCTTGGCCTTGATGCGGTCGATGGTCTGCTCGTTGAGCGTGCCGCCCAGCGCGCAGGGCGAGTACACGTCGGCGTCGACGTCGTAGATCTCGTCCAGGCCAACGGCTTCGCAGCCCAGCTCGTCGACGCAGCGCTGCACCGCATCCTTGTTGATGTCGGTGACGAACACCTTGGCACCCTGCTCGCGCAGCAGCTTGATGAACTCGCTGCCGACGTGGCCGCAGCCCTGCACGGCGTAGCTGTACTTGCCCACGTCTTCGTTGCCGTGCTTGACCTGCAGCGCGGCCATCAGGCCCTGCAGGGTGCCGAACGCGGTGAACGGCGACGGATCGCCCGAGCCGCCGTGCACCTGGTGCACGCCGGTCACGTATTCGGTTTCACGGAACACGTATTCCATGTCGTTGACGTCGATGCCGACGTCTTCGGCGGTGATGTAGCGGCCGTTGAGCGAATTGACGAAGCGGCCGAACGCGCGGAACAGCGCCTCGGACTTGTCCTTGGACGGATCGCCGATGATCACCGCCTTGCCACCGCCCAGGTTCAGGCCGGCCACGGCGTTCTTGTAGGTCATGCCGCGCGACAGGCGCAGCACGTCGTTGACCGCGTCCTGCTCGGTCTTGTACGGCCACATGCGCAGGCCGCCGAGAGCCGGGCCCAGCACCGTGTTGTGGATCGCGATGATGGCCTTCAGGCCGGCGTCCTTGTTGTGGCAGAAGACGACTTCTTCGTGACCCGTTTTGGCGATGGTTTCGAAAATCATTGGAACGGTGACTCCACGGTGGGGTGGCGCGGTTGGGGATGCGGTGATCGGTGCGGCGGCCGCTGGACGGCGTGCGCATGCCTCTAAAGTCAAAACCCCGACCGGGGGTCGGGGTACTTACACAGTCCATAAGTCTAGCGGGTCACCCGGCGGGTTGCTGTTGCGTTGCAGCAGGGCGGGCGCGCCGAGGCACGCCAGGGACCGCGCCGGCCCTTGGCGTGCCTGGATTTGACTCGATCAAAACGTCAGCGTGACCCGCGCCCAGTAGTAGCGCCCCATCACGTCGTAAGTCGCTACGTCGGTGTTCGAGTTGTTCACATTGTTCTGATAAAGCAGGGGTGGCTGCTTGTCGGCGAGGTTGTCCACGCCGACGTCGAAGCGCGTGCGCCAACCCTTCACTTCATAGCCCGCCTGCACGCTGTGATAGGCATACGCACCCACCGTGCGCACCACCGACGGCACGGTCAGATCGGCCGACAGCTGCTGGCGCGTATCGGGGCTGCCGACCTGGGTGCGGCCGACGTAGCGCAGGCGCCAGCTCGCGCTCCACGGACCGCGCGTCCAGTTCAGCGTGGCCAGCCCGCGCCAGCGCGGGAAGTTGCCATACGCGTAGGTATAGCGGCCGGCGTTGTGGATGGTCACCGAGGTCGCGTCGGCGGGATCGGGATTGACGTCGTAGCGCGCCACATACGTCGTGTCCAGGCGCAGGTTGAAGCGGCCGTAGCGCTCGGTGTTGAAGCGATACGCCACGCTGCCGTCGACGCCCTTGGTCGACAAGGCGCCGAGATTCACCGTCGGCTCGGCCACGTAGTTGATCGCGCCGCTGGCGAAGCGATGGATGAAATTGCAGAACGGGCTGGCCGGGTTGGCATAGCACTGATTGAGCGCGGTCTGCGCCGAGATGGCGGTGATGGTGTCGTTGAGGTTGATGCGCCACACGTCCGCGCTCAGCGACAGGCCCGGCACCCATTGCGGGTCGTACACCACGCCGAAGTCGAACGACTTGCCTTGCTCGGGCTTGAGCTGATAACCGGCTGCGATCGAGCCGGAGGTCTTGGCCGAAATCTCCGGATTGGCCTGCCGGTAGCTGCCGTCGGTGGGCACGCTGGCGCAGGCTTGCGGATGGCCGCCGGTGTAGCCGTTGCAGGGGTCGTTCACCGTCGGCGCATCGCCCGCGATGCCGCCATACAGCTCGCTGATATTCGGCGCGCGGAATACCTCGGACACGGTGCCGCGCAGCAGCAGGTTGTCGATCGGCCGCCATTCGACCGCCAGCTTGCTGTTGGTGCTGCGGCCGGCGCTGCTGTAGTCGGACCAGCGCGTGCCCAGGGTCAGGTTCAGCACCTGCGCCCAGGGCTTGCCGGACAGCAGCGGGATCAGCGTTTCGGCGTAGGCCTCCTTCACGTTGAAGCTGCCGGCGAGCACCGAGCTGCAGAACTCCACCACGCCGCACAAGCCGTTGAGGTCGGCCACCGCCAGCGGATCGGTGCGCGTGGACGTGCTCTCCTTGCGGTAGGAAAAACCGGTGGCCAGGTTCACCGTGCCGGCGGGCAGGTCGAACAGGCCGCCGTTGGCGTTCGCTTCGAATTGCTTGACCGTGTACGCGGTGGTGGTCACCGGGTTGCGCTGGATGTTCTTCAGCGCCGCGATGGTGCCGGGATCGTTGACGTTGAAGATATTGATCGGCGTGCAGCCGGCGATCGGGCTGCCTGGCGCGCCGCACGTCACCTTGCCGGTGGACGTATCCAGATACGAGGGGCCCAGTCCCTGCTGGAAGCCGGCGTAGTCGAGAAAGCCGTTGTTGACCGACTTCTGCCGCACCTTGCCGTAGTTGAACGCCGCATCCCATTGCCAGCTGCTGTCGCCGAAGCTGCCGCGCAGGCCCGGCGTCACCTGCAGGTTGTAGGTCTGGTAGGCATAGCGGCGATAGCCCAGGGTGGTGAAGCGGGTATTGAAGTCGCCGTTGTTGGCGCCGCTGATGCGGTCCGTGCCGAAGTCCACGCCGAACGGGTTGTAGTAGTTGTTCCTGGAGACGATGAAGTTGTCGCCGTTGGCGAACACCGGCACCGGCGCGATCTGCGATTCGGATTGCGTCTTGGTGTAGTAGAGGTTGGCGTAGGCCTCCAGCTTGTCGGTGAGCTTGTACTTGCCGAGCACGAAGAACTGGTCGCGCTTCTGCGGTGTCTGCAGGATGTTGTCGCCCTGGTAGTTGTAGCTGTCCGCCACGCCGTAGCAGTGATAGTCGCCCGGCGTGGTGACGCCGCTGACGCCGGGATTGAGCGCCACGCGCGAGGAGCAGCCCAGCGCCTTGGCCTGTGCGCCGGGCAGGGTGATCGCGCCGTATGGCGTGGCCGACGAGCCGCTGACGATCACCTTGCCGCCGGTGAGATTGAGCGCATCGCGCGAGAACGAGCGGTCGCGTGCCGACACTGCGTCCAGGCTCTGGTGGCCGAGTCCCGCGATGATGCTGCCGCGCTCGTTGCCCTGGCCGGCGGTGAGCGTGAAGTTGCGGCGGCGGCCGTCGCTGTGGCCGCTTTCGGCGAAATCGCCGGACAACTGCACGCCATCGAAATGTTCGCGCAGGATGAAGTTCACCACGCCGCCGATCGCATCCGAACCGTAGATCGCCGAAGCGCCATCGCTCAGCACCTCCACGCGGTCGATCATATTGGCCGGGATGCTGTTGACGTCGTTGTAGGCCAGGCGCACGCCGTTGACCAGGATCAGCGTGCGCTTGTCGCCCATGCCGCGCAGCGAGATGGTCGCCGCGCCGGTGCCGCCGCCGTTGTTGGTATTGGCATTGGTCGCGTTGCCGGCGATCGACGGCAGCTCCTGCACCAGGTCGCCGAGGCTGGCCTTGCCGGTGGCGGCGATCTGCGCGCGGTCGAGCGTCACCACCGGGTTGGCGGTTTCCACGTCGACGCGGCGGATGCGCGAACCGGTGACGGTGACGGTTTCCAGGCTCTTGGCTTTTTGCGGATCGGCGGCATCGCCGGGCGGCGGCGAGTCCTGCGCCCAGCCATGCGCGGCAAGGCCGAAGGCAGTGCTGGCGATGGCGAACTTGACGGCGAGGCTCAGTGCGCGTGGACGGCGACAGGCGGAAGGTGGATGCATGGGCGGATACCTCGCATGGCAGGTGGTGCCGGTGATGGGGCGTGCGCAACGGCCCCCCCTCAGGGCGGTTGCGTTTCGTCGGGCAACAGCGCGCCGTGCCGGGCCAGTGGCCCGGTTGCGTGCGTTGCATTGCTGCGGCCCGCCTCAGGCGGGCATGACGCGCTCAGCCCTGGCCGGGCGCGTCGGGTTGAAGCTGCCAGTACACGGCATAGCGCTCGCCGTGGATTTCATTCAACGGCGCCACCGCAATGCTGCCGTCGCGCGTGTCGGCCTCGAAGCGCAGTTCGCGCGCCGAAAGCGTGCGCAGCCAGGCGGCCGCTCCGGGCCGCCCGGCTGCCACGCCCGGCGCCGGCCGGGGTTTGGGCTCGGGTTTCGGTGCGGCCTCGTAGCCGCAGTACTGCATGTCGTGGGTGAGGCCGTCGGCGCCCAGGCGCGCGGCCAGGACCAGCGGCCCGTACAGCGCGGCGTGCAGGCCGTCGTCGCCAGCCAGCGCTTCGCTGTGCAACTGCATCGGCAGGTCCAGCTCCACGCGATCGCCGTCGCGCCAGGCGCGCTGCAAGGTGAGATAGCTGCCGGGCGACGCGAACACGTCCAGGGCCTCGCCGTTCACGCGCACGCCCGCGCCGGGAGCGATCCACGACGGCACGCGCAGATTGAGCGCGAATGTCGCCGGCCCGGCGAGCGAGAGCTGCAGGCGCGTAAGCGGTTCGCGCGGGAACGCGGTGTCCTGGCGCAGGCGCAGGCCGTGCTGCGGCCAATCCAGTTCCGATGGGATAAACAGGTTGACGTAGAGAGCGTCGTCGTCATGGAAGTAGATGCTGTCATTGAAGCGCGCGAATTCCTCGGCGCCCGAGCCGGTACAGCACCAGAACGAATCAACCGGCGAGTTGTAGAACTTCGCCGCACCCGCCTGCAGCGGGTAGTAGTACAGCTTCATCCCCGCCGGATCCTGCGTGCCCAGCCGTGCGTTGTAGAGCGTGCGCTCGTAGTAGTCGAACGCGCGCGGGTCGCCGCTCCAGGCGTAGACGTAGCGGGTGAGCTTGAGCAGGTTGTAGGCCACGCAGCATTCGGCGCTGTACAGGCCGAGCTGGCCTTTCAGGTCGCCGGGGCCGGTCTTCCAGAATTCGTCATTGCTGGAACCGCCGGTAGCGTACGTGCGGTTCTGCGTCACCGTCTCCCAGAAGAATTCGGCGATACGGCGGTAGCGCGGCTCGCCGGTGAGCTCGTAGCGGCGCGCCGCGCCCAGGATCTTCGGGATCTGCGTATTGCTGTGCAGCCCTTGCAGTTCGTCGCGATGCGCGGCCAGCGGATCGAACAGCGTGGCCTGGTCGAAGCGATGCGCCGCATCGCGGTAACGCTCGTTGCCGGTGAGTGCGTAAAGCTGGTACAGCGCCTCGTTCATGCCGCCGTATTCGGTCTTGAGCATGTGCGCCAGCTCGGCGTCGGAGAATCCGTTGAGCCAGCGCACCGTCCAGTTGCCGATGCCGGTGGCCACCTCCAGCGCCTGGCGGTTGCCGGCCAGCGTGTACATGTCGAGCATGCCGGCCAGGATCTTGTGGATGGTGTAGAACGGCGCCCACACCTTCTGGCCGCTGCTGAGGCGGTCAAAAAAACTGGCCGGAAACGCGCTGAGATAACCATTGGCCTGCTGGCACGCGGCCAGCGCAGCAACCAGTTCGTCGCCGCGTTGCTTCAGCAGCGCGTCGCCGAGGCTGGCGTGGGCCAGCGCGGCGGCGGAAAGATAATGGCCGCCGGCGAAGTGCCCGCGCAGTTCGCAATCGGGCTTCTCCCAGCCGCCGAATGGCTTGGCGGAAGAGGGAAGGCTGGCCTGGAGGCGAAAGCTGTGCGCCAGGCGATCGACCGGAAGGCTGTGCAGATAGCGCAGGTTGATCGCCGCGGCACGCGCAAAGTCGCCGTCCAGCAGACGCACCTGGCCCAGATCGAAGGCCTGCATCCGCCGTACGGGCTGTTCGCGGATCTTCAGTGAGGCAGTGGCGTTACCGGGATCGGCAACGTCAGGGGCGGCGAGGATGCGCGGCGTCACCGCGAGCGTGGCGGCCGCGACGGCCGCGTTCTTCAGGAATCGCCTGCGGTGATCGCTACAGCCAGACGGCATACCCTCTCCCCGGATGTGCTGGCCACGCCGGCGCGGCGTGGCAGTTAGTGGCGCATCCCCCATGCGCACGGTTTCATCGTGCCGTCACATGCGCGGGGCGTCTTGTCGTATTTGGGAAAGGGGGGTGCGGAATTGCGCATAGTGGTTTGAATGTGAATGCGACAACGCCACGACGACCGTAAAGCCCCTGTCCCGACGGCGACCCGAAGGTAGTCCCGTGGGAGAGAGGGGTTGGGGTGAGGGTACGGGCGGAGTGGGACGCTTCACTCCGCCCGTACCCTCATCCGGCTGCCGCCACCTTCTCTCCCACGGGGACTACCTTCGGGTCGCCGGCGGGAGAAGGGTTTCTCAAATGAAGGTCGCGGAAATCCGCACGACTCGCTCGGGGTGGCCGTCGATGCGCACCATCTCGCCGCGCCGCTTCTTCAGCGCGACTCCATCGGCGCGCACGTCGCCCAGTCGCTTCCCCTCAGGCGCCCGCAAACTCAGCCACACCGCCCCGGCCATCCGCTCCGGCAGCGTGATTTCACCCGTAACACCATGCCCACCATCCGGCTGCAAGCGCACATCGACCCGACCCCACCGCGTCGGCGCACCAAGTATCTCGATCGCCTCGTCACCGCCCATCCACCGCCGAGGCACCGCACGCGCCAGATGCAGGACCTCGCCCGCGCTGTCCTCGAACACCATCATCCAGCGCAACAGCAAGGGCATCGTCAACTGCGCGGGCATGCAGAACAGCGGCATGCCACCGCTCAGATCGCTCACTTCGCCGGCCGTCCAGCTGCCCGGCGTATGCGCGTGGTAGCGGTGCGCGTAGAGAAACAGCAGGTACTCGTCGATCCGGTCCAACCGCAGTAATTGCTGCGCGTAGCCGTAGGAAATGAAACCGAGGATGTCGCGCCCTTCCGGTGAAGGCGGCGCGACGTTCGCCACCACGCCGAGCGAGGTAGCGCCATGGCCACGCATGCAATCGATCACCAGGTGCGCGAGATCCTCCGGCAACACATCGGCCTGCAGCAGTTCGGCATAGGCGCGATGCGGCCACTGCTGCTCGCTGGGATGTTCCTGCAGCAAGGATTGGCGGAAAGTGAGCTTCACGCCGGGAAGCGGGCCGATATACGGCGGATGCAGGTCGTAGCGGATATTGGCGCGCAAGCTGCGCACGAACTGCTCGGTAAGCACGCGCGCGCGTTCGCGCCAACGCTCCGCCGAAGCCTTGCCATTGGCATCGATCTGCACCCACACCGCCGCAAGGTCTTGCAAGCCCCGTACCGCCAACGCGCTGTTGGCGTAGTAAGGCTTCCACCACAGCTGCGGCTCGGGAAACAGGCAGGCGTCGGATTCGTTCCAGCCGTGGATCAGGCCATGGCCGGGATCTTTCTTCGGCAGGCGCAGGCTGGCGTCGTGCAGTTCCAGCAGGATGCGCGCGGTGGCTTCGATCTTGCCCCGGTGCTTGCGCAGCAGCGCCACGTCGCCGGTGTAGTGCAGATAACGCGCGAGCAGCGACAGCGTAAGGCCGAACTGGCCGGTCTCCGCGCCACGCATATTGACCATGCCGTCGGCCTGCACGAAGTCGGTGAAGTAGCCATCCAGCACGATCGCCGCCTGCGTGTAGCGGCCCCATTCGAGATTGGCATACAGCGAGCTGGTGAAGGTGTCCTGGAAGCCGTCGTACTCGTTGCCGTAGTAGTCGCGATCCACCGCGCCATACTTCGGATAGCTGCCGCCCGGCCGCACCACCAGCTCGCGCGCGAACGCATGGCGCGCCATGTCCGCCCAGCTTGGATCCGGCGTGCGCATGGCGCAGGCATCGGCCAGCTGTTGCTGCCAGGCATCGTGGAAGCGCAGCAGGGCGCGATAGAAAGCTTCGGCCGATGGTGGCTGCCGCGCGGGCGGATAGGCCGGATAGCTGTAGCCGTAGTGCAGCTCGCTGATGCGCCCATGCTCGACCAGCGCGGTGCGGTGCCAGGTCTGCACCACGAAGCGGTCGGTGGCATCGACATCGGCGAATACCAGCACGTCGTACCAGCGCCCTTCGCCCAGCGGAAACACTTTATGCACCGCCGGCAACCAGCCGCCGAGCAAGCCTTCGCGCCGCCGTGGCGCAAGTTTTTCGTCACGCAGCGCTGCCGTCTCCTGCGAGGGCTTGAAGGTGCGCGTGCTGCCGCCGGGAAACACCGGCATGGTGTCGGCGCAGGCCACGTTGCCGACGAAGCTGGTCCAGGGCAGGCGGCCGTTGTAATCCTTGGGGTCGAGCACCGAGGCGAGCGGCGGTGCGGCGATGCGCACCTGCTCGGGATCGGGCTCGCCGCGCTGGAGCAGGCGCTCGGCCAGCAGGTCCGCATCGGCGAGGGCGAGTTCCTTCAGCGCGATGCCGAGGTAGGGCGTTCCCGCGTCGGCCGCGCACGATTCGGTGCGCTTGCCCAGCACACAGCCGCCATCGGGACCGAGCAAGGTGATCGCGCCATCCGGCGTGCTCAGATCCTCGAACACCGACCAGGCGGCGCCTTGCAGATCGAAACCCACCAGGCGCAGATGGCCTTCGGTGGAAAGCGCCGCGAGCGGTACGCGCGGCGGTGGCGCCAACGCACCGGACACTGGCGGCCGTGCCGCCGCCTGCGCGGACGTCACATCCCAACCCACCACTCCGGCGGCCGCACCCGTTGCGGCCAGGCCCTGCAGAAAACGACGCCGATCCATTCCGTCCCCAGGCCGACGCTCCCCGCGCGGCAATCAGAAAGAGAGGGCCCGCGTACGCGCCGGGTTGCAGCGGAAGGGAGGGAGCAGACTTCCGTACGCGGACCGAAGCACGAGGCTCCCATGCACCCGCTCATGGGTCTTGTATCGATGCGGCAGAGGTAGTGCGGAATGCCGCACAGTGCCGTCGACCGGCGCAGGTTGGGGTGAGCTACGGGCGGACCCCAGCATGAACACTTTCACGCGCACCGCATTGTTGGGGTTCGCTTGCGGCTCACCCCAACCTACGCCGTTTCAGACGTCGGCGCGGTTCGGCTCGCGAGACGGCTATGCTTCCTGCCATACCCCAGATACACCACGCAGCCCACCAGCAACCACAGCGCAAACCGCAGGTAGGTCACCATCGGCAAGCCCCAGATCAGCCAGCAGGAAAACCCCACGCCGATCAACGGCACCAGCGGCACCCAAGGGGTGCGGAACGGCCGATGCAGATCCGGCTGGCGCCAGCGCAACACCGCCACCGCGGTGCAGATCACGATAAACGCGCCGAGCACGCCGATATTCACCAGCTTCGCCAACTCATCCAGTGGAAACAGGCCTGACGCCACCGCCGTGACCGTCCCCAGCAGGAAGGTCGCGCGGTGCGGCGTGCGCCAGC
The DNA here is from genome assembly GCF_052115385.1 of Dyella sp. 2RAB6. NCBI lineage: Bacteria > Pseudomonadati > Pseudomonadota > Gammaproteobacteria > Lysobacterales > Rhodanobacteraceae > Dyella > Dyella sp. 2RAB6. The sequence continues at coordinate 193,519 of NZ_JBFRGP010000004.1, forward strand.
GCGGATGGATTCCGGCAAACCACGCCGGCAGCAAGCCATCGCGGCCCAGGCTGAAACCGATGCGCGCGCCGGCCAGCAGGTTGGCGAAGATCACGCTGGTGATGCCGCATACCGACGCCATCGAGATCACCGCCATCGTCCACGGCATGCCGATGCGCAGAAACGCATGCGCCACCGGCGCATCGTTGTCCAGCGTGGTGTAGGGCACGATGCCGGTCAGCACCAGGCAGATGGCGAAATACAGCAGCATCGCAATGCCCAGCGACAACAATACCGCACGCGGCAGGTCGCGCTGCGGATTGCGCGACTCCTCCGCGGCAGTGGTCAGCATGTCGTAGCCGAACACCGCGAAGAACACCACCGCCGCGCCGGTCACCACGCCGTGCATGCCGAACGGCATGAACGGATGCCAGCGCTCCGGCTTCACGTAGGCGGCGCCCGCTATCACGATCAAGGCGGCGCCGGCGATCTTGATGCCGACGATCAGCGTGTTGAAGCGCGCACCCCATTCCATGCGCACGGCGAGCAGGGCGGTGATGGTCACCGAGATCACGATCGCCGGCAGGTTCACCACGCGCCCTGGCGCCGTGCCCCACGCCCCCTGCGCCCAGGTCGGCAATGGCAAGCCGAAGTTGTCGAGCAGTACCTGTGCGTAACCGGACCATCCCACCGCCACCACCGCCGCGATCAGCGCGTACTCCAGCAGCAGGTCCCAGCCGATGATCCACCCGGCGAATTCGCCCAGCACCGCATAGCCGTAGGTATAGGCGCTGCCGGAGACGGGAATCAGCCCGGCGAACTCGGCATAGCACAGCGCTGCCGCCGCGCTGGCGATGCCGGCAAGCAGGAACGACAACAGCACCGCCGGCCCCGCCTGCGTCGCCGCCACCGTGCCGGTGAGCACGAAGATGCCCACGCCGATAATGCCGCCCAGGCCGATGGCGGTGAGTTGCCACAGGCCGAGCACGCGGCGCAGGCCGGTGCCCTTGTCGGCCTCGCGCTGGAGGCTCGCCACCGACTTGCGCCGGGTGATGTCGTCGATCAGGCCCATCGGTTCCTCCCCGAAACCTCGTGGTAGTCGTTACGGTGCTTTCGCCTCCGCATACGGCGACTTGCCGCCGTCGGCGATAAAGCGATCCACTTGTTGTTGCAGTACGGGCAGCGGCACCGAGCCCAGCGACAGCACGGTGTCGTGGAAGGCGCGCAGGTCGAAGCGTTCGCCCAGGGCCTTTTCGGCCTTGGCGCGCGCCTCGACGATCGCCATCTCGCCCAGGTAGTACGACAGCGCCTGGGCCGGCCAGGCGATATAGCGATCCACCTCGGTCTCGATCTCGTGTTCGCTCAGCGCAGTGTTGTCGCGCATGAAGGCCTGCGCCTGTTCGCGCGTCCAGCCCAGGTGATGGATGCCGGTGTCCACCACCAGGCGGCAGGCGCGCCACATCTGGTAGCTGAGATAACCGAAGCGGTCGTACGGCGTGTCGTACATGCCCATCTCCACGCCCAGCCGTTCGGAGTACAGCGCCCAGCCTTCGCCATAGGCGGAGATATAGGTGTAGCGGCGGAACTCCGGCAGCCCTTCGTGCTCGGCGGCGAGCGGCATCTGCAAGGCATGGCCGGGCGCCGATTCGTGCAGGGTCAGCGCGGTCAGCGAATACAGCGGGCGCGACGGCAGGTCATAAGTGTTGACCAGATAGATGCCGGGGCCGCCGCGGCCGCCGGTGTAGAACGGCGCCAGATCCGGCGGCACCGGCTCGATGGCGAAGCGCTGGCGCGGCAGGCGGCCGATGTACTGAGCGAGCTTGCCGTCCACGCGCTTGGCGATCCATGCGGCATCCTTGAGCAGTTCGTCGGCGCTCTTCGGATAGAACTTCGGGTCGGTGCGCAGATAGTGCAGGAACTCAGCGAAGCTGCCCTTGAAACCGGTCTCGCCGATGGTGTGTTCCATCTCGGTGCGGATGCGCGCCACTTCATGCTGGCCGGTTGCATGGATCTGTTCCGGGCTGAGTTCCAGCGTGGTGAACTCGCGGATCTGCGCCTGGTAGAACGCCTTGCCGTCCGGCATCGCCTCCGCCGCCAGCGTGGTGCGGGCCTGCTTCATGTAAGTGTTGCGCATGAAGCCGAGCAGCTTGGCGTAGGCAGGGATGACCTGCTGTTCGATCTCCGCACGCGCCTGCGCGCGCAACTGCGCCTGCGTGGTGGCCGGGATGCTGTCCGGCATCTTGCGCAATGGCGTGTAGAACAGGTTGTCGTCGCCCTTGGCGTTCGCCACGTCGGCGATGGACTGGTCGCGTCCGGCCAGGGTCACCCGCGGCACGCTGAAGCCGCGTGCCAGGCCGGCGCGCATATTGGCGATCTGTTCGTCGAAGTAGCGCGGGATATCGCGGAGCTGGCCCAGGTAGCGGCGATAGTCGTCCGCGCTGCGCATCGACTTGCGTGCGGTGAAGCCGAGGTTGGTCCAGAACGCGGTGTCGCTGTTGAACGGCATTTCCCAGGTGTGCAGGCGCTGGTCGGCCAGCAGCGTCTCGACCTGGTTGCGGTAGACCGCGTAGTTCACCGGGCCGTCGCCGCGCAGATCCTTCGGCTCGATCGCGTCGAGTTGCTTCAGCACGTCCGCCCAGTAACGCTCGCGCTGCGCCTGCGTGGCCGGATCGACCCTGGGCAGATGATCGGCGGCCTTGCCCTCGCCATCTTCATCGTCGCCGCCGGCGAACTGCGCCTGGCGCCATTGCCATTCCTGCGTGTAGATGGCGCGGAAGCGCTGGTCGGCGCCGTCGGCCGCGTGAGCGAGCAGAGGAGCGATGGCGAGGCAGATGGCGCAGGTAAGCGTAGCGATCGGTCGATGCATCGGCTGCTCTCCGGGGGCGTCAGGCGAAGGGCTGGTCGATGGCCGGCGACGGTGGGGTGAACCAGGCCGCGCCGTCCTCGGTGACGTAGAAGTGGTCCTCCAGGCGTATGCCGAACTGCTCCGGGACCACGATCATCGGTTCGTCGCTGCAGCACATGCCCGGCCGCAGCGCAGTGCGCGAACCGCGCACCAGGTAAGGCATCTCGTGGATGGCCATGCCGCAGCCGTGGCCGGTGCGGTGCGGTACGCCGGGCAGGCGGTAGTCGGGGCCCAGCCCCGCGCGTTCGATCACGGCGCGGGCGGCGTCGTCGACGGATTCGCAGCTCACGCCCGGGCGCACGGCGTCGAACGCGGCCTGCTGCGCGGCCTGCTCGAGTTCCCAGATGCGCGCCTGCTCGGCGCCTGGCGTGCCGAAGATGTAGGTGCGCGTGATGTCGGAGTGGTAACCCTGCACCGTGCAACCGGTGTCGATCAGCACGAGCTGGTCGCGCTCCAGGTATTGCTCGCCGGGGATGCCGTGCGGATAAGCGGTGGCATGGCCGAACTGCACGATGCAGAAGGTGGACCCGTTGTCCGCGCCCATCGCACGGTGCGCTTCATCGATAAAGCGCACCAGCTCGGTGCGCGAGATGCCTTCGCGCATCAGGCGGGCAGCCAGGCGATGCACGTCCAGCGTCATCGCGGTGGCCTGCTTCATCAGCGCCAGTTCGGCGGACGACTTGCACATGCGGCAGCCGTCGATGATGGCGGTGGCATCCGCGATGGGCTTGCCGCCGAGCACGCCGCGCAGGCGTTCGGCGACCGCGAACGGCGCCGCCGGGTCGAGCGCGAGGCTGCCCGCGCCGCGTTCGGCGAGGGCAGCGGCGACGAGTTGCTGCGGGTCTTCGTGTTCCTCCCACAAACGCACGTCGGCAGGAATGCGCAGCACCGCGGCGAGCGAGCCGGCCTCGAAGCCGGGGCAGATCAGGATGGGATCGCCCTGCGCGGTGAGCAGCATGCCCAGCAGCCGCTCGCTGGCACCCCAGGCCACGCCGGTGAAATAGCGTAGCGAGGTGCCGGCGGTGACGAGCAGCGCATCGAGCCGCTGCGCGCGCAGCAGCGCGCGGGCGTGTTCGAGGCGGTGCTCGTATTCATCCGCGCCGATCGCGGGTGCCACTGCTTGCCACGGCCGCAGGCGCGCACGCGCCTGGGCGAGGTCGAGACCGCCGATCTGCATCGAACTCATGCGCCTGGCGTTCCCAGGTCGTCGACGCACCAGCAGCCGTCGATCTGCCGCTCCACCCCACCGGGGTTATGGTCGCGCAGCTCCGGCGGCAGCAGGTGTTCGGGCAGGTTGTCGTAGCAGTGCAGGGCGGCGAAGCGGCGGATCGCCGCCGGCATGCCTACTGCGGTGAAGCCCGGATGGCCGGTGCTGGGGTAGGGGCCGCCGTGGTTCATCGCCGGGCTGACCGCCACCCCGGTGGGCATGCGGTTGCCGATCAGGCGGCCGACGCGCGGGCGCAGTGCGCGCGCGACGTCGACCGATGCCGCCTCGTCGGCGCCGCTCGTATACAGCGTGCCGGTGAGATTGCCTTCGAACGCGGCCGCCACCTGCGCCATCTGCGCCACGTCGCTGGTGCGCACCAGCAGGCTGACCGGGCCGAACGCTTCGGTCTGCAGGGCTTTCGGTTCGCGCAGGAACGATGCGGCGTCCACTTCCAGCAGGCTCGGCGCGTAGCGATAACCGGGCGAGCCGGCTGCGCCGCCCGCCAGCAGTTGCGCACCGGCCGCACGCAGCGTGGCGACGCCGTTCTGCAGATGTTCCAGCACGCCGCGCGAGAACAGCACGCTCGGCGCCGCGGCGGCGAAGTGCGTCTTGGCGGCTTCGACGAAGGCGTCGCCCGTCTCGCTGCGCGGCACGATCACCACGCCCGGATTGGTGCAGAACTGGCCGCTGCCCATGGTGCAGGAGCTGAAGAACTCCTGCGCCAGCGCCGCGCCGCGTTCGGCCAGCGCACCCGGCAGCAGGAACACCGGGTTGACGCTGGACAGTTCCACATACGCCGGCACGCCCGCCGCATCGGCGGCGGCCTTCAGCGCCAGCCCGCCGGCGCGGCTGCCGGTGAAGCCGATCGCGCCCAGGCGCGGATCGCCCGCCAGCGTGGCGCCGATCGCATGGTCGAAGTGATAAAGCATCTGCACCGACGCGGCCGGCAAGCCAGCCTGGCGCAGCGCCGCGAATGCCGCGCGTGCCAGGCGTTCGCTGGTGGCGGGGTGCGAAGGATGCGCCTTGGCGATCACCGGATTGCGCGCGGCGATGGCGGAGGCGAAATCGCTGCCGGCGATCGCGTTGAAGGCGAACGGGAAATTATTCGGGCCGAACACCAGCACTGGCTTGCCCAGCGGCGCCAGGTGCGAACGCAGGTTGGCGGCGGTGTCGATCACCGGCTGGGTCCACGCATAGCTGCGCACGGCGTTCGCGGCCAGACGCAGCTGATGGGTGGTGCGCGGCAATTCCACCGCGGCGAGGCGCGGGTGCTTGGGCAAGGCGGTTTCGGCGTGGGCGATGTCGACCAGTGCCTCGGCGTCGGCTTCGATCGCATCCGCATACGCTTCGAGAAAGGCGGCGATGCGTTCCGGCGGTGCGGCGGCGAGTTCGGCGGCGGCGCCGGCTGCGGCGGCGAGCGCGGCTTCGACATCCGCTGCGCCGCAGACCGGGAAGGCCGGGCCGATCGCTACGCCTGTGCTCGGGTCTTCGGCGCGGAACTGGCCGGCCGGCGCGTTTGCCGCGCGCCAGTCGCCGTCGATCAGGACGGGTTGGATGTCCATGTCAGAGCTTCGGCGCGTGGGCGATGGCGTGATCGATCACACGCAGCGCGGCTTCGCGTTCCGCGCCGACGACCGCCAGTCGCGGCGCGCGCACCTGCTCGGAGCCCAAGCCGACCTTGGCCTGCACCAGCTTGATCAGCTGCACGAAGGTCGGCACCGTATCCAGCCGCAGCAGCGGCAGGAACCAGCGGTACAGTTCCAGCGCCGCGTCGGCGCCGCCGTCGCGGGCCAGCTCGAACAGCTTCACCGACTCCTTCGGGTAGGCATTGACCAGGCCGGCGATCCAGCCGCGCGCGCCCATCGCCACGCCTTCGACGATGGCGTCGTCCATGCCGACCAGCAGCTCCACCCGGTCGCCCAGCAGGGCGCGGATGCCGGCGAAGCGGCGCACGTCGCCGGAGGACTCCTTCACCGCCTGCACATTCGGGTAGGCATGCGCCAGTTCGGCGATCTGCTCCGGGGTGAAATCCGTCTTGTAGGCGACGGGGTTGTTGTAAAGCATGCAGGGCAGGTCGGTGGCCGTGATCACTGCACGCAGATGCGCGCCCATTTCGCGCCAGTCGGTGGAATACACGTACGGCGGCAGCACCATCAGGCCGGAGCAGCCCAGCGTCTTCGCTTCCCTGGCCAGGCGCACGGCCTCGTCGGTGGACAGCGCGGCGATGCCCGGGATGACCGGTGCGCGGCCGTTCAGCGCCTGCACCAGGGTGCGGATGATGGCGACCTTTTCCTCGAAAGACAGCGTGGCCGCTTCGCCGAGCGAGCCGAGCGGCACGATGCCGGTGCAGCCGGCGTCGATCAGCTGGTTGGCGTGCCTGGCGAGAAAGGCGTGGTCGACCTGGCCGTCGGCGGTGAAGGGCGTGGTGATGGCGGGAATCACGCCGCGCCAGATGGATGCATTGCTCATGTCGGTGACCTCGATACGTCGTCGGAAGGGGAAAGAGCGAGCCCCGCCAGGGTGGCGAGGCGTGCGGGAAACAAGGGCGGGCGGCCGGCGCTGCGCGGAAAGCGGCCCAGCTCGGCCAGCGCGGTGCCGCAGATGCGGCCCTGGCAGGCGCCCATGCCGCAGCGCGTGGCGAGCTTGGCTTCGCGCGCATCGGCGTAACCGTCGAGCGCGCCGAGCGGGACGTCCTCGCAGCGGCAGATCAGGGTTTGCGGCGTAGCCAGCGCACGCACGCGCTGGCCCGGCGCGAAGTGCATTGCCAGCAGCGCGCCGAAGCGGCGGGCGCGTTCACGCTCAGGCAGCAGGGCGCGCGCTTCGGCGGCGTTGCCGACCGCCATATGGCCGGCGATGGCGCCCTCGATGCGCGCTACGGCCAGGCCGCCGATGCCACAGGCTTCGCCTGCGGCGAAGATGGCGGGCACACTGGTGCGCAGCAGTTCGTCCACCTGCACCTGCGGATGGGTCGCTGTGTGGTCGAGCGCGCAGCCGAGCAGTTGCGCGAGTTCGACATTCGGCACCAGGCCGTAGCCGACGGCGAGCAGATCGCAATCGACGACATGGGTGCCGTGCGCGTCCTCGATCTCCACCGTGCGCACGGCCTCTTCGCCATGCGCGTGGCGCACCACCGAACCGAGGCGATACGGCACGCCGAGCAGCCTGGCGCGCAGCGACAGCGCCTGCGCGGCGCGCGTGGGCCAGTGCAGCAGCTGCCGTGCGAACGCGTGCACGCTGTCGGCGGAAGCCTGTTCGTGGATGCCGACCAGCCTGGCGCCATGCGCGCGCAAGGTGGCCGCGGCGGCGAGCAGCAGCGGACCGCTGCCGGCGACGACCACGCGTTTGCCGGCGACCGGCCAGCCTTGCTTGGTCAAGGCCTGCAGACCGCCGGCGCCGGTGACGCCGGGCAGCGTCCAGCCGGGGAAGGGCAGCAGCAGTTCGCGTGCGCCGGTGGCAAGGATCAGCGCGCCGTACGCAAGCAGGGCCGAACCTTGCGGGGTCTCCACCCGCAGGGCGCCGTCTTCGCTGGCGACGACGCTGCGCTGAGCCAGCAGGGTGACCTGGCGCAGCGTTTCAAAAGCTGCGCGCGCGGCACGCGGTGCGGGCTTGCGCACATCGTGGCGCCACACCTGGCCGCCCACGCGCGGCTGCGCATCGAGCAGGCCTACGCGCGCGCCGTGTGCGGCAGCGGTATGCGCCGCGGCGAGACCGGCGGGGCCGGCGCCGACCACCAGCACGTCGTAGCGCTCAGTCATGGCTGTCCACCTGCATGCCGTCGCGCGCCGGTGTCATGCACGCGCGCTGGTGCGCGACGCCGTCGATGCGGACGCGGCATTCGAAGCACACGCCCATGCCGCACAGCGGCGCGCGCGCTTCGCTGCTTACCGAGGTGCGGAAATGCAGTGTCCAATGCGCCACCGCGGCGGCGACGCTGGCGCCGGCCGGTACGTCGACCGGCTGGCCATTCACTTGCAGGCGCACGGTGGCGCTCATGCCGCCAACCTCGACGGTGCGTAGGGCGCGGGATCGATCGCCGGCTCGCGTTGCTGGATCAGGTCCAGCAGCAGGCGCGCGCTGCCCAGGGCGGTGGTGACGCCAAGGCCTTCGTGGCCGGCGGCAACCCATTGATCGGTGCTGCCGGGCACCGCGCCGAGATAAGGACGTCCATCCGGCGTGGTCGGGCGAAAGCCGGTCCACGCGCGCAGCGCCTGCAGTTCGCGCAGCGCGGGGACGAAGGCGAAGCAGCGTTCGAGCATCCGCCGCAGCATGGCGGGCGAGACCGCCGCATCGGTGGCGCTGAATTCGCGCGAGGAGCCGAGCAGGATCTGCCCGGTCGGACGCGGCTGCACATTGAAAGCCACACTGCTGTCGGCGTCACCGTGCGCGCTGTCGGCATAGCCCAGTTCCAGCAACTGGTGCCGCAGCAGGCCGGGATAGCGGTCGGTGATCACCAGATGTCCCTTGCGCGCGCGCATCGGCAACTGCGGCAGCAGTGCCGGCACGGCGCAACCGGTGGCGACCAGCACCGGACCGCTGAGCGAGGAGCCATCGTCCAGTTGCGCGCCGCCGCGGCGCAGCGCCTGCACGCGGCGTCCTGCATACAGCACCGCGCCGCGCGCTTGCGCGCGATGAACCAGATGGCGCGCCATCCGCGGCGGATACACCACCGCTTCGCGCGGCACCAGCATGCCGCCGCTCATGCCGGGGGCGAGCTCGGGTTCCAGTTCGTACAGTTGCCTGGCGTCAAGTAACTGCACTTCCACGCCGGCGGCCTCCAGGCGCGCGGCGCGGGTGGTGGCGGAGGCGAGATCGCGTTCTTCGCGCGCCACCCACAAGGTGCCGCAGCGGCTGAATTCGGCTTCCGGCAGGTCGGCGAAGGCTTCCCACTGCCGCAGCGAATAGCGCGCCAGCGCCAGTTCGGCGGGATCGTCGTCCATCGCCACCAGGTGGCCCATCGCCGCGGCGGTGGCGCCGCCGCCGATCGGGCCGGGTTCGACGATCGCCACGCGCAGGCCGTCGCCGCTGGCCGCATCCGCGCAGGCCGCGCCGACGATGCCCGCGCCGATCACGATCAGGTCGTAGCCGGCTACGCTCATTCCGCGCCGCTGCCCCAGGTGAACGCGTCGGCTTCGTCGAACAGCAGGGTGGAACTGGCCACCACGAAGGCGCTGCCGGTGATGCGCGGCTTTACGCCGCGCGCGCCCGGTGTGTAGCTGGCTTCGAATTCGCTGCCGTGGCCGAGGATGCTTTCCTGCCGCCACACTTCGCCGGGGGCGAGCTTGCCGTCCGCCGCCAGGCAGGCCAGCTTGGCGCTGGTGCCGGTGCCGCAGGGCGAGCGGTCGTAGGCCAGGCCCGGGCACAGCACGAAGTTGCGGCCGGCCTGGCCATCGAGGTCGGCATTGATCTCGATATGGTCGATCTCGCCGCCTTCGGCGCCGGTGATGCCCTGCGCTTCGAGCACGCGGCGGATCGCTTCGGTGTAGGCGGTCAGTTCGCGCTGGTGCTGGATCTCCAGCGGCAGAGGCGTGTCCTTGGTGATGAAGAACCAGTTGCCGCCCCAGGCGATGTCGCCGGTGACGTCGCCGTAGCCGGGCACGCTCACGCGCATGTCCTTGGCATGGCGATAGCTCTCGACGTTGTCGATCGACACGCGCCCGTCCGCATGCAGTTCCGCCCCCACCGTGCCGACCGGCGTTTCGATGCGATGCAGGCCGGGGCCGATGCGCCCCAGGTGCTGCAAGGTGCGCACCACGCCGATGGTGCCGTGGCCGCACATGCCTAGATAACCGACGTTGTTGAAGAAGATCACGCCGGCGCAGGCATCGGCACTTTGCGGCGGCAGCAGCAGCGCGCCGACCACGGTGGCCGAGCCGCGCGGCTCGCAGGCGATGCCGGCGCGCCAGCGGTCGAAGTCGCGGCGGAAGCGTTCGCGCTGCTCCATCAGGGTGCCGGCGCCCAGGTCCGGAAAGCCGGCGATGACGGTGCGGGTGGGTTCGCCGCCGGTGTGCGAGTCGATCACGTCGATGGTATGCATACCGCACATGCTCGCCGCCGGGGCGGCCGAGCGTCTAGCAACGCTTGGCATCGCTGCGTGCGGAAATCAGCACAATGCGCCAGGCCGATTTTGTGCCATGCTGCGATTGCACAAGGCTTTGCGACGAGGCAGGACCTGCGATGGACATGAAGATTTCGGCCGACGAGCTGGAGGCGCTGTTCGACGCCTTGCCCGATGTGGTGTTCTTCGTGAAGGACGGCCAGGGCCGCTACACCCACGCCAATCTCACCCTGGTGCGCCGGCTGGGCTTGAAGCAGCGCGCGGATGTGATCGGCCGCAGCGTGGTCGAGCTGTTTCCCGCCACGCTGGGCGGCTCCTACGCGTCGCAGGACCGGCGCGTGCTGGACGGCGAAGTGATCGAGAACCAGCTCGAAGTGCACATCTTCCCGAACCGCGTGCCCGGCTGGTGTCTTACCTGCAAGCGGCCTTTGCTCAAGTCGGCAAAAGGGCAGCGCGGCGAGGTACACGGCATCGTCGGCATCTCGCGCGACCTGGGCAAACCGGATGGTCGCCATCCCACTTATGTGCGCCTGCGCCGCGTGCTCGCCTACCTGCAGGAGCATTACGCCGAAGGCGTGCGCGTGGCGAAGCTGGCCGAACTGGCGGGGGTCTCGGTGGCGCAGCTGGAGCGGCATTTCCGCCGCGTGTTCCAGCTCACCCCGCAGCAGGTGCAGACCAAGCTGCGCATCGAGGCGGCGATGCGGCTGCTGCGTGGCGCGGAAAGCGTGGCGGCGATCGGCCTCGCCTGCGGTTTCGCCGACCAGAGCGCGTTCGCGCGGCAGTTCAAGGCGACGGTGGGCATGACGCCGCGGGACTACCGGGCGATCGCCGCCGGCGCCCCGCGTGCGGCGCCGGCGGCGTAGAGCGGGAGACGGCTCAGCCGTTGACCCACACGCCGACGTTCAGATGCCAACCGTCGTTGCGACGCTCGTAATGCGGGTGGACGTAGTGGTAACCCGGACGCACCACTTCCCAATGCCCCGGCATGGCCACGTATTCGCGCCCGCTCCAGTGCCAGTAGCCACGTGCCCACACATAGCCCTGGCGCGGCGCCGGCTCCACTTCCACGATGCGCTCCGGCGGCGGCTGCGGTGCGATCACTTCGACCACGTCGCGGCGCACCACCGGGCGTTCCACCACCACGGGGCGCTCGTGCACCACGCGCTCCTCCACGCAGCCGCTGGCGAGCAAGGTCAGCGCGGCGAGCGCCACGATTCGAATCTGCATTGTTGTGCCCCTTCTTGGTGAGAACTAATTGGTTAGAACTAGTTGGTTAGAGCCGGGAAAAACGCGGCTGCCAGCGGGCAGCCGCGTCGAAATCAAACGGAGCTCAACGGCCCCAGTAACCGTCGTGGAAGCGCCAGCCGCCGCGGTAGTGCTCCCAGCGCGGGGCGCGATAGTTGTAGCCGTGGCGCGCCGGCATCCAGCGGCCGACCATCCACACGTGGCGGCGCGCATACGGGTCCCAGCGCCAGTAGCCCGGCGCCCAGGCGTAGCCGACGCGCGGCGGCGGCACCACTTCGTAGCGCGGTGCGGGCGGTGCGACGTTGATGCCGACGGAGATCTGCGTGCGCGCGGCGGCATCGGGAGCGTAGGCGGAAGCGCCCAGGCCCAGGCCCAGCGCGGTCAGCACGGCGAAGGTTCGTGCCAGCGTTTTCATGCGGTTTCTCCTCGGCCACGCAACGTGTGGCCCGCATGGAAAAACGGCATGGGCCGGCGGCTGTTGACCGCGGCCGGCCGGCTTGTTCAGAAATGGGTGGGGTGGAACAGGATGGGGGCGAGCAGGATGCGGTGAAATACGCGCGGCGGCGCCGGAACGCCGCCGCGCGCCGTCCTCACATCGCGCAGTTGGGCTTGTGCCCGCTGGTGCGTGCCTGCTCGAACACCGGCATCAGCAGGTCGGCCTGCTTGGTCAGCGATTGCTGGCGGTTGTACGAGGCCGGATGGGTCGACAGGAAGGCCGGCTGCTTGGGGCCGGCCGGGCCTTGCGCCGCCATCCGCTCCCACAGCGTGGCGGCCGAGCGCGGGTCGAAGCCGGCCTGCGCCATGTAGCGCTGGCCCAGCGTGTCCGCCTCGCTTTCCTGCATGCGCGAGAACGGCAGCAGCAGGCCCACTTCCGCACCCACGCCGAGCGCCGCGGCGGCGTAGCCGACGTTGGTGCCGCGGGTGGCGGCATAGGCGGTGCCGGCAACCACGGCCACCTGCGCGGCGATGTTGTCGGACATGCGCTCGGCGCCATGGCGCGACACCACGTGCGAGAGCTCATGCCCCAGCACCACGGCGAGCAGGTCCTGGTTGGACGCCACCTTGAACATGCCGCGGTTGACGCCAATGCGCCCGCCGGGCAGGGCGAAGGCGTTGGGCGTGTTGTCGTCGATGATCTGCACTTCCCACTGCTGGGTGTTCCACGGCGCCGGCAGCACCGCCACCAGGGCGTTGGCGACACAAGTGGCGTAGGCGCGCTCCTTCGGCGCATCGGCGAACTTGCCCTTGGTGCGCATATCGTTGAACGCGGCCAGGCCCATCTTCGACATATCCCCGTCGGAGACCATCATCAGCTGCTTGCGCCCGGTGGGCGAGGTGGTGCAGCCACAGAGCAGGGCGCCTAGGGCCAGCACGAGCGGCAGGCGGAATTTCATGCGTTTTACCTCCCTGGAAAACTGGTCCGAAGCATAACCTTGCGTCCGCCTTCGCAATGTGTGCCAGGTCGGCACTTGAAAAGAACGAACGGTCGTTCTATTTTCCGACCCCATGAACGCTACTACCGCCCCCGGCAAGCGCGCCGCCACCCGCGAGATGATCCTCGACCGCGCCTACGCCATGGCCTGCAACGACGGCCTGGAAGGGCTGTCGATCGGCACGCTGGCGCAAGCCGCGGACATGTCCAAGAGTGGCGTGTTCGCCCACTTCGGTTCGCGCGAAGACCTGCAGCTGGCCGTGCTCGAACTGGGCGCGCTGCGCTTCATGGACAACGTGCTGCTGCCCGCGTTGAGGATGCCGCGCGGCTTGCCGCGCCTGCGCGCCATCGTCGAGCACTGGTGTGACTGGGCGCATCGCTACGAGCGCGGCTGCGTGCTGCTGTCGGCCGTCGGCGAATACGACGGCCGCGATGGCGCCCTGCGCGACGCGGTGGTGCATCAGCAGGCCGGTTGGCGCGGGCAGTTGGAGAAGGCGATTGCCCTGGCGGTGGACGAAGGGCATCTGGGCCGCGATACCGACGTCGGCCAGCTCGCCTTCGAGATCTACGCCTTCATGCTCGTACTGCACCACGACGCCGGCTTGTTCGGCTTCGAGGAGGCACGTCGCCGCACGCTCGCGGCGGTCGACCGCCTGTTCGCCAGCTATCGCATCTGACCCCCGCACCCGCACTCAGCACCCACACCCCAGGGAGCTCCGCCATGCCTCGCCCCCAACGCGCCCATCGCCCGCACGGCCGCCCCAGCGCCGGCCTGCTGCTGAAACTCGGCGCCGTGCGCGCCAGCTTTGCCGTCGGCGGCCGGCTCGCGCCGCGCCGCACGGTCGACCGCGCCGCACGCCTGTTCGCCACGCCGTTCGCCAGCAGCCGCAGCCGCGCGCTGGCGGCCCAGCCGGACGAGGCGATGACGCTAGGCGAATTGCCGGTCGGCGGCGAGCGGATCGCCACCTATGTCTGGGGCGATCCGGCGACGCAGCCATACGCGCTGCTGGTGCATGGCTGGTCCAGCTTCGGCCTGCGCTATCTGCCGTGGGTGCAGCGCCTGCGCGAAGCGGGCCTGGCGGTGGTGGCGTTCGACCAGCCCGGCCATGGCCGCAGCTCGGGCCGCTTGTGCACGCTGCCGGATTTCATCGCCACCATCCGCGCGGTCGGGCAGCACTACGGCAACGCGGCGTTGGCGATCGGCCATTCGCTCGGCGGTGCCGCGCTGGCCTTGGCGCAGAGCGAAACCTGGTGGGCACGGCAACTGGTGCTGGTGGCGCCTGCGGCCGATATGGAAGCCGCCGCCGGCCGCTTCTTCCGCTTCGTGAAACTGGGCGACCACCTGCGCGAAGCGTTCTACGGCTGGCTCGAGCGGCGCACCGGCGTGACCGTGCGCGACCTGCAGGTGCACAAGCATCTGCCGGCGCTGGGCCAGTCCGGGCTGGTGGTGCACGACCTGGACGACCACGACGTGCCGTGGGACGAGGGCGAACGCTACGCGCGCTACTGGTCGGGCGCGCGTCTGCTCACCACGCAGGGACTCGGCCACCATCGCGTGCTGGATGCTCCAGAAGTGATCGAGGCGACCTTTGCTTTCCTGCGTGGCGAGACGGTGGGCGAGCGCGTGGTCGCGACGCCAAACCTGCCTTACGGCGTGGCCTAGGTTGGGGTGGCAACCCCAACGTCGTCGCTTGCGAAGTGGTCGCATCGTTGGGGTTCGCCTGTCGGCTCACCCCAACCTACTTAGCCGGCAGCACGCGTCCTGTGCGATAGCTGCGATAGCGGCACACGTCGAAGTTGCGCTGCAATAGCGAGCGCCCATCGGCGAAGGTGGCGCGCAGATCGCGGCGGCAACCTTCCTTGCCATCGATCGCCACCGTTACAGCGTTGCCGCCACCGATCAGCGGACGATCGCCGATAGGCACAGCGCGAAACGCATCCGTTCCCGCCGGCGCAACGGCCAGCGTCACCAGGCTGGAAGGCGCATCGTTGTAGACCTCCAGATAGCGCGTCTGCGCAGCGGCCATCGTTGGCAGCGACACGCAGGCGAGCGACCCACTGGCGAGCAGCAGCGCAAGGCGACGGTTCATGGCTTCCTCTCCACAGCTGCCGCCCGGGCGGCGATGCACGGATTGGGCGCGAAGCGCCCGTCGGGCGTGGTTGTGGCGGGACGGATCGTAGCGGGCGCGGGACGAATGGCAGCCGTGACCGGCGAGCCTGTTCGCGCGCAGCTATGCCTGTGTAGGATGCGGACGCCACGGCATGGAGGAGTGCGATGCGATTCTGGCGTTACCTGGCCGCGTGGACCGTGCCGGCCGTGCTGTTCGCCATCCAGGGCTACAGCATGGATGCGATGCGCGGGCATACCTGGAATGCCGCCGACTACATCCGCTGGGCGATGGTGCAGTGGTACACGCTGGCGGTGCTGGCGCCTGGCGTGTTCGCGCTGGCCAGGCGCTTTACCGTCGACACCACCGCGCAGTGGCGCTACCTGCCGCTCTATATCGCCGGCAGCCTGGGATTCTCCGCCTGCGCGGTGCTGATCGGCGCCACGCTCGGCCATCTGCTCGAACCCGGCCAGCCGCCGTTCGACGACCAGCTGCAGCAGTTCATCGACAAATACGTCTTCATCGATTTCTTTATCTACTGGGTGCTGGTGGTGGGTTGGCATGCCATGCGCTTCTTCCGCGAGAAGGACCGGCGCGCGGACCAACTGCAGGCGCTGCTGGCGCAATCGCGCCTGCAGGTGCTGAAGATGCAGCTGCAGCCGCATTTCCTGTTCAACACGCTGCATGCGATCACCACCCTGATCCGCGAGGAGCCGGAAGTCGCCGAGGACATGCTGCTGCGCCTGAGCGAGCTGCTGCGCGCGTATCTCGATGAAGACCGGCAGGAGATCGCACTGGCCCGCGAGTTGGAGTTGCTGGACTTGTACCTCGGCATCCAGCGCGTGCGCTTCAAGGACCGCCTCGATACGCGCGTGGACGCGTCGGTCTCCGCGCTTGGCGCCGCCGTGCCCGGCCTGATCCTGCAGCCTTTGGTGGAGAACGCGATCCATCACGGCATCGGCCGGCACGCCGGCGGCGACACCGTCGAAGTGTTTGCGCATCGCGACACCGACAGCCTTTACCTGGAAGTGCGCAATCGCAACGGCGTGCTGGAAGTGACGCCGGAAGAAGCGTTCACGCGCGGCATCGGTCTGTCCAATACACGCTTGCGCCTGCAGGAGCTGTACGGCACTACCGCCTCGGTTTATATCGACACGCTGTCGCCGCAAGGTGTCACCTGCCGCCTGCGCCTGCCGTTCCGCGCACTGGGCGCGGTGGCCGCATGAGCATCCGCGCGCTGATCGTGGACGACGAGCCGATCGCGCGGCACAGCATCGCGCGCCTGTTGCGCAAGGAAGCGGATGTCCTGATCGCCGGCGAATTCGGCGATGGCGCCAGCGCGCTGGAGGCGATCCGCCAATTGCAGCCGGACCTGGTATTCCTTGATATCCAGATGCCGGAGATGACCGGCATCGATGTTGCCGTCGCGCTGGGCGAGGCGGCCTTGCCGGCCACGGTCTTTGTCACGGCTTATGAGCAATACGCGGTGCGCGCGTTCGAGGCGAACGCGGTGGATTACCTGGTCAAGCCGTTCAGCAGCGAACGCTTCGACGCGGCGTTGCGCCGGGTGCGGCGGCGGCTGGCGGGCGAGGGCGGCGGTGCCGAGTCCGCGCGGGTATGGCAGGCGCTGGCGCAATGGCGGCGCGAGCAAAGCTACGCGCGGCGCCTGCCGATCCCGATGGACGGCAGCGTGATCCTGCTGGAGGTGGCGCGCATCGACTGGATCGAAGCCAACCGCAACAGCGTGCGCCTGCACGTGGGCAAGGACACCTACGAGTTGCGCGAGACCATGACCGCGCTGGAGGAACGCCTCGATCCGCGCCAGTTCGCGCGCGTGCATCGCTCGGCCATCGTCAATATCGACCGCATCCAGGCGATCCATCCGTGGTTCAAGGGCTACCACATGGTGGTGCTGAGCACGGGGCAGGAGTTGCGCATGAGCCGCTACCAGCACGATGCGTTCCGTGAGCTGGTGCGCTTGCCGGTGCGGACGCCGTAGCGGCGTCCGCACCGGAGAATCAGGAGCGATCCAGCGGCGTGGTCAGGTGCAGGCCGCTGCCGACCAGGTAGAGACTGCCGTCGGGCAACGCATCGGCGCCCAGGCTTTCATCCTTGTGCGTGCGGCGATACTCGTCCATCCACGGGATCGGTTCCTTCGGACCCGGAATATAGGCCTGCCAGGCGGCAGATTCGGGCTGCTCGGAATCTCCCATGTGGCGCAGATGGTAGGCCACGGGCACGCGTACGATCCAGGCATCGCCGTTCCGGCCCGGGCCGTTGGCCGGCACGGTGAAGGTCCAGTTGCGCGCGGCTTCGATGCTGGAGGCGGCCAGCAGCTTGCGCCAGCGGCGCATGCCGTTCTCGCTGTCCGCCACGTTGAGATTGACTTGCTCGGCGGCCACGTCGCCCACGGTGCCGTCGGGCTGCACGCGCACGAGCAGGAACACCGTGCCGCTGACGCGCGCCTGCACCGCATCCTGGGGGTAACGGGGTGGCGTGCGGTTCTTGTAGGCAAGCCCCTTGTCGGCCTGGCCATTGCTGAAGGTGCCGCTGACGATGCGCAGGTTGAAGGTGTCGCCGTCGCCGCTTGGGGTCGCGACGACGCGCAGGTGCATCGGCGCTTCCGCCGCCACCGCGACGCCGTCCGCCAGCACCGGTTGGAAACGCCAGGTGGCCGAATTGCGCTTGACCAGATCCACTACCGGCACCGGCAACTGGTCCTGCTGGTCGAGGGTGCACGAGCGGACGCTGCCGTCCGGTGCCAGCACGATATGCCCATTAACCACCATGCTGGCCTCGGCGCGCTTGCGCACCGCGCTGGCGGTCTGTGCGATGGCGGCGCCGCAGAGCGCCAGGCAGAGCAGCAGCATTCCTATGCGTTTCATCGACTTTCCCTCTGTCGTTTGATCGAAGCGCAAGTATCCCGCGTGCTCAAGGCAATCCGCCAGAGCCGGCGTGTCGATTTCCCGCGCCCTGGTTCGTCGCCTAGGCAAGTCGGCCATGCTGCCGGCGGACAACCCACTCTCCACAAGGAACGCCGACCATGCACGCCATCGCCCACCGTCCCCTGCGCACCCTGATCGCCACGGCCGTGCTGGCCCTGGCCGGCACCTCCGCGCGCGCCGGCTCCGCCACCTACACCGTCGACCCCACCCACACCTACCCGAGCTTCGAAGCCGACCACTTCGGCGGCCTCTCCGTATGGCGCGGCAAGTTCGACCGCAGCAGCGGCAAGGTCACGCTGGACAAGGCCGCCGGCACCGGCACGGTCGACATCGCGGTGGACATGAGCAGCGCCAACTTCGGTCTGGCCAAGCTGGACGAAGAAGCGCGTGGCCCGCAGTTGTTCGAGACCGCCAAGTACCCCAAGGCTACCTACAAGGGCAAGCTCGCCGGCTTCGTCGACGGCAAGCCGACCAAGGTGCTGGGCGAGCTGACCCTGCACGGCGCGACGCATCCGCTGGAGCTGACCGTCAACTCCTTCAAGTGCATGCCGCATCCGCTGCTGAAGCGCGAAGTGTGCGGTGCCGACGCCAGCGCTACGTTCCAGCGCGATACGTTCGGCATGGCCGGCGGCAAGGACTACGGTTTCAAGATGGACGTGGTGCTGCGCATCCAGGTCGAGGCGATCGCCGATGAAGCCGATGCCAAGCCAGCCGCCGCGCACTGATTCACAGGCAGCTCTTGAGCCGGCGCACCGCCTCTTCGAGCGCGCGTGCGTCGGCGCCGCCGTAGCCCATGATCAGTCCGCCGCGCACGGGCGGTTCCGCGTAGCACAGCGACAGCGGCCGCGCGGACACGCCCACCTGCGCAGCGCGGCGCGACAGCGCCACGTCGTCCACCCCCGGCGGCAGCAGCGCCACCAGTTGCATGCCGGCTTCGGCGCCGATCACTTCGAGCTGCTGCGGCAGATGCGTGCGGATCGCGGCGACCAGAGCGGCGCGCCGCTCGGCGTACAGCACGCGCATGCGGCGGATATGCCGCGCGAAGTGGCCTTCGCGGATGAAGTCGTTCATCGCCAGCTGCGGCAGCGTGGCGGTGCAGGTATCGAGCGCGTCGCGGCAGGCGACGAAGGCGTCGACCAGGTCCTTTGGCACCACCAGGTAGCCCAGGCGCAGCGCGGGGAACATCACCTTGCTGAAAGTGCCGACGTAGATCACCCGCTCTTCCGTATCCAGCCCTTGCAGCGAAGCGACCGGACGGCCGCCGAAGCGGTATTCGCTGTCGTAGTCGTCCTCGACGATCCACGCGCCGGAGCGCGCGGCCCAGCGCAGCAACTGCATGCGCCGCGCCGCGCTCAAGGTCATGCCCAGCGGAAACTGGTGCGACGGCGAGATATAGGCCAGGCGCGCATCCGGCGCGCGGCGGATGCCTTCGGCCACGTCGAGGCCTTCCTGGTCCACCGGCACCGGCACGATCCGCGCGCCCATGGTGCCGAAGGCCTGGCGCGCGCCGGGATAGCCGGGGTCTTCCAGCCAGGCGCGGTCGCCGGCGTCGAGCAGGGCATGCGCGCAGATCTGCACGCCCTGTTGCGAGCCGGTGGTGATCAGCACCTGCGAAGCATCGACGCGCAGCGCGCGCACCGCACCGAGATACTCGGCGATGGCCTCGCGCAGCAGCGGACAGCCGCGCGGATCGCCATAGACCATCGACTCCGTGCTCGGCGTGCGCGCGTGGCGGTTGAGCAGCTTCGCCCACAGCTCGGTGGGGAAATGCTCCAGCGCCGGGAGGCCGACGCGGAAGGCGCCCTGGCTGTCCAGCCAGGTCTGTTCCGGCGCGCGCATGCTGGCCACGCGCTGGGCCACGCGGCGGTTGGCATTGTGCTTGGCCACCGGGACGGCGGTCAGCCTGGGACGGGCGGGTTTCAGCGCCGCGGCCGGAATCGAGTGCGCGACGCAGGTACCGGCGCCGACGAAGCTCTGCAGATAACCTTCCGCCAGCAACTGCTCGTAGGCGCTGAGCACCGGCAGCCGCGACACCCGCAATTCGCTGGCCAGGCTGCGGGTGGACGGCACGCGCTGGCCGGGGCGCAACTGCCCGTCGGCAATGGCGCGGCGAAACCATTCGGACACCTGCTGGTAGATCGGCACGCCGCTGCCGCTTTCCAGCGCAATCGGCGGCAGGAACGAAGTGGACGCTCGCGGCATGGCGGCTGGCCTCAAGTGGTCATGCCGGATGATAGCCAAGTGGCTATTCGCCCACGCCACTGCCATTCGTAGTGTTGCGCGGCGGCGTATGGCCGGGCAGGAGAGCGGAGACGGACTTGAGCATGGGGCACCGTATGAAGGGCAAGGCGAGGCTGGGGCTGCTGGGCGTGCTGGCGTACCTGCTGGCGTCGATGGCGATGGCGCAGGAGGCGGGTGCGCCGATCCGGCAATCGCGCGACGACGCCTGGTGGACTGGCCCCATGCTGGCGAACGGCGCCGAGACCCTGCCGCAGGGCCATATGCTGATCGAGCCGTATATCTATGACGTGATGACGCCCGGCGTCGATGCGTTCGGTTCGCGCGCCTATGTGCTGTACGGCCTCACCGACCGCGTGACGGTCGGCGCCATCCCGATCATCGGCTACAACCGGGTGAGTAATGGCCCGAACAGCTCCGGCGTCGGCCTGGGCGACCAGATCCTGCAGTTCCAGTACCGGCTGATCCGCTTCCACGAAGGCAGCTGGGTGCCGACCGTCTCGCTGATGGTGCAGGAGGCGGTGCCCACCGGGCGCTACGACCGCCTGGGCCACCGTCCAGCGAATGGCCTGGGTGGTGGCGCTTACGCCACGACCGTGGGCGTCAATATGCAGAGCTACTTCTGGTTGCCGAACGGGCGGATCCTGCGCGCGCGGCTCAATGCCACCACGACTTTTTCCGGACGTGCGGCTGTCGAGGGTGTCAGCACCTACGGCACCGGCCAGGATTTCCGCGGGCATGCGCGCGGCGGCACCAACGTCTATGTCGGCGCCGCGCTGGAGTACAGCCTGACCACGCGCTGGGTGCTGGCGCTGGACCTGACCTACAGCCACAACGACAACACCTGGGTGAGGGGTTTCGACGTCGTGCCCGGGTTGGAGCCGGCGCGCGTGAGCAACCGCTTCGGGCGCAGCGATGCGGTCGGTTATGCGCCGGCGATCGAATACAACTGGACACCCAATATCGGCCTGCTGCTCGGCGTGCGGGTGGTGGCGGGTGGCAACAACACCAAGCGCTCGGTGACGCCGGCGATCGCACTTAATTACGTGCATTGACTACGCACCCCTCTCTTTCCTTCGCAGAGAGCAGGCGTAGGTTGGGGTGAGCCAGAGGCGAACCCCAACCCCAACCATGCGATGCGTTTGAAGGTGACCATGTTGGGCTGTATTGCGCCTGAGATGCGAACCATTCTCATCGCTGTGCTAAGGTCGCGCCCCTGATTCCAAGCCGCCGCGACCGATGCCACTGCCGTCCCAGCCGACCTCACGCCACCCCTGGCGCCCGCGCGACCTGCTGCGCAAATTGCACCTGTGGCTGGGCTTGAGCGTCGGCATCGCCTTTGCGGTATTGGCGTTGTCCGGCACGGTGTTGGCATTCCAGACGGACCTGTTGCGCTGGCGCCATCCGGAGTTGTTCGCACATGCGCTGCCCACATCCGCGCAGCGGGCAGCGATCCTCGAACGAATCCACGACACGCCTTGGCCGGCCCCCTTGCGTGCCATCGACACGCCCACCGCCGACCTGCCGCTGTGGCAGCTCTCGTTAGGTGGCGAGAAGCGCGTTTATCTCGATCCAATCGATGGACATCCGTTGCTGACGCGCTCCAAAGACGACGACTTCGTCCTTTGGCTGCGCGATCTGCACACCCATCTGCTCAGCGGTCGCAATGGCGAAACCGCGCTCGGTATCCTCGGCCTGGCGGAGCTGAGCCTGATCCTGATCGGCTTCACGCTGTGGTGGCCGCGCCGCGGTCATTGGCGCCATTCGGTGCGCATGTATGCGCAACCGCCGACGCGGCGCTGGCGCAGTTGGCACCAGGGCATCGGCGCGATGCTGTTTCCGTTGCTGCTGCTGAGCACGCTCACCGGCGTCACCCTGATCTACAAGGACACCACGCGCAGCGCGCTCGCCGCGTTGTTCGGCGACAAGCAGGCCAGGCCGCCGAAAGCGCCGGCCGTTGCGCCGAGTGACGCTCCATTGCAGTGGTCCGCCGCACTCGCCGCCGCGCAGGCCGCGCTGCCGGATGCCGAGTTGCGCCGCATTACCCTGCCCAATGACAAGAACGCCGCGCTCACCATCCGCGCGCGCGGTCCGCAGGAATGGAATGCGGTCGGCCGCAGCGTCGTGGTGGTCGATCCCTATAGCGCCAGGGTGCTGTCGGTATACGACGCGCAAGCGCAGGGCGGTGGCGCCAGGCTGGTCGACAAGATCTACCCGGTGCACTCCGGCCAGGTCGGCGGCCTGCCATGGCAACTGCTGATTGGCGTGGTGGGCGTGCTGCCGGCGTTCTTCCTCGTCACCGGCTTTTTGTTCTGGCGGACGCGCAGGCGCCACCTCAAACATGCGCAAAGCATGCTCGGCAAGCGCTGAGCCGTACGCCCAGGTACGCACGCTGCAAGCGCTTAACGGCGATCCCCACTAGAATTGCGCGTCTTAAGCACATCCTGAGTTGGAGTCGCCATGAGTTCCCCCGCCCAGCACGTTTCCGCCAGTGCTGCAGTGCACGAAAGCCGTCCCCTGCGCTTTGTCACTGCCGCCAGCTTGTTCGATGGCCACGACGCGGCGATCAATATCATGCGCCGCATCATCCAATCGCAGGGTGCGGAGGTGATCCACCTGGGCCATAACCGCTCGGTCGAGGACGTGGTCCGCGCCGCCTTGCAGGAAGACGCCGACGCTATCGCGCTGTCCTCGTACCAGGGCGGCCACGTCGAGTACTTCAAATACATGGTGGACATGCTCGAGGAACATGGCGCCGCGCATATCCGCGTGTTCGGCGGCGGCGGCGGCACCATTACCCCGGAGGAAATCCGCGAGCTGCAGGCCTACGGGGTGGAGCGCATCTACCACCCGAACGACGGCATGAAGCTCGGCCTCACCGAGATGATCGAGGACGTGATGCGCCGCACCCGCGAGGCCGCCGAACGCCGCGCCAGCGCGGAAAAGGCCACCGCCGTCGCGCCGCGCGTGGACATCGACGACGAGATCTCGATCGGCCACATGCTCTCGGCGATCGAAGAAGCCGAGCTGCCCGAGGCGGAACTCGAGCATCTGCGCAAGCAGTGGAAGATGGCCGGCAAGCAGACGCCGGTGCTGGGTGTCACCGGTACCGGCGGCGCGGGCAAGTCCTCGGTGGTGGACGAGCTGCTGTTGCGCTTCCTGCATGCCTTCCCCGACATGCGCATCGCGGTGCTCGCGGTCGATCCGACCCGCCGCCGCAGCGGCGGCGCGCTGCTGGGCGACCGCATCCGCATGAATTCGCTGCGCAGCCATCGCGTGTACATGCGCTCGATGGCCACGCGCCGCCAGCACGCCGCCACCAGCGTGGTGCTGCATGACTGCATCGATTTCCTCAAGGCGCAGCCTTACGACCTGGTGATCGTGGAGACGGCCGGCATCGGCCAGAGCGATTCGGAGATCGTCGACCTGGTCGACTTCCCGATGTACGTAATGACCAGCGACTACGGCGCGGCCAGCCAGCTCGAGAAAATCGACATGCTGGACTTCGCCGAACTCATCGTGCTCAACAAGTTCGACAAGCGCGGCGCCGAAGACGCGCTGCGCGACGTGCGCAAGCAGTGGAAGCGCAACCGCACCGCCTTCACCCTGAAGGACGACGAGGTGCCGGTCTATCCGAGCATCGCCAGCCAGTTCAACGATCCGGGCGTGACCTGGATGTTCGCCAACCTGTGCCGCCTGCTGCGCGACAAGCTCGCGCTGCCGGCGCCGAAATGGACGCCGGAGCTGGACACCTCGTTGAAGGAGCCGCGCGCCACCGTGCTGATTCCCGGCAGCCGCGTGCGCTATCTGGCCGAGATCGCCGAACAGGGCCGCAGCATCAACGCCGGGATCGAGCGCGAGGCGGAATTCGCCAGCAAGGCGCAGCATTACTACGAGTCGCTGAAGGACCTGGGCGATGCGCGCCTGCCGCGCCAGCTCTCGCGCTACGACAGCGAGTCGCTGCACGAGGAGGGCGCCGACCGCACCCTGCTCACGCTGCGTCAGCGCTACAACCAGGCGGTGAAGGAACTCAGCCACGAGGCCGTGCACCTGCTGCACGACTGGCCGGCGCGCTACAAGTCGGTCACCGACGATTACAACGAATACAAAGTGCGCGACAAGACGATCCGCGTCGAGAACTATCGCGAATCGCTCAGCCATCAGAAGATCCCCAAGGTGTCGCCGCCGAAGACCAAGGATTGGGGCGACCTGGTGCGCTTCCTGCTGCGCGAGAACCTGCCGGGCCATTACCCCTACACCGGCGGCGTGTATCCGTACCGCCGCACCGGCGAGGACCCGACCCGCATGTTCGCCGGCGAAGGCACGCCGGAGCGCACCAACCGCCGCTTCCATTACCTCAGCCAGGGCGGCGCCGCCACGCGCCTGTCCACCGCGTTCGACTCGGTCACGCTGTATGGCGAGGACCCGGCGCCGCGTCCGGACATCTACGGCAAGATCGGCAACTCGGGCGTCAACGTCGCCACGCTGGACGATATGAAGAAGCTGTATTCGGGCTTCGACCTGAGTGCGCCGAGCAGTTCGGTGTCGATGACCATCAACGGTCCGGCGCCGATCGTCCTGGCGATGTTCATGAACACCGCGATCGACCAGAACGTGGAGAAGCATCTCAAGGCCGATCCGGCGCGCTGGAGCGAGGCGCAGAAGAAAATCTCCGCGCTGCAGCCGCACGGCGGCCCGCGCTATTCCGGCGAGCTGCCCAAGGGCAACGAAGGCCTGGGCCTGGGCCTGCTCGGCATCACCGGCGACCAGCTGGTGGACCAGGAGACGTATGCGCGCATCAAGGAGGAAACCCTGCAGACCGTGCGCGGCACGGTGCAGGCGGACATCCTGAAGGAAGACCAGGCGCAGAACACCTGCATCTTCAGCACCGAATTCGCGCTGCGCATGATGGGCGACATCCAGCAGTATTTCGTCGACCACAAGGTGCGCAACTTCTATTCGGTATCGATCTCCGGCTATCACATCGCCGAGGCCGGCGCGAACCCGATCAGCCAGGTCGCCTTTACGCTGTCGAACGGCTTCACCATCGTCGAGTACTACCTTGCGCGCGGCATGGACATCGACGACTTCGCGCCGAACCTGTCGTTCTTCTTCTCCAACGGCATGGACCCGGAGTACACCGTGATCGGCCGCGTGGCCCGCCGCATCTGGGCCCGCGCCATGCGCGAGCGCTACGGCGCCAGCGCGCGCAGCCAGATGCTGAAGTACCACATCCAGACCTCCGGCCGCTCGCTGCATGCGCAGGAGATCCAGTTCAACGACATCCGCACCACGCTGCAGGCGCTGTACGCGCTGTTCGACAACTGCAATAGCCTGCACACCAATGCCTACGACGAGGCGATCACCACGCCGACCGAGGAAAGCGTGCGCCGCGCGGTAGCGATCCAGCTCATCATCAACCGCGAGCTGGGCCTGAACTTCAACGAGAACCCGTGGCAGGGCAGCTTCGTGGTCGATGCGCTCACCGACCTGGTGGAAGAAGCCGTCTACCGCGAGTTCGAGGCGATCAGCGAGCGCGGCGGCGTGCTCGGCGCGATGGACACCATGTACCAGCGCGGCAAGATCCAGGAAGAGTCGATGTACTACGAGCAGAAGAAGCACGACGGCAGCCTCCCGCTGATCGGCGTGAACACCTTCCTGCCCAAGGATCACGGCGGCGAGATCGCCACCGAGATCGAACTGATCCGCTCCACCGAGGAGGAGAAGGGCCAGCAGATCGACAACGTGCTCGCCTACGCCAAAGCGCGCAACGGACTGGCCCCGGAGAGCCTCAGGATCCTGCAGAACACCGCGCGCGAACGGCGCAATGTGTTCGAGCAGTTGATGGAGGCGGTGAAGTACAACTCGCTGGGGCAGATCAGCCACGCCTTGTATGACGTCGGTGGCGAGTACCGCCGCAATATGTAAGCGAAAAGGGGCCGCAAGGCCCCTTTTTTTTCCACTGGCTCGACGTAACGATCTCGTCATTCCGGCCTGCACCGGAATGACGCTACTCAAGGGCAAGCCGTGAGTAGCCAGGTTTTATTGCGTTGCGCAGCTCAGGCCCGATCGCCTTGCACCAGCGTGCTGGCCGACTGCGGCCGCGTCTCGGGCATCCGCACCAGTACCGGCAGTACAAGCAAGGCCACCACCGCGATCATCACGCCCGGGATTACCTTCCAACCGGTCGTTGCAATCAGCAGCTCGGCCAGGAACGGCGTCAAGCCACCGAAGATCGCCGTCGCCATGGTCACCCCCAACGCCAATCCGCTCAGCCGCCCCTCGCCAGGAAACTGCTCGGCCGTCGCCGGCGCGCCCACCGCGCTCACGCCGCCGGCGAGGCAGGCCAGCACGATCGCGCCGAGTGCGATATCGACTTCCGCACCGCGCGTCATCCACTCGAACATGCCCCAGGGCAACAGCATGCTGGCGACGGCCAGCCAGACCAGCACCGGCCGGCGCCCCACACGATCGGACAGCGCACCCGCCAGCGGCGTCACCAGGATCACCGCCACCGCGGCGAGCGTCGACAACCACAATGAGCGTTCCTCGGCGAGGATGCCCGACGAGCTGAGAAAAGCAGGCACATAGGTGATGCCCACGTAATAGGTGATCGAGCCCAGCGCCGAGATGGCGAAGGTGCGGAACAGGGCGGGGCGGTGGTTGGCCAGCGTAAGGCCGAGTGGCGATTCCGGTACGGTGTGTTGTTCCACCTGCCGCACGAAATCCGGCGACTCCTCCATGGTGGAGCGCGCGATCCACACGCAACCGGCCAGCGCTGCGCCGACGAAAAAAGGAATACGCCAACCCCATGCATCGAGCTGGGCCGTACTCATCGCGCTCACCGTCAGCGCCGAAACGCCTACCGCGAGCAGTGCGCCGATCTCGCTGGCGGCGGATGCCAGCGAGGTGATCAGCCCGCGCCGGTCCTGGCGTGCGCCTTCGAGCAGGTAAGCCACCACGCCGGTGTATTCGCCGCCGACCGAGAACGCCATGAAGCAGCGCAACAGCAACAGCAGCACGCCTGCGCTGGAGCCGATGCTCGCGTGCGACGGCAACAGCGCGGTCGCCAGCATCGCCAAGGTCATCAGCATCATCGACCACAGCAACGTGCGCCGTCGTCCGATCCGGTCGCCGATATGGCCGAACACCACCGCGCCCAGCGGCCGCATGGCGTAGGAGATGGCGAAGCCGGCCAGCGTAGCGAGCAGCGAGTTTGCGCCGCCGCCGAAGAACACCCGCGACAGCACGGTGGCGAAGTAGAGATACAGGGTGAAGTCGTACCACTCGACCACCGTCGAGAGAGCGGCGACCGCCATGGAGCTGCGGGAGATTTCGGCGGTGCCGGGCTGTGCGGTCATGCGGTGACGGTGGCCGGTACGGAAACCGCGATCCTAGCGCGATCCGCCGTACCCGGCCCGTCAACAGCCCCCCGGCCCGTACTGGCGTAGGTTGGGGTGAGCGTCAGCGAACCCCAACATCCCGCGCGATTACGCCACCACGCTAGGAAAGTAGACGTTGCGATCGAGATCCTCGATCAGTCCCGGTCCTTCCGGCATCCAACCCAAAGACGCACGCGTCTTCGCGCTCGACGCCGGAATATCCGCGCCAAAGAAGTACGCGAGAAACCCGAAATGCTCCTGCGCCTCCTCGCGCGACCTGGCCACCACCGGCAAGCCCAGGCGCCGGCCGATGACTTCGGCGATCAGTCGCGTCGGCACGCCTTCTTCCGCTACCGCGTGATAGCAGGTGCCAGCCGTGCCTTGCTCCAATGCCAACCGATAGACACGCGCGGCATCCAGGCGATGCACCGCCGGCCAGCGGTTCTGGCCGTCGCCGATATACGCCGATACGCCACGCTCCCGCGCGATGCGGATCAGCCACGGCACGAAGCCATGGTCGCCGTCGCCATGCACGGTGGGCGACAGGCGCACGATGCTCGAGCGTACGCCGCGCGCGGCCAAGCCCAAGGTCATGACTTCCATCGGCAACCGCGGCGAGCCATGCGAGGCCGGATCGGCCATGTCGTCCTCGGTGCCCACGCGACCCGGCGCGAGCAAGCCGACGCCGGTGGTGCCGATCAGCGGACGAGCGGAGCCCGCCAATGCCGCGCCCATCGCTTCGACGGCGTGGCGCTCGGTCACGGCGTTCTGCGCGTAGCGCGAGAAGTCGTGATTGAAGGCGGTGTGGATCACGCCGTCGCAGGTGGCAGCGGCTTGCGCAAGGCGCTCCGGCTCCTCCAGCGAGGCGTGCAGAATGTCTACGCCAAGCGCAGCCAATGTTGCTGCGGCGGCCTCTGAACGGACCAGGGCCAGCACTTTGTGACCCGCGGCGAGCAGGTCATCGACCACGGCGGAACCGACGAACCCTGTCGCACCAGTAACGAATACACGCACAATGCATCCTCCAGCTTTGGGATGCCCGGCATCGTCCTCGCGCGCCACGCACGGATGAAGTCGTGGCGTTATACGGGTATACGGACTAACAGGCTGGTCTCCACAGCCGAGGATCAGACGGCCATGAACACCCAGGTCGTGAACGACAACCTGCTGGGCGCGTATCTGCGCGATCGCCGCGAGCGGCTCGATCCATCCGCGCTCGGTTATCCGGCCAGCCGCCGGCGCACGCCGGGCCTGCGCCGCGAGGAAGTGGCGCAGCGCGCCAACGTCAGCGCAACCTGGTACACGTGGCTGGAGCAGGGGCGCGGCGGCGCGCCCTCGGACGAAGTGCTGGATCGTATCGCCAGCGCGTTGTTGTTGAACGATGTCGAGCGCGAGCACTTGTTCCTGCTGGCGCTCGGGCGGCCGCCGGAGATCCGCTACCAGGCCAGCGAAGGCGCGACGCCGCGCCTGCAGCGTGTGCTCGACGCGCTGCCCTACAGCCCCGCGATGGTGAAGACCGCCACCTGGGACGTGCTGGCCTGGAACCGTGCCGCGGCGGTGGTGCTGACCGACTACGGCAAGCTGGAGCCGGCGCAGCGCAACGTATTGCGTCTGATGTTCTGCAACCCCGACGTGCGCGCGCACCAGGTCGACTGGGAAAGTGTCGCGCGCTTCGTGGTGGCGGCGTTCCGCCTGGATGCGGCGCGTGCGGGTGCGGCGCGCAGCGTGCAGGCGCTGGTGGATGAGATGAGCGAACGCAGTGCAGAGTTCGCGGCGATGTGGCAAAGCCAGGAGGTGCAGCAGCATGGCGGCGGCACCAAGCAGCTGCGTCACGCGGCGCTTGGCACCATCGCGATGGAGTATTCGGCTTTTGCCGTCGATGGGCATCCCGATTTGAATATGGTGGTCTACAACCCGGCGACGCCGGAGGATGCGCAACGCATTCGCCGCCTGATCGAAGCGGCGGAGTCCAGCCGTAACGGTTGACGTGTAGAAGGTGTGAAGATGGCGGGTGGCGCGCCTCCGCCTCAGGGCCAGCCACATCGCGCGATTGTGATAGCGCTCTCTGCCTGGAGCCCGCAGCGGATCGCAAGATGCGCTGCAAGGGGGGGCGTCACATGGGGTTGCGCAGCATCGCCACGCGTCTGGCCGTCTGGGTACTGGCCGGCACTTTGCTGGTGGTCGTCGCCGGCGGTTTCCTGCTGTTCCGCGTCATGCGCCAGCAGATCCTCGAACAGAGCCACCGCGAGTCGGCGGTGCTGGCAGGAGACGTCAGCCATCGCATCCAGCATCGGCTCGACAAAGTCGTCGACTCCGCGCAGATGCTCGCGGCATTGATCGGCCCGCGGCCGGACGATGCGGAACCGCTGATTCGCGATGCCTTGCGGCACAACGTCGATCTCGCCGGACTCGCCGCTGCGTACGTGCCGGCATCGATCGACCCGCGTGCGCCGGGCCGTTCGCCGTTCGTCAGCCGCCAGGGCGACGGCGGCCTCGTCACGCGCGACCTGCTGAAGGACCCGGCGCCGTACTGGACGCAAAGCTGGTTCCGCAGCGGACTCGCTTGCTCCGTGGGTTGCTGGCAGCAACCGTTCTTTTCGCAATCGCGCCAACGCCAACTGGTCAACTATTCGGCGGCCATCCTGTCGGATGGCCGCGCGGTGGGCGTACTGAATGCCGATGTCACGCTGGAATGGCTGCAGGGCGTGCTGAAGAACTTGAACAAGCCCGAAGGCACCGCAGCCTTCGTGATCGATCAGCAAGGCGTCTATCTGGCCACCGATGGCCCGGCCCTGGCCGGGCCGCACGCGCAGGACGAGCTGGTCGCGGCGATGCGCGGCGATACGGCCGAGCCGGTGCGGCACGGGGGGCTGTTCGCCGCGCACCCCGGCTCGCCGGTGTGGATCTATCGCGCACCTATCGACGGTACCCATTGGCAGGTCGGCCTGGTGGTGCCGGAGCAGCGCATTTACGCCGGCGTGCGGCGCAGCTTTTCGGTGGCGCTGTCGGTAGGTGCCCTGGCCTTGCTCAGCCTGACCTTGCTCACCCTGGTGGTCACGCGGCGCGTGCTCAGTCCGCTGGGCGTGCTGACGGAACGCGCCGAACAGGTGGCGAAGGGCGCGCTGGATTTCGAATTGCCCACGGTGCGCCGCCGCGACGAGGTGGGCCGGATGACGCATGCGTTCGACCGCATGCGCCACGAACTGGCCGATCACCTGGCCGAGCTGGGCCGCGTGGCGCGCGAGCAGCAGCGCCTGGCCAGCGAACTGGAAATCGCCCAGCAGATCCAGACGGCGCTGCTGCCGGGCGCTCATTTCCTCGACGCGCGCTGCAACAACTTCGAGTTGCATGCCGTGCTCAAGCCGGCGCGCACGGTCGGCGGCGACCTCTACAGCTACTTCATGCTGCACGACCGGCGCTTCTACATCATGGTCGGCGACGTCTCGGACAAAGGTATTCCCGCGGCGCTGTTCATGGCCCGCGCGATCACCCTGGCCAAGGCGCTGGCGCCGCGCGCGCAGTCGCCGCAGCAACTGTTGCAGTTGCTCAACCAGGACCTGTGCCGCAACAACGACGGTTGCATGTTCGTCAGCCTGCTGTGCGGTCTGCTGGATACCGCCACGGGGCACTTCTCGATGGCGAGCGCCGGCCATGAACCGCCGGTGCTGTGGGGGGAGGGCGCGCCGCGCCTGCTGGAGATCGAGACGGGACCGGCGCTGGGCCTGGACGAGGATGCCGTCTACTGCTCGCGCCGGGTGCGTCTGCAGGCGGGCGAAACCTTGCTGATGTACACCGACGGCATCACCGAGGCGACCGATGCCGACCTGGGCATGTACGGCCAGGAACGCATGCTGGCGTGCCTGCAGCGCTATGCCGTGCAGGGCGAGGGCGATCCGGCGGGCTATCTGCTGGCCGATGTGGAAGCGTTCGCCGCCGGCCACGGGCAGGCCGACGACATCACCGTGCTGGCGTTACGCTGGCACCACGCCGGGGCGGAGGGGAGTGCATCCATGCTGGAGCTGACTATGCCTGCTTCCATCGACGCGGTGTTCGAAGCGCTCGCGCGCTGCGACGAACGGCTCGCGCTGGCGGCGGTCGACCACGGCGTGCGCGAGGACGTGCGCCTGGTGCTGGAAGAACTGATGGTCAACATGGCCGAGCACGGCCGTCCATCCACGGGCGAGGCGCGCATCGAGTTGCGCATGACCCTGGCCGCCGATGCCGTGCTGGTCGAGCTGCATCACGACGGCCAGCCCTTCAATCCTTTGTTGTCACCCGTGCCGCAGCTCACCGGCGACGTCGCCGACCGCGAGATCGACGGCGGCCTGGGCATCCACCTGGTGCGCGCCATGGCCAGCGATTTCAGCTACGCGCACGACGAGCAGGGCAACCATCTGCAGTTGCGTTTCATCCTTCCTTCCCGAACGGAGGCACGACTATGAGCTTCAGTCTGCACACCGATGGCCTGTCGCCCCAGCGCACCACCCTGCGCCTGCACGGCCGGCTCGACGCCCTGAGCTTCGGCGACTTCGACGGCGGCGCCGCGCCGGTGCTGGAACAGATGGGGCCGGGCGGCACGGTGGTGCTCGATCTTGCCGCGCTCGACTACATCAGCAGCGCGGGCCTGCGCAGCATCGCCAGGATCCGCAAGGCCATGCGTGCGCGCGAAGGGCATACCTTGCTGGTCAATCCGCAGCCGCAGGTGCGCAAGGTATTCGAGATCGTCAAGGCGGTGCCGGTGAGCGATGTGTTTTCCAGCGTGGAGGAGCTGGATGCGTATCTGGACCGGATTCAGAAGAGGGTGCTGGGTGGGGAGGACGAAGACGTTTGATGAAAAAATCCTTCTCCCTTGCGGGGAGAAGGTGGCGGCAGCCGGGTGAGGGGTCGCTCTAGGGGAAGCGTTTGTACGGAGCGAAGAAAAGCTCTTGGTCTTTGATGACCCTCAGCCCACCACTCCGCCCGCCCCTCACCCCAACCCTCTCCCCGGCGGGGAGAGGGGGCAGTAGCGTTGGACGCCCCTGCCGTTGGTCACCTTTGCCAACCCCGGCGAAGCATGTATACATTGTATACATGCCAAGACTCACCACCCCCGACAAGATCCTCCGCGCCGCCCACAAGCTGATGGACAAGGGTGGCGCCGACGCCGTCAGCATGCGTCGCGTGGCCGCGGCGGTGGGTATCACGCCGATGGCGATCTACCGTCATTTCCCCAACCGCGAGGCACTGCTCAAGCGCATCTCCGACGACAGCTTTGCCAGCGTCGCGCAGGACTGGGCAGAGCGTTCGCGCCATCCGGATATCTATCAAGGCTTGCGGCAGTCGATGGAGCAGTACCTCGATTACGCGCTGACCCATCCGAACCTGTTCGATCACGCCTTCTCCGTGCGCCGCGATGACGCACGCCGCTTTCCCGAGGATTTCCGCGACCGCCAATCGCCCACCCTGACCGTCATCGCCGACAAGCTGGCCGAAGGCATGCAGCAGGGGCTGTTCCGCGAGGCCGATCCATGGGACCTGGCGATGACGTTGTGGGGCCTCGGCCATGGCCTGATCGCGCTCTACCGCGCCGGCCGCTTCAGCTACGACCAGAAGCAGTTCCGTGCTTTCTATCTGCAATCACTGGAGACCGTGTTCGATGGCATCAAGTCCTGATCCGCGCCGGCTCGTCGCCGGCCTCGCCGCCACGGCGCTGTCCGCCCTGGCTTATGGCTTCGGCACCGGCCTGCAACCGCTGCCCTGGCTGACCTGGCTGGCGCCATTGCCGCTGGCCTTGCTGGCGCCGCACGTGAAAGCACGCTGGCTCGCGCTCGCGGCTTTCGTGGCCGGTGCGCTGGGTGCGCTCAACCAGTGGCATTACCTGCACGGCGTGATCGGCTTGCCGGTGCCGGCGATCGTGACGTTTACCGCGTTGCCTGGGGTGTTGCTGGCGCTGTGCCTGCTGTTCTTCCGCCGGCTGCTGCAGCGTGGCCACGGCATCGCTGCCGCGCTCGCGATGCCGGCGTTGTGGGTGGCGGTCGAGTACATCAACACGCAGACCTCGCCGCATGGCACCTTCGGCAATCTCGCCTACAGCCAGATGGACCTGCTGCCGGTATTGCAGCTGGCTTCCGTCACCGGCCTGTGGGGCATCAGCTTTCTGTTGCTGCTGGTGCCGGCGGCCTTGGCGGTGGCGTTGACGCGTAACGCAGCGTCGCGCACGCGCTTCGTGGCGGTCGCCATCGTGGTTCTGACCCTGGGCGCGACATGGGTCTACGGCTATGCGCGCCTGCAGGCGCCGGCGACGGAATCGATAAAGGTGGGACTCGCTTCGATGGAGAAGCCGGTTCGCCCCGCCTTGTCGGCACCGGAAGGGCAGGCGCTGCTGGAGCGCTACCTCGCCGCGGTCGACCGCCTCGCTGCCGCCGGCGCGACCGTCATCGTCACGCCGGAAACCGCCTTCGCCACCGGCGACACCACCGTGCCTGCCTTCGCCGAAGCGGCGCGCCGTCATGGCCTGCTCCTCGCTGCGGGCATCGATGCCAAGGGCGGCACGGACGGCGAGCGCAACGCGCAGTGGGTCTTCGGTCGCGTACTGCAGTCGCCGGCAACGTATGCCAAGCACCATCTGATCCCCGGCTTCGAGAACCAATACCGCCCCGGCACGGCCTACACCATGCTCGACGGCGCGCCGCGCATCGGCCTGGCGATCTGCAAGGACATGGACTTCCACGATATCGGCCGCGCCTACGCCGACCGCCAGGCGCAACTGCTGCTGGTGCCGGCCTGGGACTTCGGTGTCGACGGCTGGCTGCATGGGCGCATGGCGATCATGCGCGGCGTCGAAAGCGGCTTCGCCGTCGCCCGCGTGGCGCGTGCCGGGCGCCTCACGCTGAGCGACGATCGCGGGCGGGTGGTGGCGGAAGCGTCCAGCGAGCAGCATGATGCGGAGCTGGTCGGCGAGCTGCCGCTGCACGCATCGCACACGTTCTATGCGCAGTGGGGCGACTGGTTCGCCTGGGCGGACCTGGCACTGCTGGCGATCCTGCTGGTGTGGGCTTGCGTGGTGCCGCCCCGCTCGACCCGTACCTAGAGCTGTTACCGGAGATACGCATGCTTGCCTCGTCCGCCGAAGATTTCTGGATCGCCACGGACCACGGCCGGCTCTACGTGAAGCACTGGTACCCCGCGGCGGAAGACACCGCCGCGGCGCCGATCGTACTGTTCCACGATTCGCTGGGTTGCGTTGCGCAGTGGCGCGACTTCCCCGAGCAGTTGGCAGACGCAACCGGGCGGGGTGTCATCGCCTACGACCGGCTTGGCTTTGGCCAATCCGATGCGCACCCCGGCCATCTCGATGCCGGCTTCGTCGAGACGGAAGCCCACGGCGGCTTCCGCTTCCTGCGCGAGGCCTTGCGGCTGGACTGCTTCGTCGCCTTCGGCCATAGCGTGGGCGGCGGCATGGCGGTCGCCTGCGCGGCGGCCTGGCCGGAGGATTGTGCCGCGCTGATCACCGAGTCCGCCCAGGCCTTCGTCGAAGACCGCACCCTGCAAGGCATCCGCGCGGCCAGGCAAGCGTTCGCCGAGCCGGGCCAGTTCGAGCGCCTGCGCAAGTACCACGGCGACAAGGCGGCCTGGGTGCTGCAGGCCTGGACCGAAACCTGGCTGGCGCCGGATTTCGCCGCGTGGAACCTCGACGCGGCCCTGCGCCAGGTGAGCTGTCCGGTGCTGGCCATCCACGGCGACCAGGACGAATTCGGCTCGCCGCGCCATCCCGAACGCATCGCCAGCCTGGCCGCGGGGCCGGTGGCGAAGCACGTATGGGAAGGCTATGGCCACGTGCCGCATCGCGAGAATGCCGCCGCTGTGACCGCACTGGTGGCCGCCTGGCTGGGTGCGGGCAACGGCGGCTGAGGGCCGCTGCGCCATTAATCAAAACCTAACGCCCTGGGCGCATGCTCCTGCCTTCCTGTCCTGGCCGGGTGTGCCTGTGTATCTGTTGCTGGTGGAAGACGATGCGATGCTGGGCGAAGCCATCTGCGATGGCATTCGCGAACAGGGCTGGGCGGTCGACCGGGTCAACGACGCGGGCTCCGCCAGGGCCGCGCTGATCGACCATCCGTATACGGCGGTGCTGCTCGATATCGGCCTGCCCGGCGATTCCGGACTCACCGTGCTGCGCTTCCTGCGCGAGCGTTACGACGCGATCCCGGTGCTGGTGCTCACGGCACGCGGACAACTCAGCGACCGCATCCGCGGATTGGACGCCGGTGCCGACGACTACCTGGTCAAACCCTTCCAGCTCGGCGAACTGCTGGCCCGCGTGCGCGCGGTGGCACGGCGCAGCGATGGATTGGTGGTGCCGACACTGCGGCACGGCGAGGTGGTACTCGATCCGGTGCGGCGGCGGGTGACCAAGGATGGCGAAGCAGTGGCGCTCAGCGCGTACGAATACCGCATGCTGCTGACCTTGCTGCAGCGCGCCGGCCACGTGGTGACGCGCGACGAACTGGAGAAGGCCATCTATGGCGACCGCGCCGTGGTCGGCAGCAATACCGTTTCGGTCTTCGTGCACCAGTTGCGCCGCAAACTGGGCGACGACCTGATCGCCACCGTGCATGGCCACGGCTACACCCTCGGGGAAGCGCCGTGAGGTCGCTGCAATGGCGCATGCTGGCGGCGCTGGGCCTGGTGATCGTGCTGGCCTGGTCGATCTCCATCGCGATGTTTGCCGCCGTGCTGGTCTCCGGGCGGGCGAATTTCTGGCACGAGCATCTGGACTGGCTGGGCCAGGCCCTGGTCGGCAGCCTGCCGGATCACTGGAAACCGGAGGCGCCGCCGCACGCGCTGCCGAATGCGGCCCAGCTTCCCGGGCGTGGCGGCGATCCCAGCGGCATCCTTACCGCCATGCTGCTCAACACCGTCGAGCTGGCCATCGTCGGCCTGTTGATGTGGTGGGCGGTGGTCGCCTCGCTGCGGCCGCTGAAGGCGATCTCGGCGGAGATCGGCCGGCGCCGGGCCTTCGATGCCGCGCCCTTGCCCACCGAGCGGGTGCCGTCTGAGCTGCGCCCGCTGCTCGTCGCGTTCAATGCGCTGCTTGGCCGTGTCGACACTGCCATGAAGGCCGAGCACCAGTTCATCGCCGATGCCGCGCACGAGTTGCGCACGCCGCTGGCCGCGCTGCACGTGCAGGCCGACGTGGCCTTGCTGGCTGGCACGCTGGAGCGCAAGGACGAAGCGCTGCGCAAACTGCTCGATATCGCCCAGCGCAGCCATCGCCTCGCCGAGCAGCTGCTGGACCTGGCCCGGCTGGATGCGGGCCTGCATGCGTTGAGCGTGCAGCGCATCGACCTGCTGGAGCTGGCCAATCACGTCGTCGACGAATTCGTGGTGCGTGCGGAAGGTCGCGGCACGCGGCTGTCGATCGACGGCACCTCGTGCTGGGTGCGCTGCGACGTCGACGAGATGGGCATCCTGATTCGCAACCTGATCGACAACGCATTGCGGCACGGTCGCGCGGACGGCGCGGTGGAAGTGAGCTGCAGCCAGGTGGTGCGTGAGGACGGTACCCATCCGGTACTGGAAGTGGTCGACGACGGACCGGGCGTGCCTGAGAGCGAACGGGTAGTGATTTTCGAACGCTTCTATCGCGCCAAGGGCAGCGTCGTGCGCGGCAGCGGCATCGGCCTGTCGCTGGTGGTGCGCATTGCCGAGCTGCACGAGGCGAGCATCGAGACTGGCGCCGGCATGGGCGGCGCCGGCCTTTGCGTCCGCGTGGTCTTCCCGCCGCAGGACTGATCGCGTCAGTGGTTGTTCAAGTCCACGGCGCAGGCCTAATCAAATCCTAAAACCCTCTTCCTAGGCTTCACCTCGAAGCGCCGCTCGCGCGCCGCTCGACCCGAAGACTTCGTCACGCGGCGCTGGCCGCGTCACCCATGCACAGGAAGGGACTATGCGTATCCACCTCAAGGCGCCCGGCGCCATCTTTTTTTGCGCTACCGTGTTGGCGCTGGCCGGCTGCGCCACCACGCGGCCGATGCCTTACCAGGGCATCGAATCCTCCGGTTATCTGCGCCCCAATGAGGATACGCACCGCGGCCACCAGCCCTATGTGTACGACACGCGGGTGGACTGGAGCCAGTACCGCAGCTTCGTGCTGGATCCGGTGAATATCTATCGCGGCCAGGACCAGCAGTTCGGCAAAGTCGCCGAGCAGGACAGGCAGGCGCTGGCCGGTTATATGCAGGAGCAGTTCCAGGCGAAGCTGCGCGAACGCTATGCGCAGGTGTCCGAGCCGCGGCGCGACACGCTGCGCATCCGCGTCACGCTGACCGGCGCGCGCGCCTCGACTACTTTCATCAGCACCTTTACCAGGATGGATATCGGCGGTGCGCCGTACAACGCGGTGCAGGCGGTGCGGGGCAGGGAAGGCCTGTTCACCGGTTCGGTCAGCTACGCGGTGGAAATCTATGACGCCTCGTCGCAGCGCCTGCTCAAGGCTTATGTCGACAAGCAATATCCGAACGCGATGAATATGAAGGCCACGTTCGGCGCCATGAGCGCGGCCAGGACCGGCATCCAGAAGGGCGCCGACAACCTGCTGCAGAACCTGCAATGAGCGGGGCCGGGCCATGCGCACGCATCCTTCCCTGATCGTCTGCCCGCATTGCGATGCCGTGTATCGCCGCCCCGCGCTCGCGGCGGGGCAGGTGGCACGCTGCGGCGAATGCGACGCGGTGCTGCACCGCGCCGCGCGGCTCGATATCAACGGCTGGGTCGCGCTCACGGCGGCGGCGGCGATTCTGTTCGTGCTCGCCAATATCTTTCCGGTGATCAGCGTGGGACTGCAGCCCTACCGCAACGACGCCACGCTGTGGCAGGCCACCGCTGCGCTGGTGCATGGCGCCTGGGCGCCGTTGGCATTGCCGGCGGTGGCGGTGGCCATCGTGGCGCCATTCGCGCAGATCACTCTGCTTGGCTGGGTGTTGGCTTATGCATGGCACGGGCGGCGTGCGCCGGGCTTTCGCTCCGCCATGAAGGCACTGGATTGGCTGCGGCCATGGAGCATGCTGGACGTGGCGCTGCTGGGTGTGGCCGTGGCGGCGATCAAGCTGGCGGGCATGGCCGAGGTGGCGATCGGCCCGGGCCTGTGGGCGATGGCCGCGCTGATCGGCGTCACCGCCGTCACCGCCAAGGGCGATCCACGCTGGTTGTGGGAGGCGACGGAGTGAGCTCGCGGCCACGCGCGTGGCGCCTGGGCATGCTCGGTTGCCGCGTCTGCGGGCTGGTGGTTTCCGCGCCGCTGCAAACCGGCGGCAGGTCGTTGTGCCCGCGCTGCCGCGCCGAACTGCAGCCGCCTTTCAGCGGCGGGCTCGGACGCGTCTGGGCGTTGTGGATCGCCGCGCTGATCTTCTATGTGCCGGCGAATCTGCTGCCGGTGATGGATATCCGTGCGCTCGGCGAGGTGGAGCACGC
This sequence comes from Dyella sp. 2RAB6, assembly GCF_052115385.1. Taxonomy (NCBI): domain Bacteria; kingdom Pseudomonadati; phylum Pseudomonadota; class Gammaproteobacteria; order Lysobacterales; family Rhodanobacteraceae; genus Dyella; species Dyella sp. 2RAB6. Next base: position 232,466 of record NZ_JBFRGP010000004.1, read on the forward strand.
GGCGACCATCCTGGGCGGCGTGGCGGAGCTGTGGCGCGATGACTCGTATGGCATGGCGTTGGTGGTGTTCGTCGCCAGCGTGCTCATCCCGGGTGTCAAATATCTCGCCCTGGCCTTCCTGCTGCTGACCGTGCGCCATGCCAACGGTTGGGCCAGGCGCGCGCGGGCCAGGCTTTATCGCTGGCTCGAAGCCGTGGGCTATTGGTCGATGCTCGACGTGCTGGTGGTTGGTCTGCTGGTCAGCCTGGTGCAGTTCCAGGCGCTGGGTGAGATCCAGCCGCGCGCGGGTATTTTGTTCTTCGGCATGTCGGTGGTGCTGACGATGCTGGCGACGCAGAGTTTCGACGCGCGGCTGATCTGGGATGAAGGGGGTGGGGAGGACGCGGCTTGAGCGATCGGACTTATGTCCGGTGTATGCCGCTGGCGCAGGCAGCGATTCAGGCCATCCCATTGCAGCGGATCAACAGCACCTGCTTCATATCCGCGTCGTAGACCACATTGATCTGCGCGCAGCTGCCGTCATGGATGCCCGGCACGTCCTTCGATGTCGCGACGATTTTGACGCCGGCGACCTGGCCCCTGATGCCCTTGCGGACGAAGGTACCGAACAGCAGGCGGTGGCCATCGCTGTACTCGCCGTAGTAATAGCGAGCGTAGTTGCCGAGTACTGTGTCCCTGGGCATGCGCAACTGCGGTTCGACCTCGGCGACCAGGGCGGCCGTGGGCGTCCAGGGTTTGTTCTCGGGTTCGTCAGCCGGCGACGTGGCCATGCCTGCGCTGCTCCACAGCAGTGCCGCGAGGGCGGTCGCCAGCACGTGGTGTATCCGTGCGGCGTATCGATGAGCCGTCATGAGCGGTGATCCTTCAGCCGTTGCCAATGGATGGTCCGCCTATATTCCCGCTGGCCGGCCCTTTCCGCCAGCCGCTCACGGCTCGCCGCACGGCCCGCACGTATCGCCGCATTCCGCTGGCGTGCGTCTGTTCGAAGCCGGCTTAATCGCGGCACCCCCGCCGATCCGGAGTTGCCGTGAAACCCCTGCTTCCCGCGTTGTTCCTGCTCGCTGCGTCCCTGGCTCCCGTGCATGCCAAGGAGGCCGCCAACGTCCCCCAAGCCCGTGCCCAGATCCAGCAGCTGGTGGAGCAGTTCAAGACCGCCATCAAGGCCCATGACGGCGAGGGCATGGCCAAGCTGTTCATGCCCGGTGGTTCCTGGTTTCAGTCCCTGGACGATGCCTCCTGGGCGAAGGTCAAGACCAGGGAGCCCAACGCCAGGCAGGTGATGCCGGACGACTACCAGAAGTTCTCGCAGTTCGTGGGCAAGGCGACCAAGCCGATCGAAGAGACCTTCGATAACGTGCGTATCGAAACGGATGGCACCATCGGCACGGTGTACTTCGATTACGTGTTCCTGCAATCGGGCAAGCCCACCAACCACGGCGCCGAGACCTGGCAGCTGGTGCGCACGCCGGATGGCTGGAAGATCAGCGCCATGCTGTATTCCGTGGTATTGGATGACATGCGCTGAGCTTCGGGCTAGGGTGCGCCGTAGCCGGCGACGGACCGGCGCACCCTCTGAGCACGAAAGCCATGCACGCCTCGCCGACGCGACCTGCCGTTCCACCGTTCTGGCTTCCGCTCGCGGCGGGTCTGCCGATCACCTTGTGCATGGCGGTGATGGCCTTGCCCGAGCTGGGGCATGCGTATGCCGGCGCCTATCGGGCGTTTTTTGCGGTGGCTTACCTGTTCTGGATCGTGCCGCTGAGCGCATTGCAGCGCAGGCTATGGCAGCGGCGTACGTCGGCCTGGGCCACGGTGGGCGTGCTGTCGGTGGCGACCTATGTGCCGTCGGTGATCAACAACGGCATCGGCGGCTTGGCCGCTTTGCATCTGGGGCTGGTGCCTTCGTTGCCGCTGCAGCGCATCTTCACCGGGCTGGACGGCTGCTGGCTGGCGCTTATCGCGTTCTGTGCCATCCATGCGCTGGTGCTGCATTACACCGAGTTGCAGCATTCGCGGCTGCGCGAGGCGGAAGCCGCCCGTTTCGCGCGCGAAGCGCAACTGCGCGCCTTGCAATACCAACTGCAACCGCACTTCCTGTTCAACACCCTCAACAGCATTTCCTCGCTGGTGGCCGAAGGCCGCGGCGCGGATGCCACGCGCATGCTCGCGCGGCTGGGCGATCTGCTGCGCGATTCGCTGGAACGCAGCGATGCGCGGGAGGTGACCCTGGCGGAGGAGCTGAGCACCACCGAGCATTACCTGGATATCGAGAAAGCCCGCCTCGGCCGCCGCCTGAAAGTGGATACGCGCATCGGCGCCGGCGTGTTGCATGCGCTGCTGCCGCCGCTGTTGCTGCAACCGCTGGTGGAGAACGCGATTCGCCATGGCATCGCCCCGCGCGTGGAAGGCGGCACGCTGGCGCTGCAGGTCGAGCGGCAGGACGACTGGCTGAGCATCGACTTGCGCAACGATGGCGTGGCGCCGAGTGACGCGCACGGCGAACGCAACGGCCGCTCGGGCGCGCTGGGTTTGAACAACGTGCGCCAGCGGCTGCTTGCGCTATATCCCGAAGCGCATGACTTCCAACTGCACTTGGCCGACGATGGTTCCTGCCGCGTCAGCATCCGCCTGCCGCTGCGCCTTGCCCCGCCGTCCCGCGGCGCGGAAGCGCTCAGCGCATGATGCGCGTGCTGGTGGTCGACGACGAACCGCTGGCGCGCGGCGGCGTGCGCGCGCGCTTGACTGCGCATGCCGACATGCAACTGGTGGGCGAGGCCGCGGATGGCGAGGAAGCGGTGCGGAGCATGGCAGCGCTGCGGCCGGACCTGGTCTTCATGGACGTCCAGATGCCCGGCCTCGACGGGTTGGCGGCATTGCGCAGTTTGCCGCCGGCAGAGCGTCCGCTGGCCATCCTGCTCACCGCCTACGATCACTTCGCGGTCGGCGCCTTCGAGATCCAGGCGCTGGACTACCTGCTCAAGCCGATCGACGACGAGCGCTTCCGCGAGTCACTGGACCGGGCGCGCGCGGCGTTTCGCCATCGTGGCGTGGGCGAGGCGGCGCCGGTGGCTTATGCCAGGCGCTTCAGCGTGCGCACCGGCCAGCGCATCGCCGTGATCGATGCGGACGAGATCGACTGGATCGAAGCCAGCGACGACTACGCCGGCCTGCACGTGGGGCCGCGCGTGCACCTGCTGCGCGAACCCTTGCATCAATTGGCCGGCCGGCTGGACCCTGCGCAGTTCGTGCGCATCCATCGCTCGGCGATCGTCAAGCTGGACCGGATTGCCGAGCTGGAGCCGCTGGTCAACCGCGATTGCCTGTTGCGCTTGCGCGACGGGACGCCGCTGCGGGTCAGCCGGACGTATATCGATCAATTGAATGCTGCACTGGCGAGCCGGTGATGGCGTAGGATCGGCGAATACCGGATGCAGGGAAGGGAGCACGGTGGTCAGGAACGTCTTGGCATGGGGCTTGATCGTGCTGCTGCTCGTCGTGGGCGGCTTGGCGATTGGCCTTGGCCATTCCGTCAGCCAGCGCGCCGAGGAAACGGCGCAGCCGCGGCCGATCCTGCTCTGGTTCGAGACAGGCGGCATCGTCGATATCGATGAGCGGCGATCCAGGCTGACGCGGTGGCAGGACCCCTGGCGGCTGGCCCTGGTACTCAACCCGCAAGCTCCTGTCCGCATCGGCGCTGACGACAGCATTCCGTTTGCGGTGGTCGATGAAGCCATGGCCGAGGCGTGGCGCCAGCGGATGCCGGATATCGGCTATGCCATCGACCAGAACGGGCAGGCCCTGGTGCTATCCAGGTTGGTGCCGGCCGATATCCAACCGCCAGGTCCGCATATCCTGTCCATCGACGCGGATGGGCGGATGACCCTGGATGACACGCCTGTGGATGAACGCGCTATCGGCGAGTGGCTGAAACTGTCGGCCGTGCCGGGCTACCCGCGGGGGGCGGGTACGCCGATCGAGCTCAAGGTCGATCAGCTCACGACTTATGGAAGCGTCCGGCGCGTGTTGACGGTGCTCGCGGCGAACGGGCCGCGCCGTATCGTGGATTTCGGGCAAGGCAGCAAGCTTGTGCGCCAGTTGCAGCCTGCTCCGCCGGAACATCCGATAGCCACGCCGAATTGCCCGCAGCCGTCGAAGTTGGCTTGCCGATAGGCGCCTGGCTGGCGTTCGGCCATGCCGCGGCCGCGTCAGGGTGATTTGTGTCCGGCGCCGGTCGCGTTATGCACTGCCACCGCGATGGTCTTCAGCGCACTTTCGGTGCCTTCGCAGGTGTCGTTGGCGAACAGGGCGAAACCTTCGTCCTGCGCCGGAAACAGCACCATCTGACTCGACATGCCGCCGCTGCCGCCGCCGTGCGCGAGCATTGGCTGACCGGCTTCGTAGGCCAGGTTCCACGGCATGGCTACGCCTTCCCGCGCGGTGCCGACCAAGGGTTGGCGGATGCGCTGCACGACCGGGTCCTTTGCATCGAGCTGCCATTGCACGTACTTCGCCATGTCTTCGGTGGTCGAGTACAGGCCCCACGCTGCGCCGGCGTTGCGCAGGTGGTAAGGCATCAGGCGGCCTTCTCGATTGAAGCCTTGCAGCAGGCGCGCGCGGTCGGCGCCTGCCACGGCGAAGCCGGTGGCGTTCATGCCCAAGGGCGTGAGCAGCCGTTGGCGCATCAAGGTCTCGAAGGGTTGCCCATAGACTTTCTCCAATCCCAGGCCGATCACCAGGTAAGCGACGTTGGAATAGGCCTCGGTGCTGCCCGGTGCGCTGCGCAGGTGGATGTCGTGCAGCGACGAGAGCAGGGTGTCGCGATTCAATCCTTTCTGCAGTGCGATCAGTTCGTCGGGCAGGGTGTTGAAATCTTTCTTGGCGAAGATCGCGTCCGAGTCGGGGATGTCGCGTTGCATACCGGAGCGATGCGTGATCAGGGTCGCCAGCGTGACCGGCTTGTCCTGCCAGGCCAGGTTGGCGTAGTCGCCCGGTAAATAGGGGCGGAAGTCCGTGTCTACGCGCATCTTTCCTTCCTCGACGGCTCGCGCGGCGAGCGCACCGGTGAAGGTCTTCGTGACGGAGGCAATTTCGTAGATGCTGTGACGGTTTGGCAGCGTGTCGCCGTGCGGCCTGGTCGCGCCATAGTCGTAGAAGAAGCGGCCTTGCCGCGTTACGGCGACGAGGGACAGGCCGACGTGGCAGCGGTTGTGGAAGTAGTCGGTGGCTGCGGTGTCGACGGCGCGGTCGAGAGCGGAGTGGCGGGGGTTGTCACTCGCTGTGAAAGGCTTGGACACCTCGTCCGCACATAGCGTAGTGGCGCAGAGCAGCGCGGCGAGGCCGATCAAGTGCGTGGCTTGATGGCATGGCGACATGGCTTGCTCCGGTGGCAACCGAGGGTTGGCTGGGGCCATGGTCCCTCATGGTCGCTGCGTAGCCTTGTGTCGGAGGTCATGGCGGGTGCCATGGCTTACGCAATCGCGGTTGCTGCTGAGGGGCTGGAGCTCGGTGCAGTTTCATCCGCAACCATGTCTTCCGCGGCCTGCCTGTCTTTGACGACCAGTGCGCGCTTGAGTGCGATCTCCAGAAACTTCCCACGATGCCTCGTGCCTATGCTGATCAGGCAAAGCCAGTACAGCCAGGCCACTCTCGGCATAGTCGGCCATGTCCGCGATCTGATCGCGAGGGAAGCCCGTGATCCACGAAATCAGCCCGCCGTAATGCGCGAAATCGTAATCGAGCTGTTCCGCATATTCGGTCCGTTCTGAGCGGAAGCTCGGGAAGCGTGGTGGCCACTTCGGTATGAGAGTTGCCGCAACGGCAACCAGTTCCACCAGGAGAAGGAAGCAGGCAATGACGAGCGTGTAGAGCTTATCCGGTAGCACCTTCATGGAGAGAAAGAAAAGGGCGACCGCGAGTAAGGATATTGCATAGCCGTACTTCTCTCTGGTCGATAATCCTACGGCGACGCCAGGGTGCTCAGGTATGTCGTCAATGCACTCATTCAATGTCTTGAACGTCAGCGTGACTGGCCGGTCCATGCCTGTTCTCCCCTGTGGTGCTTCAAGCATAGCGCTCTTCGAAGGGCCCACGGCGAGTATCATCTTGCACTCACAACGGGGCGTGCCGCGCCAGCGTTGGGATAATTTCGCTGAGGAAACCCGAGTCGTGACGCTTGCCATCCCTGCTTTGCTTCCCCGCGATCTGTTCGACCTTTCGCCCGATACTCTCTGGCTTTCCCACTGCAAGGACGGCCCGATTCCGCGGGTTGCGGTGCAGCAGCTCACCAATCTCCTCGATACCGAACGGCATCCCTGGTCGCTGCGCTGGAACGAGGATTTCCTCGATATCCAGGACTCTCTGCGCCAGGCCGGCGCCGCACTGTTCGGTGTGGATATAAGCGATATCAGCCTCACCACCTGCACCTCGACCGGGCTGCAAGCGGTCTCGCTTGGCTACCCGTGGAAAGAGGGTGACGAGGTGCTTATCCCGGTGGGCGAATTTCCCAGCAACCGGTTGCCCTGGCTGGCGCTGGAGTCGCGAGGCGTCCGTTGCCGGGAGGTGGCGTTGTGGCCCGGCCAGGTGGTCAACGCTGCCGTGCCGCCGCGTGCGGGTATCGAGCCCGAACAGCAGTTGCTCGACGCCATCACCCCTCATACCCGCGTCGTCTCCGTGTCCTGGGTGCGTTACCAGGACGGACTTCGCCTCGACCTTGCCAGGCTGGGACGAGGCTGCCGTGAGCGAGGTGTCCATCTGGTGGTCGATGGCATCCAGGGTGCCGGCACGGCGGTGCCGTCGTTCGAAGGCGTGAGCGCTTTCGCCACCGGTGGGCATAAGGGGTTGCTCGGTCTGCAAGGGCAGGGTTTGCTATGGACCGATGCCGCTTTTCGCGAACAGCTGATGCCGGTAGGCACGTGGTTGTCGGCGCCGGACGCGTTTTCGCAAGGCGGCACGCAAGCCAAGGCAAGCTCGCCATGGGCCGCCGATGGGCGCCGGTTGGAGGCGGGAAGTCGCTCTATCCTGTCGTGCGCGGCCCTGGCCAGCTCGATCCAGGTCTTGCTCGACCATGGCGGTGCCCCGGCCATCCAGGCTCACGTGATGCGTTTGCAGCGAGCCTTGTTGGCAAAGTTGATGAGCTCTACGAGATGGATGGCCGAGGCAACGCGGCTGGGCGATCTGATCCAGGCAGGCCGCCTGGGATCCATCCTTTCCTTCGTCCCACCTGCCGAGCGTTTCGATCGCTTGCTGAAAGACGCCGAAGCGAGCGGTATCGGCACCAGCATTCGGGAAGGCTATCTGCGCATCGCATTTCATGGCTGGCATTCGGGCCAGGATGTGGAGCGCTGCGCGGCATGGCTGATGGCCGACTAGCCTTTGCAACGTACCCGACCTCTTTGCCGGGTACGCGTTGCGTGCTTCGACGCAAGCGGTATCGCTGCCGTTATCGCCCCGGCCCGGTCTGCTGCTGATTCGGCTGCGCTGGCGGCTGTTGCGACTGCTGCGCCTGCGTCTCCTGATACTGCTGCATCGCCTTCGGCCACTGCGCCGCGCTTTGCTCCATCGGTATGTTGGCCGCGGCGGTAGGCACGCTGGTCTGGCGGTCGAGGAAATGATCTTTCGCACCCGGCGTGGCTTGCGTCGCCCATAGCTTGCTGTGGTCCGCACTCAGCGCCACCTGGTCGATCCGGCTCAGGCCATCGGCCCGGGCCTGGACGACGACCGCCGCGGTGATGTTGTCGGTGTGCTGGTCCGGCTTGCGGCCCAGCTTCTGATCGAGTGCGGCTACTTGAGCACGTGTGTGGTCGAACAGCGAGTGATCGGGGTGCTTCGGATCGTCCAGGCGCAGCGGTGGCGCTGGCGATGCCGGTGCGGTGATCGGAGTTGTCGTCGGTGTGATGTGCGGCGTCGTATGGGCTCCGGCGGCTTGCTGCGCCTGCCGCGTGGTGTTGAGCTCCTCGCGGATATTGCCGTCCGCCGCATTCGTACCCCAGATCATCCCCGGCGTATTCCATTGGCCCTTGGCATCGCGCGTATAGGTGTGGCCATCGGACGCTTCCAGCACGCTTCCCTGCGTCTTCAGCGTGTTGGTCACCACCGGCGGCACGCCGCCGAACTGGTTCCAGCCGCGTTGCTCGTACGCGGTCTTGTAGTCCTGCGCGATGTGCTGCGCCGAATGCGTCAGGTTGTCCGCCACGATCTGCCGCGAGCTGCGTTCGAGTTCGGCGGCGCGCTGCGGGCTGGCGACTTCGGTGCGGTAATCCATCACGCGGTAGTCGATCAGGCCGGCCGCGATGGTGCGGCTCCACTGGTGCGTTTCGGCGCTACGTGTCCACGGCGCTTCGCGCAGGCTGCGCGTGTCGTGCTCGTTGGCGGGGATCGTGTAGGGATCGCGCGGGGTCGGCGGATGGGCCAGGGTCAGGCCGATCGCGACGTTGGAGGCTTTGTAGTCGAGCTGGTTCTTGAGCGCGGGGTCGGCGGTCAGTTTCTCCAGCTTCTGCACCGGCATGCCTTCGCTGTAGCGCATGGCCTCGAAATCCAGTTCGCCGGTCGGGTGCAGGCGGGTCCAGCCCTGGTCCGCTTGCTTGGGATCGAAATGCCAGTGATTCCCCTGCTGGTCCGTCTGGTTGTAGATGTGGTGGTAGTCGATGGCCTGCGCCAGCTTCTCGCCGCCGATCGCGCCGACGATGCCGCCGAGCCCGCCGGCGATCAGCGCGCCGGGCCCGGTCTCCGAGAACACCAGCGCACCGCCGGCCGCTCCCGCTTCGGCGCCGGCCAGCATGCCGCCGGTGCGTGCGTAGAAGTGGCCGACCTCGGAGTTGGCGCCGACCACGTTGCCCTGCTGGCGCATATCGGCGGCGCGCGAGGAGGTATGCGCGGCGTCGTAGAGCACCGCAGCGGTGCCGACCACGCCGAGCGCACCCTTGGCCATGGCGCCGACGCCGACTTCGCCGCCAGCCGCGCCCTTGGCGGCCTCACCCGGGCGGATCCGTAGATTGACTTCGCCCTCGCCGATCACGCTCTTGGGCGGCCCGGTGGGCGGGTGCAGCTCGGTGGCCTTGGTACGCGCCTCGCCGACCCGCGGTTCGGCCGGCGGATGCGCGACGACACCGGTGTGCGAAACGTTCCATGCCTTGCTGGCGCCGGACATCTGTTCGAACTTGAGTTTGGAGAAGTCGCTGAGCGGCTGGCCGAAGACGGTTTTCTGCGCGGCGTTGTAGCCGTCGATCAGGCGGACGTCGGCGCGGAATTCGGCCAGGGTAACCTTCTGGCCATTGGCTTTGAGCGTGCCGTCGGCCAACGACTGTTCGAGCTTCTGGAAATCGCCGGCGGACTTGCTGGCGAAAGCGAGCGGGTTGGGGCCGAAGTCGCTGATCGGATGGCCGTTGACAATGGTCTTCGGGCTTTTCAGCGCCTCGGGCAACTCGAAGTTGGAGAATCCGCGATTCGGCGGGGCATTCTCGACGAAGGCCACGATGGGACGCCCGCTGTGGACGGCGTTCTCCATATACGGTGCGCTGCCGGCGTTCCACATCATGTCCTGCAGGGCGCCGCCGGTGTTCTTGCCGTAGACCTCGATGCCTTCGGACGCCAGGTAGCGCGTGAAGCCGCGGTCGACCGTCTTGAACTCGGCGGTGGCCTTGCACTTTTCGATGTACTCGCCCCAGGGCGTGTGGCCGATGATGTCCGCGCGCCCCTTGGTGTCGGCGACGTACTCGGAGGCATTCTTGTAGTTGCTCTTGTTCGCAGCGTCGGTACCCGAGAACGCCACATAATCGACACCCGCAGGCAGCTTGGGCGGATGCGCCGCCATCTCCTTGGTTACATAGTCGGCGTAGCTGTGGGTGGCATCGACCCCGGAGCCGGGCGATTTCAGGTAGGCAATCACCTTGTCGATCTCGGCGGGCGAGAGCTTGTTGCCTTGCGCATTGGTGGCGCCGCCCATGGTGGTGCGCACCACGTCTTCGAACACGAATGGGGGCGTGCTCATGACTGCACCCCGGACAGCGGATGCATCGGGATGTCGATGGCCGCGACGAGGATCTGCCCGTCGGATTCCTGCGTGGCACCCTGCGGTGCCGCCATGCCGTGGCGTTGCAGGGCGTCCTTGGCGATCACGACTTCGTAGCGCACGTCTTCGTCGTAGTTGTCGGTCCGATCCTGGTAGGTCTTGATCAAACCGTCGGCCAGTCCCCACAGAAAGCTCAGGTCGTCGCCCGGGAACGCGAGCCAGCCCTTCAGCTTGAGCGCCCAATCGAGGGTGGTGTCTTGCCCGAGGTCCAGTACGAAGGTGCGCTGCGTGCGGTCACCGTCATGCGCGACCTGCTGTGTGCCATTGCAGCCGAAGCCGAAACGGTTCTCGCCTTGATAGACGCCGAACTGATATTCCGTTTCGCCTGGTTTCCCGGTGGGCAGGGTGCGCGATTCGAAAATCTCGATGCCGTGCTGCCGATCCACGGCCGAGCCGTCGTTAGCTTCGAAGCGCAATGGAGTGAATGACATGGCGATTGATCCGGTGGGTGCGGCGGGTCAGTGGCTTGCTTTCAGATAACGGAGACACGAGCGTGCGCCCTCGGTCGCACACGAGGTTTCCGTCTGAACATCAGGGAGAGCTGCGCTAAGCATGGGGCTCGCCTCCTGCAAGCGGGGGGCGGCGGTTCCTTGGGCCGGCCTGGAGCAGGAAGGTACGCCGCCGGCGGGGGCAGTGCAACGCTGTGCCACTGACCAGGGATTTGCCTGGAAGCTAGTGCTGTTGCGGGTTCCGGGCGAGAGCGGTGCGGTGGAGCCGGGGCGCGGGGCCGGGCATTTTCAGCTTGGTGCGATGCTCATCACATTCGCAAGTTCCTGCTTTCTTGGCCTGCCGAGTGGGCCAGTGGCCAGGTCTGGTGGCTTGAACTAGTCATGTCCCAACACCCGATGTGGCCGATAGGGCGCCTCCAGCCTCGCGCATTCTTCTTGGGTGAGGGGCAGCGCCAATGCCTCCATCGCTTGTTCCAGATGTTCCATCTTCGTCGCCCCCACGATCGGCGCCGTCACTCCGGGCCGATGCAGCAGCCACGCCAGCGCAACTTGCGCTTGTGCCATGCCGCGTTCTGCTGCCAACTCCGCAACCGCATCCACCACTCGAAAGTCGTCTTCGCTGTAATACAACGCCTGCGCGAACGCATCGCTCTCGGCGCGCACGGTAGCGGCCTTATTCCGCGGTCGCGCCAGAAAGCCTCTCGCCAGCGGACTCCACGGCAGCGCTGCAATCCCCGCATCCCGGCACAGCGGCAGCATCTCGCGCTCTTCTTCGCGATACGCCAGGTTGTAGTGGTTCTGCATCGAAACGAAGCGTGTCCAGCCGTGCCGCTCGGCCGTCATCAAGGCCTTCTGGAACTGCCACGCGTACATGCTCGACGCGCCCACATAACGCGCCTTGCCGCTGCGGACGATGTCGTGCAGCGTCTCCAGGGTTTCCTCCAGCGGCGTGTCGTCGTCCCAGCGATGAACTTGATAGAGGTCGACATAGTCCATGCCCAACCGCGTCAGCGAGGCATCGATGGCATGCAGCAGATGCTTGCGCGACAAGCCGCGCTGGTTCGGTCCCGCGCCGGTGGGGTAGTAGGCCTTGGTGGCCACCACCACTTCCTCGCGCCGCGCGAAGTCGCGCAATGCACGGCCGAGCACGCGTTCGCTGTCGCCGCCGGAATACATGTCGGCGGTGTCGAAGAAGTTGATGCCCAGTTCCAGCGCGCGGCGAAGGATCGGGCGGCCTTGCTCCTCACTGAGGATCCACGGCTTGGCCTGCGGGTTGCCGTAGCTCATGGCACCCAGGCACAGGCGCGATACCTTCAGGCCGCTGCGTCCGAGCTTGACGTATTGCATGGCGTGCACCTCGCGCTCAGGCCGGCGGACGGTGCAGCGCGACGCCTGCCGCCACCAGGGCCACGCCCTGGATCTCGACCGGCGTCGGCAGCTGGTGCAGCACCAGCACGCCGATGATCACAGCGGTGGCCGGCAGCAGGGCCACGAACAGCGCGTAAGTCGCCCGTGGCAGCCGCGCCATCGCGAGCTGATCGAATACGTAGGGGATGACGGAGGAACTCAGGCCCACGGCCAGGCCGGCGCCGAGTGCGATCGGGTCCAGCAAGGCGGGTGCAGCGTCGCGCAAGCCGAGCGGCGAGATCGCCACGCCGGCCACGATCATCGCGGCGCCCAGGCGGTCGATGGGACTGGTGGCGGGATCGGCGCGGGATACCGCATGCGCCAGCACGATATACGCCGTGAACAGCGCGGCATTGGCAAACGCCCAGAAGAACGCCTCCGGTGCGCCGCCGAAACGCATGTGGGTGAGCAGCGCTACGCCAGCCGCCGTGAGGCCCAGCGCCACGATATTGCGCCGCGAGCGCACGCCGGCCAGCGCCAGCGTCACCGGCCCGATGAACTCGATGGCGGCCACAGTGCCCAGGGGCAGGGCCGCGATGGCTTTGTAGAACGAGTAATTCATCAGCGCGAACACGCCGCCGAGCGCAAGCATGGTGGCCTGGGCGCTGCGCGTGGAGGCCAGGAACGCGCGCCACGGCTTGCGCCACAGCGCGAACACCAGCGCCGCCGACACGATCCGCAACCAGGCTACGCCGGCCACCGGTACGCGCGTGAACAGCAGTACGGCGAACGAAGGGCCCAGGTAATGGAAGATCGCGCTGCCGACGAAGAACGCGTGCGGAGGGATCCGTTCGGTCAACGGCAGCCGGCTTTCGTTTTTACCATCTATTGTATTCATGATGGTGAGGTTTATACGCCCGCAAAACTCACCTGTCAAAACCATATAGATGGTAAGATGCGCCGCATGGACGCACTCGACCTCAACCCCGATGGCTACGGCGGCACCTACAAGCTGATCGGCGGACGGCCCAGCCTGGACTTCGTGAACACCATCAGCTGGCCCGACACCGAGCGCGAGCACGATTGGCTGGCACTGCCGGAAAACGCGCGGCGCTGGTTCGCGGCGATGGACTTGCCTTTTCCGCGCGGCAAAGGCCTGGACCTGGCGCCGCTATACAAGGCGCGCCAATCGCTGGTTCGCGTGCTGCGTCCGTTGGCGCACGGAGAATCCGCCGCCGAAGCCGCGATTGCGGAACTCAGCAAGGCATTGGCGAAGGCTTATCAGATGCGGGCGATCGATCCGCATACCCTGGCCTGGCATTGGCCGGAGCCGGCCACACCTCACGAAGCGTTGGCACCACTGCTGCTCGACGCCGCGGAACTGGTCACCGCCGCCGACCACGATCGCCTGCGCTACTGCCCCTCCTGCGACTGGCTGTTCGAAGACCAGACCCGCAACGGCCAGCGCCGCTGGTGCGATATGGCCGACTGCGGCAGTCGCGACAAGGCGCGGCGGTATTACCAGCGGACGAAGGGATAGCCGCCACCCGGGTCGGGTGGCGGCGCTTGTTTCAATGCTGCTGCAGGAATGCACGCACCAGGCGTTCGATCTCTTCCGGCGCGTCTTCGAAACTGTAATGGCCCACGCCATCGAGTTTGTGGATCGGCGCGGCAGGAAACAGCGCACTGAACAGCGGCAGGAAATGCCGGGCATGCAGCGTGCGGTCGGCCATGCCCCAGATCGCGATGGCGGGTTTTTCCTGGATGGCGCGCCAGGTCGATTCGTTGGGCTCTTCGAATCGATGGATGCCAAGCGCGAAGCCTTTCGCCCAGCCCAGCGCGCCGGCGCAGGTGTCCGGGGTGGTGAAGCGCGAGCCGTAGGCGCGCAACCAGGTGTCGTCGATCAGCGCGTTGTTTTCGAAGCCGTTGAGCTTGAGCGTGCTGAGGATGTTGTAACCCAGTTCGTTGAGCACGCCTTCGAGGCGGCCCTCGGCTTCGGCGCGCAGAATCCACGAGAACCACGGCGCTTCCGGCGCATTCGCGGTCAGCCGTTCGCGCTGGTCGGGGTGGCCGAACGGCGTGGGGCCGTTGACCGAGACGATGCGCCGGATGCGGTCCGGATGCCGCGCCGCCAGGCCCATGCCCATAGGTCCGCCGAAGTCGTGCAGCACCAGGGTGATGCCGCGCAGGTCCAGGGCGAGCACGAAGCGTTCGAGGTTGTCGATGTGGTCCTGGATCCAGTAGCTGCGGTCCCGCGGGGTGGCGCTCTTGCCGAAGCCCATATGGTCGGGGGCGACGACGCGGTGCGTGGCGCGCAGCGCCTTGATCAGGTGGCGGAACAGATAGCCCCAGGTGGGCTCGCCGTGCAGGCACAGCACGACCTCGCCGTCGCTAGGGCCTTCATCGACGTAGTGCATGGCGAAGCCGGAGACGTCGCTGAAATGCGGGGCGAACGGGAAGCTGCCGTCGAATGTCTCGTCTGGGCGGATCATGGGCTGGTCTCGAAAAAGGAAGGGAAGGGAAACCCGCGCGGGCACGGCTCGGCCTCACCCGTTGCGGATGCTTTCGCTTGCGTAAGGAGCGGCACGCCATCGCGCGCACTCGGGCCGATGGCGTTGGTTTCAAATTGAAACCTATTGCCTTTGTAGCAGGCGTGGTTCTATCTTGCAACCATATCGGCCGATAGCCGATCTGGACACGATCATGGTCAAGCGCGTTACCCAGGAAGATTCGCTATGCGGCGTCGCCCGCCCGATGGATGCCATCGGCGACGGCTGGTCGCTGTTGATCGTGCGCGATGCGTTCAACGGCATGCGCCGGTTCGGGGAGTTCCAGAAGAGCCTGGGGCTGTCCAAGAACATTCTGGCCGCGCGGCTGCGCCATCTGGTCGCGCACGACATCGTGGAGGCGGTTGCCGCGTCCGATGGCGGCGCGTATCAGGAGTACGTGCTCACCGAGAAAGGGCGTGGCCTGTTCCCGGTGCTGGTGGCGCTGCGGCAGTGGGGCGAGGATTTCCTGTTCGAGCGCAAGGAGGCGCGGGTCATGCTGGTGGATAAGCAGACCGGTCGCCCCCTGGAGAAGCTGCAGCCGCGCGCGCTGGATGGGCGGGATGTGGCGCCCGAGGATACGGAAGTGCGGATGCCTGCGCGGCGGCGCTGACGGCCGCCGGGCGCGTGCGCACGAGCCCCGGATTTGCTCCAGGGCTCGTGCGTGCCGGTCAGGCGATTTCTGCTGTGGTCAACGCGGGATAGTCGATGTAGCCCGCCGCGCCCGGTGCGAAGAACGTCGCCCGGTCCGGCGTATTGAGCGGTGCGCCCTGGCGGAAGCGCTGCGGCAGGTCCGGATTGGCCAGGAACGCGCTGCCGAAGACGGTGGCGTCGGCGCGTCCGTCGGCCAGGGCCGCTTCGGCGGACGCCTGATCGAGGCCGCCGCCGATCAGGTATGCGCCGTCGAAGCGCGGCCGCAGCAGCGCGTGGTAATCGACTTCCTTCGAGTACGGCGCCACGTGCAGGTAGGCAAGCCCCAGCGGCTTGAGCTGCTCCACCAGGTAGGTGTAAGTCTCCTGCGGATTGGCGTCGACGATGTCGTTGAAATTCATCTCGGGCGAGATCTTCAGACCCACGCGATCGCTGCCAGCTTGCTCCACCATCGCGCGCAGCGTGTCGAGCATGAAGCGTGCGCGGTTGGCGATCGGGCCTCCGTACTGGTCGTCGCGATGATTGGTGCCGGAGGAAAGGAACTGTTCGGGCAGATAGCCGGAGGCGCCGTGCAGTTCCACGCCGTCGAAGCCGGCTTCCAGCGCACGCCGGGTGGCCTGGCGATAGTCTTCGATGACCAGCGCGACCTCATCGGTGCTCAGCGCGCGGGGCGTGACGAAATCCTGCTGTCCCTGATCGGTCCAGGCCTGGCCGGCCGGCTTGATCGCCGAAGGCGCCACCGGCAGTCGTCCGTCCGGTTGCATCGACGGATGCGAGATGCGACCGGCATGCATCAGCTGCATGAAGATGCGGCCGCCGCGCGCATGGACGGCGGCGGTGACGAGCTTCCATGCCTCGACCTGGGCCTCGGTCGCGATGCCCGGCGTGCGCACATAGCCTTTGCCGGCGGCATCGGGGAAGACACCTTCGGTGACGATCAGGCCGGCATCGGCGCGCTGGGCGTAGTAGGTCACGGCCAGCTCGCTCTGCACGCCGTGGTCATCGGCGCGCGAGCGGGTCATCGGCGCCATCACGAAGCGGTTGGGCAGGGTGTAGCGGCCGACCTGGACGGGGGTGAATAAACGGCTCATGGGGGAATCCTCGAAGGGGTGTTGCTGCGCATGCTCCGCCACCCTCGTCGTGGGATAAAGACGGTAGAATAGAAAACATTGATCCACTGATGGAGCAATCGCCGTGGAGCTGCTGAAGGACATGGGCCTGTTCGTGGAGGTGGTCAGGGCGCGCAACTTCCGCCGCGCGGCCGAAACGCTGGACATGCCCAGCTCCACGCTGTCGCGCCGGATCTCCCTGCTGGAGAAGGCGATCGGCCTGCGGCTGCTGCATCGCACGACGCGCAAGGTAGAGCTGACCGAGGCCGGCCAGCTTTATTACGAGCGCTGCAAGCGCATCGTCGACGAAGCCAGGCTGGCTCACGAGCAACTGGGCGACATGCTGATGCAGCCCAGCGGGGTGTTGCGTATTTCTTCCTCGGTGGATTTCGCCACCTTCGTGCTTGCACCGCTGCTGCCCGAATTCGCCGCGCGCTATCCCGGCATCGGTTTCGATTTCGATCTCACGCCGAGGAAGGTCGACCTGGTCGCCGAGCCCTTCGACATCGCCATCCGCATGGGCGAACAGCCCGCCTCGAATCTGGTGGCGCGGCTGCTGGCGCGCGTACCGCAGGCGCTGTTCGCCGCGCCGGATTATCTGCAGCGCGCGGGAACGCCACGGCGGCCGGTTGACCTGGCGAAGCATGAATGCCTGCGTTTCCTGGGCGGCCGTGCCGACGAGTGGACCTTGCATCGCCGCGAGGAAGTGCAGCGCATCGACGTGCAGGGCCGCATCCGCGTCAACAGCGTCGGTATGGTGCACCGGCTGGCGCGGCAGGGCCTGGGCATCGCTGTCCTGTCCGATGCGCTGGTGGTGGAGGACGTGGCGAACGGCAGCTTGCGGCGCGTGCTGCCGGCCTGGCGTTCGGTGGTGGTTCCGGTCTATGCGATGACGGAAACGCGCTTGCTGCCGGCGAAGGTGCAGCGCTTTATCGAGTTTCTGAAGGAGCGCCTGGGGCAAGGCGAAGCCGCTAGGCCTCCAGCGCGCGATAGCTGAAGTCCCGCAACACGACGCTGCCTTCGTGGGCGCTGTAGACAGCGATCTTCAGCGCCAGGAAACCACCGAACACATTGTGGTGAATGCCGGAAACCTCCATGCGCAGGGGATGCAAGGTCCACGTGCGTCCTTCGTCATGCGAGTAATGCCAGGTCACCACATTCTTCTCGTTGGTGAGCCGGATACGCACGCGCGACGTAGGCATGGCCTGGCGGATCCAGGGATGCTCCTGCGCGTACTCGAAGGTCTTCATGGCGTCCGCCGTGAAGCCGACGCCGACGAAGGCCTTGGGGTTGTAGAACAGCAGCAGGCCGCCTTCCGCGTGGCCGCTGAGTTCGATCGCGACCTCCGCTTCGTATGAGCGATCGCCGACTGTGCAGACGAGTGGCGTGCTGTCGGCAGGCGACTGGCCTTGCGCGGCGAGGCGCAGGCCGCCGCCGTCGACGTCGCTGATGCGTTGCATCTCGGCGGGTGTCGCGTCGTGGAACGCCCACGGCATGCCGAGCCGCTGCATCGCGAAGTTGCCCGACAACGTCATGCCATGCCGGCTGGCCCGTCCGCCCTTGGGTTTGGGCAGCGGTTTGGACAGGTCGCCGCCGAGTGCGCGGAACCAACCGTCGCCGGTCCACTCGATCGGTTCCAGCAAGGTCTGCCGGCCCAGTGTGCGCAAACCGTTTTCGTAAGCGTGATAGACCATCCACCAATCGCCGGCGGGCCCCTCCACCAAGGATGCGTGGCCGCGCGACCACCATGGTTCGTCGGCGCTTTTGCTGCGCACCAGCGGGTTGTGCGGGCAGTGCTCCCATGGCCCGTGCACGGACTTCGAGCGTGCGGCGATCACCATATGCCCGGTCGGCGGGCCGGCGGTGCCGCCGACGGCGGTGACCAGGTAGAACCACTCGCCGCGCCGCAGCAGCTTGGGGCCTTCGGGTGCGAAGGTTTCCACCACCCAATCGTCCGGATAGCGCCACGCGTTGTAGGCCGGTTGCAGTTCGCCGTCGGCGGCAAGGCCGTCGTCGCTCAGGCGCACCTTGCGGATGCCGTTGACGAACAGATAGCGCTTGCCGTCCTCGCCGACGATATGGCCAGGGTCGATGCAGCCAGGGATCTTGAGGTCGACCGGCTCGCTCCATGGCCCTTCGATGCGGTCGGCCCAGATGGCGTAGATCGACCATGGCTTGCCTTCCGGCGCCGCGGGCAGATAGATGAAATAGCGGCCATTGTGCTTGCACAGGTCCACGGCCCAGACCGTGCCGATCGGCTTGGTCAGTGCGGGGACGACGGGCGCCCAGTTGACCAGGTCGGTGGAATGCCAGATCAGCAGCCCGGGGCAGGCGGAGAACGGCGAGAACGTCATGTAGTAGTCGTCGCCGTCCTTGAGGATGGTCGGGTCCGGATGGTCGCCGGCGACGATGGGGTTGCGGTAAGTGCCGTTGCCCAGATCCGCCTGGCGCTGGCCTTCGATGCCGTGGCGCCACGTTGCGGTTGCAGGTGCGGCTGCGTTTGCGCGGATGCCGGCGGCTTCCAGCGCGAACGGTGCGGACGCGGCGCCAGCCAGCAGCAGTTGCAGTGTTTGACGGCGGCGGGTGTCGACCATGGCGGTGTCTCGCTCGTAAGGGGCACTAGGCGCCGAATCGTATCGACGCCAGTAGCGCGTGGGGCGGCAAGGCGGCCCGATGACGCAAAAACGCAAGCAGCGACGGCGGATATCGCAAATGCGCTCGGCCTGCCTTGAGCTTGGCAAGCACAAGGTGCATGTCACGCCTGGCGTGACGAAGCCTCCAGTCGCGTGGCCTGCTTTGCTACGCTCCGCCCACGATTCCGGCGAGGGGAAGCCAGGCACATGGCGGTGGAACACCAAGGGGTAGCGTTGCTGCCGGTCATCACGCTGCTGGCCGCGGGTGTCGTCGCGGCGCCGCTGTTCAAGCGCCTGGGCCTGGGCGCGGTGCTCGGTTATCTCGCCGGCGGCCTGGCGATCGGGCCGTTCGGGCTGAAAGTCTTTACCGACCCCGGCGCCATCCTGCAGGTGGCCGAGCTGGGCGTGGTGATGTTCCTGTTCCTGATCGGGCTGGAAATGCACCCCTCGCGCCTGTGGAGCCTGCGCCGGCAGATCTTCGGCCTGGGGTTGGCGCAAGTGGCGGTCTGCGCGTTGGCGCTCACCGCGGTGGGTGTGCTCACCGGCTATCCGGTGGCGCCCTCGTTCGTGGCCGGCGCGGGTTTCGTGCTGACCTCCACGGCGATCGTGATGCAGCTGCTGGAAGAGCGGCGCGAGGTGAACGAGCCGAGCGGCCAGCGCATCGTCTGCGTGCTGCTGCTGGAAGACCTGATGATCGTGCCGCTGCTGGCGGCAGTGGCGTTCCTGGCGCCGATCGCGCCGGGCAGCCCGGTGGCGCACCGCGGCATCGACTGGGGCGCGATCGGTATCGGCGCGGCCTCGATCGCGGGCCTGTTGCTGGCCGGACGCTATCTGCTCAATCCCTTCTTCGGCCTGCTGGCGAACGCCCGTGCGCGCGAGGTGATGACCGGCGCCGCCCTGCTGGTGGTGCTCGGCTCGGCCTATGCGATGCAACTGGGCGGTTTGTCGATGGCGATGGGCGCGTTCGTGGCGGGCGTGATGCTGTCCGAGTCCTCGTACCGGCATCAGCTGGAGGCCGACGTGGATCCGTTCCGCGGCATCCTGCTCGGCCTGTTCTTTATCGCGGTCGGCATGTCGCTGGACCTGCGCGTGGTGGCGACGAGCTGGCGCACCATCCTGTGCTATGTGTTCCTTTACATGGCCGCCAAGGCGCTGGTGATCTACGCGGTGGCGCGGCTGTTCCGCTCATCGCACCGCGAGGCGGTGGACCGCGCGGTGTTCATGGCGCAGGGCGGCGAGTTCGCTTTCGTGCTGTACGCCGCTGCGGGGGCAGCAGGCATCATCAATGCCGAGCAGAATGCGCAGCTCACCGCCATCATCATTCTGTCCATGGTGCTGACACCGATCGCCATCGCATCGATGAATGCGATCCGCGCGCGCCTGGGTCCTTCCACCGACGGCTACGAACGGCCCGATGGCCTGAACGGCGCGGCGCTGGTGATCGGCTTCGGGCGGGTGGGGCAGATCGCCAGCCAGTTCCTGTTCGAGCGCGGCTACGAGATCTCGATCATCGATACCGACGTGGAAATGATCGACACCGCGCGCAGCCTGGATTTCAAGGTGTATTACGGCGACGGCACGCGTCTGGACATTCTCGAAGCCGCCGGCGCGGGGCGTGCCGGCGTGGTGCTGGTGTGCGTGGACAAGGCCGATGAAGGCACGCGCATCACCGAGCTGGTCAAGGCGCAGTTTCCGCTGGTGCCGGTGCTGGTGCGCGCGGTCGATCGCCGCCACAGCATCGACCTGATCAAGGCCGGCGCGGACCTGGAAGTGCGCGAGACCTTCGAGTCGGCCGTGCTGCTGGGCGAGGCGGCACTGGCGAAGCTGGGCGTGGATCGCGAGGAGATCGACGAGATCGCCCGGCGCCTGCGCGAGCGTGACCGCGAGCGTTTGCAACTGGAGATCACCGGCGGCCTGTTCGCGGGGCGCGCGCTGTTCAGCGGCAAGCGCAACGCTGCGGATACTGGCGAGACGTAGGCCATGCAGCGGCGTTGGCGCATCGTTCGCTTGCGCGGGTAAGCGGAGCGCGCTGCACCGATCGCATGAATCGTGGCGCGGCATTGCGCCGCGCCACGATGGCGAAGCTACTGCACGGTGAGGAAATAGGTCAGCGACCTGACCATGCCCGTCATATCCGTCATCCGGCTCACCAGCGTGTGCTGGCCAGGCCGCAGCGGACGGAACATCAGGTAGTAGCCGTAGTTCACCGCCGGTTGCCAACCGGTGGTGATGCAGGGATCGAAGCTGGTCTGCAGACTCGGATCGCCCTTGAGGGAGAACAGGTTTTCCGAGGTGTACAGATAATCATTGACGGAACGGATGGGGTGGCCGTCCAACGTCACCTGCATGTTGCCCATCATCGGATAGGTCTTCGCGTCGGCCACCAGGAAGTCGTACAGCGACTGTCCTGGCTTGGGACCGAAGTTCGGATCCGGGCAGGGGTAGGTATCGCTGATGAAACCGACCATCAGCAGCAGCGCCTTGCTGTGCGGCACCGTGCAGGTGCGCGCGACATCGCCGGCCATCATCATCGGCATGGCCGCGGGCGCAAGGTTCCACACCGGGCCGTCCTGGCCTGCTGCGCAGAACGCGCCGGTAGTGTCGAACACCGGATTGCTGGCTGAAGGCTGCGCATACAGCCACTGCAAGGAGCGGTCCGCCCAGCCGAAGATGCTCTTGCCGAACGGACGCGCGTCCTTGGGATAGAGCAAGGGATTGGGACCGAAGCCGAGCAGGTCATTGCCCGGCGGCTCGGCCGCCTGTGCGGTGACCAGCGTGGTGCAAGCGAACAACAGACCACAGAACGTCTTGTACATAACGCCCTCCTGGTGAATGTGCGTGCGCGGAAGCGTGGGGTGGGGACGGTGGGATTCCGCGAGCCCAGCTTGGGTGGGTGCGATGGAGCGCGCTTCCAGAAACCTGCGCGCTTGCGTTCGGCCACCGGGCGGGTTGCGCGGCGCAACCGCGCAGCGTGCCGTGTCTCATCGCGGCGCGCTTCCGGAAACGTGCTTTTGTGCGCTGGCCCGGTGTGTGCCGCCGGTACGGGCGTATGATCGGCCCCGGATGCCGGCGGGGGCTTAGGCGAATGTCCATTGTGCAGACAGTGCTGAGTTCATCTCACTTCACGGTGATGACCCAGGATTGCAGCTATCCGCGCGTGAATTGCGGTCACGGAGAAGGCGAGCCCGCGCGCTTCCTGCTTACGCGGCGCGGCGCGTTCTCGATCCAGGTCGGCAACCGCACCTGCCTGGCGCGACCGGGGCAGGCGGTCTTCCTGGGCCGCGACGTGGAGTACCGGGTCTCGCATCCGGACCATCGCGGCTGCGCCTGCTGCACCGACGTGTGGCTGGAGGATGCGTGGCTGGATGGATTGGGCTTGGCAGGCGCCCATGCACCGGCCTGCCTGGATATCCAGCACGATCTGCATCTGCAGCAGGCGCATGTGGAGATGTTGCTGGGCATGCGCGGCGGACCGGATGCACTGGAAGCCGAGGAGGCCTTGCTGGCCGTGCTCGACGGATTAATGCACGGCGGCGAACCGCCGCGCGCATCGAACCGCGGCGCCGCGCGCCAGGTGCGCCGCGCGCAGGAGGCGATCGTCGCCAGCCCCGGTGAGAACCTCGGCGTCGACGAACTGGCGCGGGTCGCGGGTTGCTCGCCGTTTCATCTATGCCGGATCTTCCGCCAGGGCACCGGACAATCGCTGCGGCAGTTCCGCGTGCAACACCGCCTGGGCACGGCGCTGGGGCGCCTGGGCGAAGGCGAGGAAGACCTCGCGGCGTTGGCTTGCGACGTGGGCTTCAGCAGCCACAGCCATATGACCGATGCGTTCCGGCAGGCGTTGGGGGTATCGCCCAGCGATCTTCGAGACACGCTTCGTGCCAGCGATCTGAAACGGCTGCACGCGCGGCTGACGGCAGGTCGAGACGCGCGCTTGCATTGAGGCTCGGTGGGCGGCTGTTGCTCAGGGCGAGTGCGCTGCGCGACCGGCGACCGCATCATTGCCGGTGCCTTGCGCACGCTTCGATGCATTGACCCAGTTCACCTCCCACGTCTTCCCTCCATCGGCGGAGAACGCCTGCTCGTCGCTGTTCGAGCCTTGGGCGAGATGGAGGAAGGAAAACCGCGCCAGGATGGCCTTGCCGTTGTAAGGCTCCTGATCGTAGAAATCGCCGCGCCCGTCCACGAAGGCGCCGATCATCGGCGAGCTGAACTTGCCGCTGTCGCTGCTGACGAAGTTCAGGCTCCACTGGTGCGCGATGGGATTGAACAGGCGCAGCGACAGGAACTGCAGATGGCCGGACGGGCCCTGGGTGTCGATCTCGGCGAGGTTGGCGCGGCCGTTCCATAGCTTGCGTACGCGTACGCTGCCATCGAGCGGAGTCCAGCGGGATTGAGCGGTAAGCGGGTGCTCCATGCGCGACATATGGATGTCCCAGTTGCCGAGTTGCCAATCGAAGTCGTGCTGTCCGGCTTCATGGCCAACCGGCTTCATCGGGGTGACTGCTTCGCCGGGCTTGTAGCGCGTGAGGTTGGCGATGAAGTTCGCCTCCCAGATCTTGCCGCCGTCGTCCGAGTAGTCCTGCTCGTAGCTGTGCGCATCCGGCGAGGTGACCGTCCAGATGCCGCGCACCAGCACGGCGCGGCCCTTGTAGAGTTCCTGGCTGTAGAACTCGCCGCGGCCATGTTCGAAGTGGCCGACGGAGGGCGTTTCCATGTTGCCGTCGTCGCTGTCGGTGAAGTACTGGCGCCATTGATGCGCGGCGGGATCGTAGAGGAACACCGTCATGCCTTCGAAGCGGCCGCCGGGGCTGTCCGCTTCGATTTCCTCGACCTGGGCCTTGCCGTTCCAGAGCGGGTTCACCGTGACGGTGCCGCGCATCTCGTTCCAGTCGGTGTGCCCGGACAGCGGTTCCTTCAGCGTGCGGATATGCGTGTGCCAGGTGCCGATGTTGAAATCGAAATCGTGGCTGCCGTCGGCTGGCGCCGCGTGAGCGGTCGGTGCTTGCCTGGCGCAGGCGAGGCCCAGCGCGACGGCTGAGCAGAGCAGGAGCTTCAGCGTGGCTTGCATGGCGCGACTCTCATCGGCGGGAAGTGATGCGCAAGCTACGCGTACTAATGGTTTGCTTGAATAGCCACTTTTGAGTCTTTTTACATAGCCACTTTGCGCACTGGCCGAGGCACCGAGACGGCATAAAGCAAACGGCACGCGAGAGCGATTCCCGCGTGCCGTTCGTGTCTGGCGCATCGTCGCCACCGCTTTCAAGCGGTGGCGACGGTATCGTCGATCAGCGTGCGCCGCCGGCGGCGTAAAGCTTCTCGCCGGTCAGCCAGTACGAGTCGTCGGAGGCGAGGAACACGGCGATCGAGGCGATGTCATCCGGCTGGCCGATGCGGCCCAGCGGGGTGTGCGCAATCGCTTCCTGGTGGAAGTCCGAGCCGATAAAGCCGGCGGTAACGGTGCCCTCGGTCTCGACCATGCCGGGATTGAGCGCGTTGACGCGGATCTTGCGCGGGCCCAGTTCGCGCGAAAGCACGCCGGTGATCGCGTCGACGGCGCCCTTGGTGGCGGTATAGACCGAGCCGCCCGGCGGCACGATGCGGGTGACCAGCGAGCCGATATTGATGATGCTGCCGCCGTCGTTCATGTGCTTGGCGGCGGCCTGGGTGGTCAGCAGCAGGCCCAGCACGTTCACGTTGAACTGCTTGTGGAAGTGCTCTTCGGTGATCTGCTCCAGCGGCGAGAACTCGTACACGCCGGAGTTGTTCACCAGGATGTCGAGGCGGCCGAACTCCTTGACCGCGGCGTCTGCGATGGCCTGGGCGTCGGCGGCCTGGGAGACGTCGCCCTTTACCGCGACAGCCTTGCCGCCGGCCTTGCTGATGGCCTCGACCACGGCGTCGGCGCCGGCCTTGCTGGAAGCGTAGTTGACGACGACGGCGGCGCCTTCGGCGGCGAGCGCCTTGGCGATGCCGGCGCCGATGCCCTTGGATGCGCCGGTAACCAGCGCGACTTTGCCTTTGAGCTTGCTCATGACGGATTTCCTGTCAGGTGATGGAAGGGCGAACTGCCCGGTTCAGTAATTCAATAGTTCGCAACATATGAACTAACGAACTGCAAGTCAAGGGCTGGTAAGATGCCTGGCATGAGACCGCTAGTTCACCCCTCGATCGAAGACGTCACCGTGGAAGGCATCCTCCACGCCTTGGCCGACCCGGTGCGGGTGGCCATCTACGCCGGGCTCGCCGCGTCGGAGAAGGGCACGAGCTGCTCGGCCTTCCTGCAGTTGGACGACCGCGAGATCCCGAAGTCCACGCTGTCGCAGCATTTCCGCGCCTTGCGCGAAGCCGGCCTGATCCGCAGCGAGCGCCATGGCGTGGAGATGCGCAACACCACGCGTTGCACGGAGATCCATCAGCGCTTTCCGGGGCTGCTGCCGGCGGTGATGGGCGCGTACCAGCAGCAGTTGATGGACCGGATGAAGGCGGCCAGGCGCAGAAGCGGCAAGGCACGCAGCGGTTGAACGCTAAAGAATCTGACAGCGCGCGTTGTCGCCAACGGGCCCAATGAACACACCCGGACGTCGGGTGCCATCAACGAGCCAAAGCCATGTCTGAGAAAACCTGCGCGGCCTGCGACTGCGAACTGGATGCCAGTGCGATCCAGGTGAAGATCGGCGGGAAGACCGTCGAGGTGTGCTGCGAGGAATGCGCGGAGAAGCTGCGGGAAGCGCATGCTTCGGCCGCTTCCAGCCGCTGAGCAGCATTGAAACCGGAAACCGGGCCGCTCCAGAGGGCGGCCCTTTTCGTTGGTAGCGAGCTCAGGTCGACTGCTTGAACGCACTCGGCGTACGGCTGTAGGCCTGGCGGAATGCGTTGGCGAAATGGCTATGGCTGGAGAAGCCCAGATCCGCGGCGAGCGCGGAAAGATCTTCGCTGTGCGGCACCATGTCGAGCGCGCGCGCCAGGCGCAGATGCAAGTGGTAGCGATACAGCGGCACGCCTTCCACCTGGCGGAATACCTGGGTGAGATACACCGGCGAGCAACCGATCTCGGTGCCGATATCGGCGAGAGTCCAGCGCCGCGACAGGTCGCTGGCCAGCAGCACTTTCACGCGATCGGCCAGACGCCGCCGCGCGTGCGTGGCGGCCGGTTCGCGCGCGCTGCGCGGCCCGAGGCTGCGGCCGATCAAGGTGAGCAGCAGTGCTTCCGCTTCGAGCGGTTCGATGCCGTCGCGTTCGAGGTTATGGCGCAGCAGGGCGACCAGGGCTTGCGCGCGCGGATCGATCGGTTGCGATTGCCGGTTGAAACCGACCTTGTCGCCGCCCTGGCGCAGCAAGCTGCGCGGCGCCAGTTCCTCCAGCATCGCATCGGGCACTTCCACCGAGAGGCAGGCGTCGCCGCCGTTCACCGGATGGCTGACCTGGTAGGCCTCGCCCGCGTTGAAGAACAGCATGTGGTTGGCATCGGCGACGGACTGGTCGCTGCCGACATGGCGCACGTAGACGCCGCGATAGGGGAACACCAGGTTGGTCGAGCTGGCGCATTCTTCCGCGCTGCGATGCCGGCAGGCACCGTCGCAGCGCACGTTGCGCAAGGCGACGGTGTCGGTGCTCAGCCAGCGGTCGACGTGGAAGGCGGACATGTTGCGCAGGATAGCTTGATCGGGCCAGGGAAGTGGTTCAGGGAAGTGGGCCAGGGAAGTGGTTCAGGGAAAGCCGAAAGCCAGGCTCGAGAACGCGGTTTCGAAGTCGACGTCTTCGCTGGCTGGCAACGGGCGGGTCCAGATCACATTGAGCAGCCAGCTGCCCTCCGCCGGTACCTTGAAGACGGCGCGGCCGGCTGCGTCGGTACGCTGGGTTTCGACGGGGCTTTCGTCGTGTTCCAGGCGGGTCAGCTTGACCAGGCCACCGGGCAGGGGCTGGCCGAGGTAAAGCACCTGGATGGGCAGTTCATCCACGTGCGGCAAGGCGTAAGGGTTGCGCTCGGGGACGATTTCCAGGGTCAGGCCGAGTGGGCGGGTGACCGTGTCGGCAGCGGCTGTGCCGGGCGGGCCGACCTGCACCAGCGTCTTGGCATGGCGGCCGTAGCGCTCGGCGCCGTCGCGGTCCATGCGATGGGTTCGTTCGCGCTCGGCCAGCGCCGGGGTGAGTCCTTCGGCGTGCAGGTAGTCGTTGAAGCGAATGGCGGGTAGGGAAGTCATCGCGCGGTTGTCGGTTTCCAGTACCAGCAGATGGGTGCCGGGCGTGGTGAACTGCACGTCGGCATCTGCATCGGCGACGCCGGCGTGCAGGCGGGAATGCAGGTCGGTGGCCGTGCCGTCCGGAGCTATGTCTTCGAAGCGCGTGATGCGCCGCGCCGGTATCGGCGAGCGCTGCCGGTAGGGGCCGTGCCCCACCTGCAAGGTGAACTGCGCCGTGCCATGCGGCACGATCCAGTACGGCGACGGCTGCAGCCAGAAGTCGTGCGCGACTACCGGCGATGCAGCGAGTGCGAGCAAGGCGCAGCCGATCCACATACGCATCTTCATTCGAGATGATCCGGCAGATAGCCCGGAGTGACGGGCAAGTAAGGCAGTGCGGCGGCGAGCACCGCGATGGCGATCAGCCAGCTCGATATCACCTTGGCGGCGATCGGCAGGCGCCAGCGCACGGCCAACGCGGCGGGAACCAGCGCGAGCATGCAAAGCCAGGCGGCGGGAAGATGGAGCCAGCGTCCTTCGAAGGCGATCATCGCGCCGCTCCATGCGCCAGCGTCGATGGCCAGCAGCAGGGCAAGCGGTGACGGGAGTCCGCTACGCAGGTGCACCGTTGCGGCGCAAGCGATCACGCTGAGCCAGCCGCAGAGAAACACCAGATCGATCGCCGCACGCGGCAACTTCAGCGCAAAACCAAGCATGGCCGATAGCGCAACCAGGCCGACACATGCCAACCACACGCGCCGCGGCGCAAATGCCAACGCCAGGCCGAACGCGGCGCACAGCAACATTGCTGCGGGCACGCCGCCTCTCATGACAGCGCCTTCAACAGGAACCACAGGCCGGTCACGCCGATCGAGGCGCCCAATCCCCGCGCTACCAGCTTGCCGGCCGGCCGCGCGCACAGCAGGCCCAATCCAATGCCCGCTACATGCAACGACCCCGTGGCCAGCACGAAACCACTGCTATAGCCCACCGGATCGGCCGCCGCGGGCAATTCGCGGCCATGTGCGTAACCATGGAACAGCGCGAACAAGGCCACTACCGCAACCGCTGCCCATGTCGGCGCACGCCACGCCAGCGCGATGCATGCACCGAGCACCAGCACCGATAGCGCGATGCCGCTTTCCACCGACGGCAGCGTGGCGCCGAACATGCCGAGCATCGCGCCGCCGACCATCATCGCGGGGAACACCACCGGCAATACGTGCACCAGCGGGCGGCCGAGAAACGCTCCCCACAAGCCGACCGAGACCATCGCCAACAGATGGTCCGCGCCCGACAGCGGATGGGCGAAGCCGGCGAGAAAGCCGCCGGCCAGGCCCGTGCCCGTATGTGCATAAGCGGGCAGCGAGAGGCCGCACGCGCAGAGCAAGGCGCCACGCGTGCGGATCGACGGCGAGGAAATCACTGATAGGCCCCGGCCGTAGCCGCCTGTCCGTCGGGCGCGGCCAGGAACGGAAAGACGCTGTCCGAATGCTCGCGTTCGTCGCGCGTCAATCCATCGCTGACGCTGTCGGGGGTGCCATCGACCAGCATCGAGCGATAGACATTGGAGGCGCTGTAGGTCGGCGTGCGTCCTCCGCAATCCTTGGCCAGCGCACGCTCGCCGCCCAGCGCCGCACGTTCCACCGCGAAGAACTGCGTGCAGATGGCGGAAGCGCTGTTCACCCACAGGCGATCGTCGGCGAGCAGCGATGCGAGCGCGTGATAGCGGCGCGTCGGTGCTGCCTTGGCGTCCGCCAGCCACTGGTTGCCGCACTTGCCGTCGAAGCCGTCGTACAGGCCCAGGTTGCTGGCGATCTCGTCGACGAACTTCGCCCCATCCGCGGGCGTCGCCATGTTGTAGGTCTCCTTGAACGCATCGCTGATTTCTTCGGGGGCCAGCGTGCCGAGCAACGCATTGCCGGTGAGCGGGCGTCCGGCGCGATCGATCTGCCGCGTCGGCCCCTGCGTGGTAGCCCACACCGCGAGCAGTGGACCGCCCTTGCTCACCACGCCCAGGTCGATGGAGACGACGATGGCCGAGGTGGTCCAGCCGGCGAGCAGGTTCTTTGCGGGGCCGCCCTGGGTATGGCGCCATTCGTCGGCGACGGCGCGTACGGTAGGCGCGTCGAACGCGGGACAGCCGGCCGCATCCACCTTGGCGCCGGCTTCGAGCGCGGCGTGCGCTTTGTCATAGGCGGCGCGGGTGCCCTTGACGTTGTTGAAGAACGGATCGTCGCGCGGGCCGGCAAAGACGCGGAAGCTGCCATGTGCGCTGGCCAATCCCTTCGGGTCGCCGGGGTTGCCTTGCGCCTGGTCGGCATCGCCTGCGGTGCAGGTCAGGTCGGTGCCGGAGCGGAAGCGGCAACGCAGAACAGTGCTGGCGGTGGTGTGGCCGAAACGCTTGCCGCTGTCGATATGAAAGACGTAGTCGAGCTTGTCGGAGAAGGTATGCCCGACGATATCCATCACCAGGTTGAGGTGCTTACCGTCGGGAGAGGTCCAGGCATAGAGGTCGCCGATATCGGCGCGCGGATCGCCGATCACCGACGGCGTGTCGAGGTGGTCCGAGGCCTGGGCCGCGCTGCCGAAGGCCAGATTCAGGGTAAGGCAGGCCAGCGCCTGCAGCCGCCATGCAGCTGTGCGTTTCATCGGGTTGTGCTCGTGTGGAGAGGGCACGAGCAGTAGGCCCGAGATGGGGAAAGCCGGGCTATCAAAATCTTTAGCAAGCCGCTTGCCGGCGCCTGTGCGGGCCGGCAGGGGCGCGCCAACGCCAAGCGGTGCTCAGGCGCGCGTGTAACGCATGATCCAGTTGGTCTCCCAGCTGTGTCCTTGATCCGGCGAGTACGCCTGCTCCCATTGGCAGGTATCGGCCGCGATGGGGGTGAAGATTCCGCGCACCTTGACCGGCTTGCCCTCGAACATGTCGTCGGAGAGGAAGGTGCCGACGCCGCCTGCGAAGCGTCCGCTGCCGGCCGCTTCGATCGAGGTCGGCTTGCCGCCGTCCAGGTACCAGTCGGCCCATTGCCCGCTGGCGGCGTCATAGGCGCGGATGCCCAGGCCGTTGTAAGTCCGGCCGCCACGGCTCGACTCGCTCTCGTTGATGTTGACCAGCCCGCCGAGCATGGCCTGGCAGCGGGAGCTGCCGTCGAACTCGTCCCAGTCCCGGCTGCCCGCCAGGCGCTTGCGCAGGCGCCGGTGGTGCACGCGCCAGTTGCCGAGGAAGAAGTCGAAGTCGTGCGCGCCTGCGGCGGTGGCCGCGGCGGCGGGCAGGCTCGTGCCTAGGCCGCCGAATGCAAGCAGGGCGGGCAGGCTGGCCATGGTCCATTGCAGGACCTGGCGGCGGTGGGCGTCGATCTCGCGCATGCATCACCTCGGCTTGGCTGGGGTGGGTGGGGTGGGACGGGGTGGGCGCAACCATGCGCCGGGTGCGGCGGGGCCGGAATAGCCACTTGGCAAGCGTTGGCCGGACCACTTCGGCGGAGGCTATGATCGTTGCGTGGTTCTCGCCTCGCTTCGAATTGTTCGCTATGACTTCAACCCTATGACTTCGGCGCTACTCGTGATCGACATGCAGCAAGGCCTGTGCACCGGCGCATGGGCCGCGTACGACATCGACCGCGTGCTGCAGCGGGTGAACGGCCTGGTCGACCGCGCCCGCGCCGCCGGCGTGCCAGTGGTGCTGATCCAGCACGAAGAGGCCGAAGGCGATCTGGTGCACGACACGGCCGGTTGGCAGCTGGTCGATGGCTTGCATGCGCAGGCGGACGATCCGCGCGTGCGCAAAGTCACGCCCGATTCCTTCTACGAGACCGAGCTGGGCCAGTTGTTGCAGCAGCGCGGCATCGATCATCTGGCGATCTGCGGCCTGCAAAGCGATTTCTGCATCGACACCACCGTGCGGCGTGCGCTTGCGCTCGGCTATCACGTCAGCCTGGCGGAGGATGCGCACTCGACGGTGGACAACGAGGTGTTGCCTGCGCAGCGGATCATCGCGCATCACAACTGGGTGCTGGCGCGGCTGCAGACCTTCGGCACGCGGATGGAAGTCGTGCCGGCGCAAGCCTTGCGCTTTGCATAAGACCCATCTGATTTTTCTTATGTGATCTACCCAGCGTTTTCACGCTGCTGAACCTTTGCTCAGCAAGTTGTTGCGCCGCGGAATGACGTAGCGCTGACGCTCGCTCATTCTCCGCGGCGAATCCGGGCACGCGCCATAGAACAGCGGGCATCTCGCGATGACTCGCTGCGTTGGCGCGTACGCCTGCCGGTGCCATGGGGGGCACTCAATAAAAGAGGGAGGAATGGTTCATGAATCAAGGCCTCGCGCCGCGCATGCGGCTTGGGTATGGAATGGCACGCAAGCCGCTCGCCGCGGCATGTATCGCCGCCTTGCTGGCATCCGGCATCGCCAACGCACAGGACAGCCCCGCACCCGCCAAGCCGGCGGCTGCCACGCCGCAAGCGCAGGGTCAGCAGACCCAGGACCCCAACAAGAAGCCGGCGCCCGGACAGGTCAGCAACCTGCAGGAAGTGGTGGTCACCGGTATTCGCGGCAGTATCGAGAGTTCGATCCGCGCGAAGCAGAATTCGGACAGCATCATCGAGGCGATTTCAGCCGAGGACATCGGCAAGTTGCCGGATGCGAGTATCGCGGAGAGCCTGGCGCGGTTGCCGGGGTTGGCGACGCAGCGGGTGGATGGTCGTGCGAACGTGATCTCGATCCGCGGCTTGTCGCCGGATTTCGCGGGCACCACGCTCAATGGACGCGAACAGGCGACGATCGGCGAGAACCGGGGCGTGGAATATGACCAGTATCCGTCGGAACTGATCAGCGGGGCGGCGGTGTACAAGACGCCGGATGCCAGTCTGGTCGGGCAGGGTCTGTCCGGCACGGTGGATCTGCATACGATCAAACCGCTGGATCTGCCCAAGCGCGCGATCGCGATCAACCTGCGTGGCGAGCACACCACCAACGACAAGCTCAATCCGGGCTCGGGCGTGGGCGATATGGGCCACCGCGCGAGCTTCTCGTACATCGACCAGTTCCTCGACCATACCTTGGGCGTGGCCGTTGGCTTCGCCCAGCTGGATTCGCCGATCCAGGAGAAGCAGTACCAGGCCTGGTGGTGGAGCGTGAACAACGGCTCGGCCGGCATCGAGCAGAACTGGGGTGGTCCGCATACACCCGGTCTGCCGGACAACGTGCTTTCGCAGGAGGGCATGCAGTTGCGCGCGCAGTCGGAAAACCAGCTGCGCAACGGCTTGATGACCGTGCTGGAATGGGCGCCGGGTGAGCACTACCACACCACGCTGGACCTCTATTACTCGACCTTCAACGAGCGCAAATACAAGAACGGCGTGCAATGGTCGAGCAGCCCCTACAACTCCAATGGCCTACCCGTATATAGCAACGTGGGTATTACGCCTGCTTTGCCGTATCCGATCGTCACCTCCGGAACGATCAGCAATATCGCGCCGATCCTGCAGAACGAGTACAGCAAGGAGAAAGACAAGCTGTTCTCGGCCGGCTGGAACCATCAGTACGACTTCGGCAACGGCTGGGTGATCACCGGCGACCTGTCGTATTCCATGGCGAAGAAGCGGTTGCGCGACGCCTATCTGTTTGGCGGACTGGCCGGCAACCCGACCACGGACGTGTTTTTCCGTACGCCCACCGGTGACGACTATCCGTACTTCCGCCCGGGAGTGGACCTGACCAATCCGGCCAACGTCGTGTTCACGGATCCGGACAACTATGGCTACAACGGCCGCGAGGAGTTCGACAAGCAGAAGGACACGATCAAGGCCGCACGGTTCCAGGTGTCGCATCCGGTGGGCTGGATCTTCAGCACGGTGGACGTAGGCGTTGCCTACTCGGAGCGCAAGAAGACCAAGCAGGCCGACGTGTTCTTCGCCTGGCTCAACGGCAACGGCAATGGCGATGGCGTGGGCAATGGACCCTATAACCATGCGATGGGCGTACCCGTCGGCTCGGCCTTCCTGCGCGGACCGACTTCGCTGAG
The DNA here is from genome assembly GCF_052115385.1 of Dyella sp. 2RAB6. NCBI lineage: Bacteria > Pseudomonadati > Pseudomonadota > Gammaproteobacteria > Lysobacterales > Rhodanobacteraceae > Dyella > Dyella sp. 2RAB6. The sequence continues at coordinate 265,476 of NZ_JBFRGP010000004.1, forward strand.
CTATGGCGGTATCCCTGGCATCCTCAATTACAACGTGCTGGATGCGCTCGGAAGCCAGTTCTATCTGACCCAGCGCAATGGACAGTCGGACTGGAGCCGCAACTACTCGATCACCGAGAAGGTTCCGGTTGCCTATGCCAAGTTCAACATCGATACCCATCTGGGTGACGTGCCGTTGCGCGGCAATGTGGGTGTGCAGTTCGTTCGTACCGACCAGTCCTCCACTGCGGTACAGACCAATGGCGATGCGCTGGTCGGTACGCTCAAGGGTGGCGTCAAGTACAACAAATTCCTGCCGAGCCTCAACCTGGTCGCGCAGATCGCCGACGGGCAGTACCTGCGCTTCGGCCTGGCCAAGACCATGGCGCGCGGCCGCATCGACGACGAGAAGGTGTCCAGCTCCGCCTCGGTCGCCCGTGTCACCGAAGGCCCGGCGGCGGGGCAGGTGTTGTGGTCTGGCAGCGGCGGCAATCCGCAGTTGCGGCCATATATCGCGGTGGGTACCGATTTGTCATGGGAAAAGTACTTCGGCAAATCCAGCTATGTGGCCGTTGCGGTGTTCAACAAGAACCTGCTGAACTACATCTACAACAAGACCGTGCTGGACTTTAATTTCGACAAGGCCGGTTTCGTCAACGACAACCCCACGCTCCAGCCGACCAGTCCGATCGGCTCATTCACCCGCCCTGAGAACGGCACGGGTGGACGGATGGAAGGCCTGGAACTCTCAGGTGCATTCGAAGGCGGCCTGATTACGCAGGCTCTGGACGGCTTCGGTGTGCAGGCGAATTTCTCGCTGACCAACAGTTCGATTCCCGAGAGTTCGGTGTCGTCCATTCCGGGAGGTCCGAAGACCTTGCCTGGTCTGTCGCGCAAGGTGGCCAACCTCGCCGTGTACTACGAGAAGTACGGTTGGTCGATTCGCGTGGCCGAGCGTTACCGCTCTTCGTTTACCGGTGAGGCCGTGCCGCTGTTCGACCAGCTCGGTTACGTAAAGGTGTTGGCTGATAAGCAGACTGACCTGCAGATCGGCTACGCCTTCGCTGACGACACCCGTTTGAATGGCTTGTCGCTGCTGCTGCAGGTCAACAACCTCAGCAATTCTGCGCAGAAGACCCAGCAGATATCCGGCTTGCCGAACAACGTGCAGGTGGGGAGGCCGTTGGATTACGTGACCTGGGGCCGCACGGTGATGTTCGGCCTGAATTACAAGCTCTAAAGCGCGAGCACACGGCTCCCTCTCCCCACGGGGGAGAGGGAGCCGTGGTGTTGAGGGCCAGGCTCAGTCGTCGTACTGCAGCTTCGGATACCAATCCTTCCCGCGCCCCTCCGGCGTCATATCGAGCAAGGTCCAGATCGGCATCGGGTCCGGCGCGCCGCGCGGGTCCTGGCCTGGATCGGCGGTCTCCATGCTCATTTCCTCGCTCCAGAAATGCCGGATCGTGCCATCGCGCCGGGTGAACACATTGAGCGACGGCATGTCGCTGCCATCCGGCGCGATGCCGCGGAAATCGCGCGTGTAATCGCCATTGAGGTCGGTATACAAGGGCAGGTCGCGCCAGCCGCGCTCCTGCTTGAAGGCGAGCAGGCGCTCGATCGGCGCGCCGGCCACCACCGCCAGCGCCACGCGTTGCTGGATATCGCGGGCCTCGCCATTCCATGCACCCAATAGCGAGGTGCACATCGGGCAGGGACGTTCGCGCTTGGCGCCGAACATATAGCTGTAGACCAGCAGGGTCTGCTTGTCGCCGAACAGGCTGGCGAAATCGAGCGGACCTTGCGCGCCTTCGAAGCGATAGTCGCCGGTGATCGCCGGACCGCGCGGCAAGCTGCGGCGCTGCTCGGCGACGCGTTCGATCTGGCGGCGCAGTTCGATCTCTTCGGCCAATAGCGCCGTACGCGCCTTGCGGTATTCGGCGCTCTCGCCGGGGATGGTGACGCCGGAGCGTGCGGCCAGGTCGGTGGCGGGAACCAGGGGAGTTGCACTCATCTTGTCGTCCTCCTGCGGGTGGGGAAGGTCAATCGCGATCCGGCGCGCCGAGCGGGAACAGCGGGCGATAGGGCCGTGCCTCGTTCACCGCACGCGCGAACGAAGGCCGTGCGAGCAGGCGCTTGCGGTAGGCGATGACGTTGGCGAATGCCGGATCGATCGGGTGGGTCCAGTCGGCGTAGAACAGGAACGGCGCCGCGCCGCAATCGGCGAGCGTGAAGCGGTCGCCAACCGCCCAGGTGCGGTCGGCCATGGTGCGGTCGAGCCAGCCATAGGCGGCTTCGAGCATCTGGCGTGCTTCCTTGACGCCATGCACATCCTGGGTGCCTTGCGGGCGGATCGCATCGAACACCACTTTCTGTTGCGGCGTGGAAATGTAGTTGTCGAAGAAGCGGTCCATCGCGCGCACCTCCAAGGCGTCGCGCGGATCTTCCGGCAGCAGGCGCACCGGGCCGGCGTGATGCAGCCCCAGGTATTCGATGATGGTGCTTGCCTCCGCCACCATGCGCCCGTCGTCGACCAGCACCGGGAAGCGCTTGACCGGCCACATCTGCAGCCACTCCTGGATCGCCTGCGGATGCTCGGGCGACAGCTCGTGCCATTCGAATGGCGTGCCGTTCTCGTACAGCGCGATCAGCACCTTCTGGCTGTAGGAGGAGAACGGGTGGGCGTAGAGCTGCAGGGCCATGGGAATTCCAGTCGTTTCGAGGGGACATGAAGGCGACGAACGGGCGGTTGTCGAATCGACATCGTTTCACTCGTCATTCCGGCGCAGGCCGGAATCCAGTAGCGATCGCGTCAGGTCAAGTGAAGGCGCCCCACGCGATGCTCTTGGTTTCGCGCGACAACCGGGCGCTACCGCTACTGGATTCCGGCCTGCGCCGGAATGACGGCTGTCAAGGCATATGCGAAGGAAGACTTTGCAGTTCTCCTTCGTAACCGCTACGATGCCGCCCCATGCCCACCCCAGCCCCCCGGCCCGACGCTACCCACGCCCTCGCGGTGGAAATGCGCATGGTGTTCGGCCAGCTCGCGCGCCGCCTGCGCAAGCAGGGCCGCACGGATCAGTTGACCTCCGCGCAGACCTCGGTGCTGATCCAGCTCGAGCGCCACGGCGCCGCCACGGTGACCGCGCTGGCGCATGCCGAGGGTGTGCGGCCGCAGTCGATGGGTGCCACCGTGGCCTCGCTCGAAGCGCTGGAGCTGGTGGCCGGCGCGCCGGATCCGGCCGATGGCAGGCAGACGCTGTGGACGCTCACGCCGGCCTGCCACGAACTGGTGCGCGCCAGCCGCGCCGCGCGCGAGGACTGGCTCGACCGCCTGCTGCGCGAGCAGCTCGACGAACGCGAGCAGGCCCAGCTCGCCGCCACGATGCCGCTGCTGCGCCGCCTGCTCGATGCGTCGACGGAGCCGCGCGTCCCCTGAGTGTGTTCTCCCCCGCGCGCCCGCGCGGCGCGTGTCCCCGCACGTAACGGAGTTTCCGCATGAGCATCACCGCGATCGACGCGAAGACCGCACTTATCCTGATCGACCTGCAGAAGGGCATCGTCGCCTATCCGACCGCGCATCCCGTCGATGCCGTGATCGAGCACGCGCGCCAACTGGCCGATGCGTTTCGCCAACACCAACTGCCGGTGGTGCTGGTGAACGTCACCGGTGGCGCTCCAGGCCGCGTCGAGCAGCGTGCAGCTGGCGAGCGCCCGGCGGACTGGGCCGAGCTGGTGCCTGAGCTGGACGTGCAGCCCAGCGATCACCGCGTCAGCAAGCAGACCTGGGGCGCGTTCGCCAGCACCGATCTGGGCGATGAGCTGCGCAGGCAAGGCGTCACCCAGGTGGTGATCGGTGGCGTGTCCACCAGCATCGGCGTGGAATCCACCGCGCGCCAGGCGTTCGAAGCGGGCTTCAACGTGACGCTGGCGATCGACGCGATGACCGACACCCGCGCCGAAGCGCACGACAACAGCATCGCGCGCATCTTCCCGCGCCTGGGCGAAACCGGCACGACGCGCGAGATCATCGAACGTCTCGACGCACGCGCATGAGCGACGCCACCGCCACCGGCAAGGACGCGCGCCGGTGCTAGGCGCGTTCCGCTCGCTGCGCAGCTACAACTACCGTGTGTGGTCGGCGGGCGGCCTGGTCTCCAATGTCGGCACCTGGATGCAGCGCACCGCGCAGGACTGGCTGGTGCTCACCGAGCTGACCCACAAGAACGCCACCGCGGTGGGCATCGTGATGGCCTTGCAGTTCGGTCCGCAGCTGCTGCTGTTGCCGCTGACGGGCTATGCGGCCGACCATCTGGATCGGCGCAAGCTGCTGTTGGTGACCCAGGCGCTGATGGGCCTGCTGGCGCTGGGCCTGGGCCTGCTGACCCTGGCCGGGTGGGTGCGGCTATGGCACGTGTACGTATTCGCCGGGCTGCTCGGCGCGGTGGCGGCGTTCGATGCGCCTGCGCGGCAGACCTTCGTGTCGGAACTGGCTGGCGAGAACGATCTCTCCAACGCGGTGGCGCTCAACTCCACGTCGTTCAATGCCGCGCGCATGATCGGTCCGGCGGTGGCCGGCGCGCTGCTGGCGTCGATGAGCGCGGGCTGGGTGTTCCTGCTCAATGCCTTCTCGTATGTGGCGGTGCTCGCTTCGCTGGGCCTGCTGCGCACGGCCGAGTTTCATCCGCGGCTGCGTGCGGAGCATCGCCGCGGCGGCCTGATGGAAGGCTTCCGCTATGTGTGGGGCCGGCGCGATCTGCGCGCGGTGCTGCTGATGCTGTTCCTGATCGGCACCTTCGGCCTGAACTTCCCTATCTTCATTGCCGCGATGGTGGTGAAGGTTTTCCACGGCGAGGCGAACCAGTACGGCCTGCTGACCTCGCTGATGGCTGCCGGTTCGGTCGCCGGCGCGCTGTTCGCCGCGCAGCAGGCGCGGCCGCGGCTGGGTTATCTGCTCGGTGCGGCGTTGTGCTTCGGCATCGGCTGCGTGCTGGCGGCGGTGATGCCCACCTATGTGTGGTTCGGCGTAATGCTCATGCTGGTGGGCATGGCTGCGCAGACCTACACCACCTCCACCAACAGCCTGGTGCAGTTGTCGACCGAGCCGGCGATGCGCGGACGGGTGATCGCCATCCAGTTCGCCATCGCCATGGGCGGCACGCCGATCGGCGCGCCGCTGGTGGGCTGGGTGGCGGACACGCTGGGGCCGCGCTGGTCGCTGGGCCTGGGTGCGTTGTCCGGGTTGGCGGCGGTGGCGGTCGGCTTGCGCTACTTCGTGCGCTATCGGCAGTTGCGCATGTTCGTCGAGGGTGGGCGTTTGCGTTTCAGCGTGTCGCTGACGACTGAAGCGAGCCGGGCGGTGGCGGAAAAAGCCTGACCTGAAAAAAACGTGGCCCGGAAAAAAAGCCGCGCCCGCCGGGTGTGTCGGCGGACGCGGGAAATTGCGCCTACAGGGGTGGAGGCGCGAGCTACGAGGTTGGTCCGGCTTCCCGGCCGGGCGCGCGAGATATGCCGACCAGGGCGTGAGGCGGCCGTGAAAACGGCCGCCTCCGCGATTCGCTCACGGCGAGGGGATTACTGCGGCGCGATGTGAGTGCTGCACTCCACCGGGTCGCTGCAGGGCAGGTCCATGGCGCGCAGGTTGAGCGAGCCGTCCGCCGCCGGGGTGGCGGTCACCTGCACGGTGCCGTCGGCGTACACGATCTCGCCGGTGGTCGGAGTGGTGCTGCCGGTCGGGGCCACGCTGAGGTTGGCGCCGATGCCCATCGGCAGCACCAGGAACTGGCCGCCGGCAGTGGCGAAGGCGCCGAGCACGCGGCCGTTGGCATGGTTGACCTGCACGTAGCGCACGCCATCGCGCTCGAACACGTAGACGTGCCAATGCGGGCTGGCGCTGACGTCGGGCGCATTGGGCCAGGCCTGGCCCAGGCCGGAGGCGGGCTGGCTGGCCTGGGCCGCCAGCGGCGACAGGGCAAGCGCGAACAGGACGAGCAGACCGCGCCGGACCAGCCGGCGTGCACTGCGCTGCGTGTTGGATTGGGTCATGGCATTTCCCCTTGCATGGATGTGATGGTTACGCACTGCACGAGCGCCCCCAAGGCTAGCGCCGTCCGCTCGCAGATGCTGGGACGTCCGGGCAGGCTTTCAACGCAATACCGGTTCTTTAGACAGACTCCCGACCGTCACACCGTCTGCACGGCCCTGGCGCGACCTTACCGCCGCTGCGCCAGGGGGGCGCCACAGGGGGCAAGACCAACACCATCTCCCAGCCCAGGGTTCCTGGCGACGCAGGTCGCCGGCAAGCGATCGGCATGAGGCCGGTCCGGGGCCAGCCGTATCCGGACAGACGCAGGCGCGGACGCAAGGTCCGCGCCCAGGGGGTTCATCTATCCAACAGGGAGCAGATGCAATGCGCATGAATCGATCAGGGATATGGGGCGCGGTCGCCGCGCTGACGTTCGTTGCTGGAGCGGCGAATGCAGGTACGTTTCCGGATTTTGGTTATCAGCCGCCGTCCAAGCTGTATAGCGGACCGTTGTTTCAGTTGAGCCAGGATTATCCGAAGCAGATGCCGAATTCGACGCCGCCGGGATTCTTCGGCCAGTTGCCGAAACCGTTGAGCAATGATTTCGAGAAATGGCGCCCGTATACGGACGCAGTAAAGAAATACTGCCTGGAAGGTAATGTGGAAACCGACTGGGTGGTGCAGAAGAACCCGGTGCGCAAGTGGTACCACGCGCCGTGGCAGCACTACGGCCCGGATGGCCGCGAAGGCATCCACGGCCTGACCAAGGAAGCGCAGATCCAGGTCAAGCAGCTGGCGCCGACCCAGACCACCACGGGTCAGACCTATGCGGTGGGCATCTACAACGACATCGGCGGCTACACCTTCGGCCAGGTCTGGAAGGACCCGCAGAATCCCGATCCGCGCTACACCTCCAAGCCCAACAGCTTCCCGAACGGCACGGTGGTGTGCAAAGCGCTGTTCGCCGACGTGGTGCAGTCGCAGGTGCCATTCCTGCAAAACCCGGTCCAGTGGGATGCGTACATCACCGACACGTTCGCTTCGTCGAACCGGGTGATCCGCAAGGTGGCGCTGATCCAGATGGACTTCGCCGTGCGCGACACGCGCATTCCGGGCACGGGCTGGATCTTCGGCACGTTCCAGTACAACGGTGCGGTGACCGGCAAGCCGGGCTGGGACAACCTGATCCCGGTGGGCGTGATGTGGGGCAACGATCCGGAAAACAACGGCAACGACTACACCAATCCGCAGCCGTCGGTGACCAAGATCAATCCCAAGCTGCTGGAGTCGGCGATCAATGCCAACACCAAGGAATTGCCGCCCACCCACCTGGGCTGGAACGGACGCCTCAATGGCCCGGTGGACAATCCGGTCAGCGCCTGCATGAGTTGCCATATGACGGCCGAAGCACCGGCGGTGTCGCCGATGAATCCGACCTTCCAGGCCAATCCGCCGCCGGTGGGTTCGAAGGAATGGATGCGCTGGTTCCAGAACGAGCCGGCCGGCTGGCCGTTCGATCCGGGCAAGGCGCTGAGCACGGATTACAGCCTGCAGCTGGCCGGTGGCCTGCAGAACTTCTATGACTGGAAGTGCAACCAGGGCGGTGTGTTCGTGGGTGGCGGCAATGCCTGCACCAACCGCGCGGGCCCGCGCCTGCAGCTCAATGCGTTGCCGCAGCCGACCAAGATCTTCAAGGTGACCCGCGATCCGGGCCTGGAAGAGGTCCACTGAGGATGCTGCGTTCGTCCCCTCTCCCGTGCGGGAGAGGGGACGTCGTTGCGGTGTAGGTTGGGGTGAGCCGACGGCGAACCCCAACGTTGCGATGCGCTTGGAGGTGTCGATGTCGGGCGCTAGCTCTCGACGAAATCCTTCAAGCGCAGCAAGGCCGCATCCCACTGCGCCGCGATCGCATCGAGCGAACGCCGCGCCTCGTCCAGGCGCGATGGTTCCAGTTCCCAGCGCCGCTCGCGCCCGAGCTTCGCATCGCGCACCAGCCCCGCCTCCGCCAGCACCTGCAGGTGCTTGGTGACGGCTTGCCGGCTGATCTCGGTGCCCAGCGTGAGCTGGGCGATCGACAGCGCGCCACCGGCACAGAGCAGGGCGACCAGGCGCAGGCGGGTGGCATCGCCCAGTGCGGCGAAGACCGGCGCGGCGCGTTGCAGCGCGGGTGCGCTGATCGGTTTATTGCGGGTCGACATGGCGGCGGATGTTGTGCATCTGTTCTTCCCAGCCACCGCTGTTCATGCGGTAGGCCTCGTGGCGGCGCGCGACCGGGATCTGGTCGAAGCCCGATTCGACCACGCGCAGCAGGGTGCCGCCAGCGTGGTCTTCCAGCATGAACTCGACCAGCGTGGTCGGCTCGTCCGCGTAGTCATGCTTGCGGTCGATCGCATAGGGGTGCCAGCGGAACGAGAAGTAGCGCTCCGGCTCGATGCGCTCGACCAGGGCTTCCAGCACGAGATCTTCGTAGCCGGGATAAGTGAGGTTGCCGCGGGTGTACTCGCCGGCGACGAAGCGCTGGCCCTGGAGTTTCACGCCGAACCAGCTGCCAAATGATTCGGCGTCGGCAAGAGCCTGCCACACGCGCGAGCGCGGGGCCTTGAGCTGGACCTGGCGTTCGATGCGGTCGGTCGATGGGATGTTCATGCAGTCCTCCTGGGGCGGGTGGGGAAAGCTTAAATGCAACTAAAAGGTTGCATGTTAGATGCGGTGCCCGCGAAATGCAACCGATTGGTTGCCTGTTGCCGGGGCTGCTGTTTGCCCGCTTCCAGTCATGTTCCGCCGCGGCCATGGTGCTAACGTGTCGCGCCGTCGTAACTGCCGCACGAATCCCCGCATGACTTATCCGCTCCGGCGCGCTTTCGCCGCCATGCTCCTGCTTGCCATGGCGCATAGCGCATTTGCACAGACGCCGCGCAGCGTGATGCTGGAAGACTTCACCTGGACCGAGCTGCGCGACGCGCAACAGGCCGGCAAGACCACCATCATCATTCCGATCGGCGGCACCGAGCAGAGCGGGCCGGGCGTTGCGCTGGGCAAGCACAACGCACGTGCGGTCTTTCTCGCACGCCGTATTGCCGAGCGTCTCGGCGACGCGCTGGTCGCGCCGGTGGTGGCCTATGTGCCGGAAGGTGCGATTTCGCCGCCGCAGGGCCATATGAAATTCCCCGGCACCATCACCGTGCCGGACGCCGCCTTCGAAGCCACCCTGGTTTCCGCGGCGCAGAGCTTCGCGGCGCACGGTTTTCGCAACGTGGTGTTCCTCGGCGACCACGGTGGTTATCAGAACGATTTGAAGCGCGTCGTCGCGCAGTTGGATAAAGCCTGGGCCGGCAAGCCGGTGCACGCCTTCGTGCCAGCCGCTTATTACCAGACCAGCTCCGACGGCTTCAGCGCGATGCTGCGCAAGCAGGGCTATCGCGACGACGAGATCGGCAGCCACGCCGGTCTCGCCGACACTTCGCTGCAATTGGCCGTGGCGCCCGAGATGGTGCGCATGGATGCTCTGAAGCGCGGCCCGAAGCTGGGCGCCGCCGACGGCGTGTTCGGCGGCGATCCGCGTCGCTCCAGCGCCGCGCTCGGCCAGGCCGGCGTCGATGCTATCGTTGCGCGGACCGTGGATGCGATCCGCCAGGCTACGGCCGGCCGCTGATCTGCGCGGCCGGGCTTTCCCTCTCCCTCGAAGAACAATACGGAACTCCCCCATGAAGTCTCGTTCCCTTTGCGCGCCGCGCCTTGCCATCCTCGCAAGCGCGCTGGCCGGTCTTGGCCTTTCCTTCGCCGCGCAGGCGACGCCGCCGGTGCAGACCGTGGCCGGCATGCCTGCCGTGATCAATCCGGCCAATATGTACAGCGAAGCGCACGCCGGCAATTTCAGCCCGGCGGTGAAGGGCGCGCTGGAGCGCATCTACGTGCCCAACCTGCGCTCGGACACGGTGTCGGTGATCGACCCGGCCACCTATAAAGTGATCGACACCTTGCCGGTGGGCCGCAGCCCGCAGCACGTGGTGCCGGCGTGGGATCTGCAGACGCTGTGGGTTACCAATAACGCCGAAGGCCGCAGCGACGGCAGCCTTACGCCGATCGATCCGAAGACCGGCAAGGCCGGCAAGGCGATCGAAGTGGACGATCCGTACAACATGTATTTCACCCCGGACGGCAAGGAGGCCATCGTGGTGGCCGAGGCGCATGCGCGGCTCGACTTCCGCGATGCGCACACCATGCAGCTGCGCAGCAAGCTCGAGGCGCCGGAGTGCAAGGGCATCAACCACGCCGATTTCTCGATCGACGGCCGCTACGCCATCTTCACCTGCGAATTCGGCGGCAAGCTGGTGAAGATCGACATGGTCAACCGCAAGGTGCTCGGCTATCTGGATCTGAATGCCAAGGGCATGCCGCAGGACATCCGCGTCTCGCCCGACGGCAAGGTGTTCTATGTGGCCGACATGATGTCCGACGGCGTGTTCCTGGTGGACGGCGACAGCTTCACCAAGATCGGTTTCGTCAAGACCGGCATCGGCACGCATGGTCTGTATCCGAGCCGCGACGGCAGCAAGCTGTACGTCGCCAACCGCGGCTCGAACCACGTGCACGGCGAGCGCCGCGGCAACAAGAAGGGCATCAACAAGGGCAGTGTGTCGGTGATCGATTTCGCCACGCGCCAGGTGGTGGCTAACTGGCCGATCCCCGGCGGCGGCAGCCCCGACATGGGCAACGTGAGCGCGGACGGCAAGACGCTGTGGCTGTCCGGCCGCTACGACGACCTGGTCTACGCCTTCGACACCAGCACCGGCGCGGTGCGCAAGATCAAGGTCGGCGCCGAGCCGCACGGCCTCGCGGTGTGGCCGCAGCCGGGCCGTTACTCGCTGGGCCATACGGGCATCATGCGCTGAGCGTTCGCCCGGTTCATGCTGCAAACGACACCGCCACCTTTTGGGTGGCGGTGTCGTTTTGGCTCAGTGCGATGCTTTAAGATCCATTCGATCGACGGGCGGCTCTGCTGCAACGCCGCTCTGTCGATGGCAGCGACCGCAACGGTTCGCCGCAAGGACTGATTCCACTCTGGCATGGGAGCCACACCGACATGATGTTCCCCCGTATCCGTTATTCCGTGCTCGCGGCGAGCCTCGCCGCGCTGCTGCTCAGCGCCTGCGGTGCGGGCGACAAGCCGGCCGCCACCGAGGCGGCCGCGCCGCAGGCACCCGCGCCGCAGACCCCCAGGACGCCCGCGCCGGTGCCGTTCAACATCGCCCTGTGCGTGGACGGGCAGTGCGGCGTGATCGACCAGAACGCCGCGCCGGTGCTGCCGTTCGAGAACGACTACGACAACCTCTCGCCTTACGTCATGCACGACAGCTTGCTGGCGAACAAGGGCGGCCAATGGATGCTGCTCGACGCCAGCACCAAGGCCACCCTCAAGTCCGTCGACGGCGACATCTACGACGCCGCGCCGGGCTACTTCGGCTTCGCCCGCGACGGCAAGATCGGCGTGATGGACTTCAAGGGCAACGAGGTGCAGCCGCCGCGTTTCGATTCGACCTTCAGCGGCGGCGAGAACCAGTACATCGGCTTCGAGATCGGCGACAAGCGCGGCCTGCTCGATCCGCAGGGCAAGCCGCTGGCCGAGGCGCTGTACGACAGCACCACGATCCGCGAAGACTTCGACCGGCACGCTGGCCTGGTGACGGCCGAGCGCGGCGACACGCACTGGGTGATCGACCTGAAGAACGGCGCGCAGAAAGAGGTGCCGTACGAAAAGCTCGGCGAGCTGCACGACGGCCACATGGTGGCCACGCTGATCATGGACAGCAAGAGCGGCCTGGTCGATGCATCCGGCACGCTGGTGGTGCCGCTGCAATATGACTGGATCGGCGAGCCGGGCGAGGGCCTGGTGGCGTTCCGCGAGAAGAGCGGCGGCGCCTGCGGTTATCTCGACTACCAGGGCAAGCTGGTGATCGAAGCGCGCTTCGCCGGCTGCGAAACCTTCGGCAAGAAGGGCGCGCTGGTGAAGGAGCGCGGCGCCGACGGTGCCAGCGGCAAGGCCGGTTTCATCGATCGTTCCGGCGCGTGGCTGCTGCAGCCGGCCTACGTGGACGTGGCCGGCGCGGGCCATAGCCGGCTGGGCATGACCGGACACGTGCCCGGCTACAACGTGGTCTACAAGCAGGCCAGCGAGTTCGCCTACGACGCGGGCATCTTCGATGCCAACCAGGGCAAGGAGCTGGTGGCGCCGACCTACGAGCAGATCGGCGTGCTGACGCCGGACCGCCTGCTGTTCGCCCGCAAGGACAGCCCGCGCACCAGCTTCAGCTTCATGGGCCAGGACAACGAGGTGCCGGCGGTGGGGCTGATGGATGCGAGCGGCAAGGTGCTGCTGAAGCCGGAGCGCTTCGTGGATATCGAGCTGCACAAGTCCGGGCGCTATCTGGTTGCGCGCGACGGCAACGCCACCGCGCACGAGGCCTTGTACGACCTCGACGGCCATGAGCTGATCGGCCCGCAGTGGCATGCGCTGCAGGTCGACGAGAAGAACGCGGTGATCTTCGGCTACGAGATCGAAGGGCAGGGCGACGAAGAAGTGCGTCACCTGAAGGCTGCGTACGACCTGGCGGGCAAGCCGCTGTTCGTGGTCAAGCACACCGAGTGCGGTGCGGAGCAGCTGGTGGATGGCGCCGGCAAGGTGGTGTGGCCGCAGGATGTGAAGCCGTATTGCGCGAAAGCGCAAGCCAGCTGAGTTTTCAGTCTCCACGTTGAAACCCTTCTCCCTCCGGGAGCACGCGGGGAGGGCACCGGGATGTGCCCGGCTTTGAGGAGCGAGGAAGGTGGCGGCAGCCGGATGAGGGTACGGGCGGAGTGAAGCGCACCACTCCGCCCGTACCCTCACCCCAACCCCTCTCCCGACGGGAGAGGGGCTTCAGCGCCAGAACTCACGGCGTCAGGAAGCCGAGCTTCTTCCCCTTCGGCAACTGCTTGATCTCCCACTCCGCCCGCGCCGCCGCCGCGCGATCCGGATAGCTCCTCGAGCCCAGCAACCGCAACGGCGGATGCGACCGCGTATACCGCGCGCCCTTGCCGTCGGCATGCGCCCGATAGCGCGCCTCCAGATCGTTGGTAATGCCGGCGTAGTACGAGCCATCGCGGCATTCGAGCAGATAGAGAAACCAGGGGCGTTCGTCGTTGGACACGAAGGAGGCGGCAAGAGGGAACCGGGCGATATAATCGCCGACCATCCACCCCGCAGGAACCCCGCCATGTCCGACATCCCCGCCTGCCCGCGCTGCGGCATGGAGAACACCTATCCGGACGGCGACAACTACGTCTGCGCCGACTGCGCCCACGAATGGCCGATCGCCGCCGCCGCGGCGCAAGAGGAAGCGCTGGTGGTGCGCGACGTCAACGGCAACGTGCTCGCCGCCGGCGACACGGTGGTGGTGATCAAGGACCTCAAGGTGAAAGGCTCCTCGATTCCGCTCAAGCAGGGCACGGTGATCCGCGGCATCCGCCTGGTCGACGGCGACGCGGAGCACATCGAAGGCCATTCGGACAAGATCAAGGGCCTGGTGCTGAAGGTCTGCTTCCTGCGCAAGGCCTGAGCCGGCACGGCGCCGCGGCTCGCATCACGGAAGCGGCGCTAAAGAATTCGCAGCGGCCGCCGATAGGGCGTTCAGTGCCCATCGCCAACCGTCCGGAGCCGTCCCGCCCCATGCAGAAAACGCCCGCCCGCTTGACCGGTAACCGCGTCGACTGGGACGACGAGCGCCTCTCGGCCCTGTTGAAAAAGACCGAGAGCTGGACCCTGGACAACCGCGACAGCGCGGACCCGCTGGAGGTGCAACTGCACGTCGGCTGGGGCGCATCGTCGGGACGCCACGCCAGCCTGGTGTGGGAGCGCGACCAGGCGGTGGTACTGGTGACCGCCTTCGTCATCGCGGTCGGCCAGCACGTGCGCATCGACCGCCATGTCGGCGAGGAAGTGCGCAGCGCCTGGGGCGTGGTGGTGGATGGGCGCGAGGGCTTCCGCGCCGAAGACCGCGAAGCCGGCGCCTGGGTGCACTGGGTACACGTGCGCTAAAGCCTGGCGTCAGCGAAAAACAGCGGCCGCGTTCACCTAAACGCGGCGCGAAGACGGCACAATCGTGCGCATGCCGGCGGGGCGCACCAGGCGCGCCGCCCTCGATCGCGAGGTGACGCGCCCATGTCTTTCCATAAGCCGCCGTCCAAGTGGGATGCCAATCAGGTCAACTGGTCCGATCCCGAGCTGAAAGCGCTGCTCGACCGCTCCGAGAACTGGACGCTGGACAACCGCAGCGGCTTCGAGGCGCAGCGGGTGGACGTGCATATCGGCTGGGGCGCCAGCGGCGGCCGGCCGGCCCTGCTGGTGTGGGAACGCGGTCAGGCGATGGTGCTGGAAACGCAGTTCCCGATCGCCAAGGACGAGAAGCTGCGCATCGACCGCGTCACCGCCACCGGCCTGCGCAGCGTGTGGGGCGTGGTGGCGGACGGGCGCAAGGGCACCCGTGCGGACGACGAGGAAAACAATATCTACGTGCACTGGGTGCACACCCAGTAAAGCGAGGCGCGCGGGCCGCGGCCGGCGCGCCCTCGGGACCTTACGCTGCCGCCTTGCGGATCTGCGCCAGGTCGATCTTCTGCATCTGCATCACCGCGCCCATGGCGCGCGCAGCCTTGTCCTGTTCCGGTCCGGTGATCAGCTGGATCAGTTCCTCCGGCACGATCTGCCATGACAGGCCATAGCGATCCTTCAGCCAGCCGCACTGGCTTTCGGCGCCGCCGTCGGCGGTGAGGCCGTTCCAGAAATGGTCGATCTCCTGCTGCGAGCGGCAATGCACCACCAGTGAGAACGCTTCGGAGAGCTTGAAGACCGGGCCGCCGTTGATCGCGGTGAAGGCCTGGCCATCCAGTTCGAACGCCACCGTCATCACGTCGCCTTCCTTGCGTCCGGCCGCCTGGGCCACTTCCTTGGTGTAGCGCGCCACGTGGGTGATGCGCGAGTTCTCGAACAGCGACACGTAGAGCTTGGCTGCCTGCTCGGCCTGGTCGTCGAACCACAGGAACGGGGTGATGCGCTGGAATCGGGTGGTCATCGCTGAATCCTCATGAGTAGGTGGCAAAGGACGCCGCAATGTGGCGTTCCATCCAGGCGACGAACGGGGAAATCGGGAATCGACCAGGGGACGGAAAAATATTTCGTCCCCTGGTCGTGAGCTTCAGCGCGCGAAATCGATCCCGGCCAGGCCTTGCGCCTTGGCCTCCGCCAGCACGTGGGCGACCGACTGGTAGGCCGCGCCGTCGGCGGCATCGATGACCAGGCGCGGCGGTTCGGCCTGTTGCGCGGCCACCGCGAGCTGGGTGTCGAGCTGGGTCTGGTCGATCGGTGTGTCGTTCCAGTACAGCGAGCCGTCGGCCTGGATCGCCAGCCGGATCGGCTCGGCCGCCGGCAGCGCCTTGCCGCCTGCGGTGGGCAGGTCGATACGGGTGCGGTGGGTGATCACCGGCGCGGTGATCATGAAGATGATCAGCAGCACCAGCAGCACGTCCACCAGGGGCGTGACATTGATGTTGGAGATGGCACTGCTTTCGGCACGAACAGAGAAAGCCATGTTCTTCCTCCTGGGCGAAGCGTCGATGTGGACCTGCGAATGCCGCGGCCAATGGGGGATGCCGCGGCGATTGCAGGTTACTGCGGTCCGCGCGGCGCTTGCCATGGGGGGCGCCGCGGCCACGCGGGATGAACCATCCGGGACCGGGCCAGTCTCACCCTGGGGGTCTTGAAGCTGAGGTGCGAAGCAGTGAAGAAGCAGCAGAACTCGTTCGGTGCGTGGTTGTTGGCGGTGATCGTGATGGCGGCGGCCATCGCCGGCGGCATCTATCTCTGGCGCAAGGGCCTGCAAGGCCCGCAGAACGCGCCACCCTCACCCGTTGCAGCGACCAGCAGCGCCACGCCGGCGTCGTCGTCATCGGTCATCCGCCACCCGATCGCCGACGCGGGCCCGGCGTCCGCTTCCACGGCGCCGCTCCCAGCGCTGGACGGCAGCGACGGCACCGTCGCCGACCAACTGGCGCAACTGGGCGGCGACGATCTCACCGGCCTGCTGCTGCGCGAGCAGATCATCCCGCGCATCGTCGCCACCGTGGACGCGTTGCCGCGCCAGGGCGTGGCCACGCGGATCCTGCCGCTGCGCACGCCGCGCGGTGCGTTCGCGGTGGACGAGCAGGAGGGCAGCATCGAACTGTCGCCGCGCAATGCAGAGCGCTATGCCCCGTACGTGCGCGTGGTCGAGGCGGTCGATGTGCACAAGGCGGTGGCGTGGTACGTGCGCTATTACCCGCTGTTCCAGCAGGCGTATCGCGAACTCGGTTATCCCCATGGCTACTTCAACGACCGCCTGGTCGCGGCGATCGACGACATGCTGGCCGCGCCCGACGGCAACGCGCGGATCGCGCTGGTGCGCGGCGATACCTACTACCGTTACGCCGATCCTTCGCTGCAGGGACTTTCCGCGGGGCAGAGGCTGATGTTGCGCATGGGGCCGGCGAATGCGGGAAAGCTGAAAGCGAAGCTGCGCGAGATCCGCGCGGCGCTGGCGGGGCAGGGGCCTGCAAAAACGTGAGGCGTAGGTTGGGGTGAGCGCAGCAAACCCCAACGAAACCTTGCCAGGCCGCCGCAGCGTTGGGGTTCGCCTTAGGCTCACCCCAACCTACGCCGGTCGCATAGGGTAAATTCCCATTTGCTCCGCCGCGCAAGGCGGCAGGCTTGCATTTCTATACCTGTTGGTTCAATAATTCGCGCCTCGCCGAGGCTTCTCTCCGTGCCGCCACGCCAGCCTGTCCTGACGGTTCCGGCGGTGCCGCCTCGTCCGTTGCATTCGCTCTCGCAAGGAACCCCCCACCCATGAATACCCGGCTTTTCGGGGCGGCGCTCATTCTGGGCCTGCTGTCGGCCATCGGGCCGTTCGCCATCGACATGTACCTGCCGGCGCTGCCGACCATCCGCGAAGCGCTGCACACCAACGTGGACACCGCGCAGCTCAGCCTGATGGTGTTCTTCGCCGCGGTCGGCATCGGCCAGCTCATCTATGGGCCGGTGTCGGACATGGTGGGGCGCAAGCCGCCGATCTATTTCGGCCTGGTGCTGTTCGCGCTCGGCAGCATCGGCTGCGCGATGGCGCCGGATATCCACACGCTGATCCTGTTCCGCTTCGTGCAGGGCCTGGGCGCCTGCGCCGGCATGGTGATCCCGCGTGCGATCGTGCGCGACATGCACACCGGCCATGACGCCGCGCAGCTGATGTCGCTGCTGATGCTGGTGTTCAGCGTGTCGCCGATCCTGGCGCCGTTGACCGGCAGCCTGGTGATCCGCCTGGCCAGCTGGCGCGGGATCTTCTGGACCGTGGCCGTCGCGGCCGTGCTCGGCCTGGTGCTGGCGGCAACCGCGCTGAAGGAAACCCGGCCGCGCGAAGCGCGCGTAGCGAGCAACCTGCGCAGCGCGGTGGCTGCCTACGGCACGCTGCTGCGCGATCCGCATTACCTGGGGCTGATCTTCATCTGCTCGTTCGGCGTGGCGAGTTTCTTCGCCTACCTGGCCAACTCGTCGTTCGTGCTGATCGACCACTACGGCCTGTCGCCCACGCTGTACGGCCTGGCGTTCTCGGTGAATGCAGTGGCTTTCATCGGCGCGGCGCAATTCACCGGCGCGCTGGGCAAGCGCTACGGCCTGCCGCGGCTGGTGCGCACCGCGGTGGTGGGCTACAGCGTGGTGATGGTGGCGCTGCTGCTGCTCAATGTGGCGGGCGTGGACAACCTGGGCGTGCTGATGGCGCTGCTGTTCGTCGGCTACGGCTTCCTGGGCCTGGTCATCCCCAGCTCCGCCGTGCTGGCGCTGGAGGAGCACGGCAAGATCGCCGGCACCGCCTCGGCCTTGCTCGGCACCATGCAGTTCGTCACCGGCGCGTGCGTGATCGGCGTGGTCGGGCGCTTTCTCGACGGTACCGCGCGGCCGATGCTGGCCGGCATCGCGGCATGCTCGGTGATTGCCCTGGTGCTGGCGCAACGCACCCTGCGCCACCGGCCGGCGCCGGCGGTGGCGGAAGCCTCGGCGGACTGACCGGCTCAGGTCAGCCAGCTTTAAGTGAGCGCGGTATGCGCGTGGAACGGCAATAGCGTGGCGCCGGTGCGCGCCACCGCCGGTTCGGCCAGCTCCAGTTTGTCCCTGCGCGCGTCGAGCACGACCAGGATGTGACCGGAAGCGATTTCATCGCGGAAGCGGCGATGGATCACGTCCGGCACTTCGCTGCCGATCAGCGCGCCGGTCCAGCAGCCCACCGCCGCGCCGGCCACCGCCGCGAAACCGGCGCCGACCAGCGGCACGCCCAGCGGCGGCACCGCCACTGCAAGCAGGCCCAGCAGCAGGCCGGAACCGCCGCCGCAGGCCACGCCGCGCAGCGCGGACGGCATGAAATCGGTGCGGCCGGTCATGCGGTGATCGGGGATCCCGGCCAGCTCGATATCGTCGCGGGCGACGAAGCAGATATCGCCGTCGTCGATACCGGCATCGAGCGCGGCACGCATGGCGGCGCGCGCCGCATCCAGGTTCGGCGTGCTGAACACGCAACGGGTCTTCATGGCGACCTCCCGCCGGCGAACCGGCGCGGTGTGCCCCGCGCACTGCGGTCGTCCAGGCCGCCGCGCGAGGCGTGGCTTCCTGGCGGGCATTGTTGGCCCGCATAAGTGAGCACGATGTGCGCTGCGTGTTATCGCCGCGTGGCGCTCCCCGCGCTGGAACGCTTGCGCTAAGGTGCGTGCCGATGCACAGCGAATGTCGCCATGACGCCCAACCTGTTTGATTCGCCCCAGCTGGACCTGCTGGGTGGCCAGGCCGAACCCGCGCAGACTCACCGCCTGTTCTTCGCGCTGCTGCCGGACGAAGCCACGCGTGCCGAGTTCGCGCGCGTCGCCGACACGCTCAAGGCCAGCCAGCCCGGCCTGCGCGCGCGCTGGGTGGCGCCGGCGCGCTACCACGCCACCGTGCATTTCCTCGGCGACCATCCGATGCTGCGCGGCGATATCGTGCAGGCCGCCACGCGCGCCGGCGCCGCGCTGCAGGCGGGCGCGTTCGACTGGACGCTCGATTGCATCGCAAGTTTCCACGGTCGCGAGCCGCCTTGCGTGCTGCGTTCCAATGAAGTGCCCGCGCCCTTGCAGCAGCTATGGGTCCAGCTGCGCGAAGCGCTGATCCGTGCCGGGCAGGGCGCGCACCTGTCGCGCAGCTTTACGCCGCACGTCACGCTGGGCTACAGCCGCGGCGGCCTGTTGCCGGAGCTGCCGGTGGGGCCGTTGGCATGGCGGGTGGATCAGCTCGCGCTGGTGCACAGCGTGGTCGGGCAGGGGGATTACCGGTTGCTGCACGCCTGGCCGCTGTCCTGAAGCGCGGCTCGACCTGCTGGTGTTTCCATGGGCGCCGGCGCATCACTGTGCCGAAGGTCCTGGCTCCGCACCTGCGGTTTAGGCGCACAATGCCGCTCCCAACCGATCGCGGAGTTCCGTCATGCGTACGACCGTTCTCGCTGCGTTGATCGCCATCGCGCTGCCGCTCGCAGCCGCCGCGCAGCCGCCTAAGCCCGCCGGCGCCATTCCCGCCAATGTCTCCGCTGCGGTCGCCGATCCGGCGCGCAAGGGCGATGCCGCCAACGACGCGCGCCGCAAGGGCGGCGAGTTGCTGGCGTTCGCCCAGGTCAAGTCCGGACAGAGCGTGGTCGACCTGATTCCCGGCGGCGGTTACTTCACCCGCTTGTTCAGCGCTGCCGTCGGCGACGGCGGACAGGTCTATGCCGTGTGGCCCAACGAGTACGCGCAGGAAGCCGATTCCGACGTGAAGGGTTCCAAGACGCTCGCCGCGCAGCCGCACTACAAGAACGTCAGCGTGCTGCTGCAGCCGGGCAACCAGTTCAGCGTGCCGCATCCGGTCGACATGGTGTTCACCTCGCAGAACTACCACGACTATCCGGACAAGTTCATGGGCAGCATCGATCCGGCGGTGCTCAACAAACAGGTATTCGATGCGCTCAAGCCGGGTGGCTTGTTCGTGATCGTCGATCACGTGGCCGAAGCCGGCTCCGGCATGCGCGACATCGAGACGCTGCATCGCATCGATCCGGCCATCGTGAAGAAGCAGGTGGAAGCGGCCGGCTTCGTGTTCGATGGCGAGAGCAACGTGCTGCGCAATCCCGCCGACACGCACGGCATCAAGGTGTTCGACAAATCCATCCGCGGCCATACCGATCAGTTCGTGTACCGGTTCCGCAAGCCGGGTTGAGCGGTTGACCGATTCTGACGAGCAAGCGCCAGGAGGCTCCGTGCCTCCTGGCGATCCACGGCCGGTAAAGCCCATCGAGCCCGATGCGCTCGACTGCTGCGGCGAGGGCTGCGTGCCCTGCATCTACGATCTCTACGAAGCAGCGCTGGACCGTTACAAGGCCGCGCTGGCGGCGTGGCTGGAACGCCATCCGGAAGCGCCGAAGGATTAAAGCCACGAACGAGTTGCGACCCCGTCACCCCAGCTTGACCAGCTTCGCTGTTGAGAAGCGCCTCGCTGGGGTGACGGTGGTTTTCTCGCGAGTCTAGAAGCCTTTCTCGCGCGGCACCGAATCGAACTGGTGCTGCAGGTCCTGCTGGCAGCGCGCGACCTGCGCGGGTGCGAAGCGCGCCGGCCAGGCTTCGCTCAGATCGGGCATGCTGTCGAGCGCGCGATGGTCGCGCAGCAATTGCGCCATCGACAGGTAATGCGCCACGTGCAAGGTCTTGCCCAGCGGCGAGAGTGTTTCGGGCGCTTGCTCCTGCGCGTGTTCCGACAGCGCCTGGATCACCGCGCCGGGCAGGTCCCAATGGCGCGCGGCACGCAAGGTCAGGCTCGCACCCAGTTGCGCGCAAGCATCGAGGAAGACCGGGCTCAGCGTGTCGGGCCTGGCGATCTCCTCCATGCTCAGCAGGTGGATCATCGCGCCGGTGCCGGTATTGCACACGATGCCGGCGAGATAGGCCTCGAACGGATCGCAGCCGGCGAACTTGCCGAGAAAGGCGCTGGCATGCGCGCAGCGTTCGGCGTGGTCCCACAGCCGCTGTCCCGCCACCAGGCCGTGCACGCCGGCGCTGGCCTGCAGGATCGGTTTCATCATGTGCTGGGTGGCGACGCGGCGCAGCCCGTCCTGGCCGAGCAGCACCACGGCGTGCTGCAGGCTCTGGATCGAATGCAGGGTGCGGTAGTAGATGCTGCGGCTCACCCGCATCACTTCGCCGACCAGCATCGGGTCGCGTCCGACCAGCCGTGCCAGCTCGGCGCCGGCGACGTCGTCGTTCTTCAGCGCCAGCAGCAGCTGCGGCAGCACCGCGGGCAGCCGCGGCAGGCTGCGCACGTCGAAGCGTTCGGCCACGATCTGCAGGCGCCGCTGCAGCGCGGCCTCGTTCGGGTTGGCGCCTTCGCGCGCATCGGGCAGGCCCAGCATGAAGCGCTGGAAGCGTTCGGCCAGCGCCGCCAGTTCGGGTGCAGGCGTGGGCACGGGCGGCGCGGCGGACACCGCCGGCATCCGTGCCGGGCGCTGGAACTGCGCGCGTGCCAGCGGCTGCACGGCGGGCAGGGGCGAGGGGGCGAAAAAGCGCCTTAGCCAATACATCGTGTCGTTCTCCCCAGCCGCCGCGGACGCGGTCTCCCCGCCGGGTTATCGGCGCTCCGGATGAAACCTGTAGATCGGGCGCGGCCCGGATCGCCCGCTTTGCAGGCTGGGCCACATTTTCTGTACCGGCGAGGCTGGCAATGCCCGGGTCCGCCCCCAGATCGGAAGCTTCGTCGCGAGGACACTCCATGATTCCGTTTTCCGTACTCGATCTGGCGCCGGTCACCCAGGGCAGCACGCCGGCGCAGGCCTTCGCCAACAGCCTGGACCTGGCCCGCCTGGCCGAGCGCCTGGGCTACCAGCGCTACTGGCTGGCCGAGCACCACAACATGCCCGGCATCGCCAGCGCCGCCACCTCGGTGCTGATCGGCCACATCGCCGGCGGTACCTCGACCATCCGCGTCGGCGCCGGCGGCATCATGCTGCCCAATCACGCGCCGCTGCAGGTAGCCGAGCAGTTCGGCACGCTGGCCTCGCTGTATCCCGGACGGATCGACCTGGGCCTGGGCCGCGCGCCCGGTACGGACCAGCCGACGGCGCGCGCGCTGCGCCGCTATTACGAGAGCGCGGATGCCTTCCCCGAGGACGTGCAGGAATTGCTGATGTATTTCCAGCCCGCGCAGCCGGGGCAACCGGTGCGTGCGGTGCCCGGCGCGGGAATCGACGTGCCGGTGTGGATTCTCGGTTCCAGCCTGTTCGGTGCGCGCCTGGCCGCGGCGCTGGGCCTGCCGTATGCATTCGCCTCGCACTTCGCGCCGGATGCGATGGACGAGGCGCTGGCTCTGTATCGACGCGACTTCAGGCCGTCGGAACGATTGGCGCGACCGCACGCGATGCTGGGCATCAATGTGATCGCGGCAGAAAGCGATGCGGAAGCGCGCCGCCTGTTCACCACCCAGCAGCAGAGCTTCATCAATCTGCGCCGCGGCATGCCGGGGCTGATTCCGCCGCCGATCGACGATATCGAGAACTATTGGGCGCCGGCGGAGAAGTTCGGCGTGGAGCGCGCGCTGGCCTGTTCGGTGGTCGGCGATGCGCGTTCGGTGCGCGAAGGCTTGCTTGCGTTTATCGAACGGCACCAGCCGGATGAGTTGATGATCACCGCGAACGTCTTCGAGCACGCCTTGCGGCGCAGGTCGTACGAGATGGTGGCGGCAATCCGCGAAGAACTCGCCGCCGCGGCCTAGGCCATACCGCCGGCGTAGGTTGGGGTGAGCCGCAGGCGAACCCCAACGTGTGCCACCGCCATGCGTATCGCAATGTTGGGGTTCGCCTGCGGCTCACCCCAACCTACGGCTGGCTATTGTCGACGCGCCCCTGCAGCGCCATCGCCGCGGCCGGATTCAGATGCTTCGCCGCACTGATGAAATAAATAAACACGTCGCGCGGCTCCGCCTTCGCCAGCGGCGCCGCGAAGTGCGGCAGCTCTTCGCAATCTTCCCCGCGCGCCCAGCGGTGCGCACGATCCGCCCACGCATCCAGTGCATCGGCGGGATAACCCGCCGCTTCGCCATCCGCACTACGCATCAGCCGCGCATAGCTGAAATCGCCGGTCAGGTCGGCGAGATTCGGATACTCCGGCGAATCGGTGTACACCGTGGGAATGCGCTGGGCGCGCGCCAGCGTCACATACGCTGCGCTGAGAAAACTGCGGTGGCGCACTTCCAATACGTGGCGCAGCGGCTTGCCGTTCAAGCTGCGCGGCAGCAGTTCGAGAAACGCGGCGATGTCGTCCGCATCGAAGGCGCGCGACGGCGGCAGTTGCCACAGGATCGGCCCCAGCCGATCGCCCATCTCCGCCAGGCCGCCATGCACGAAGCTGTCGATGCCTTTGCCGGTGGCGGCCAGGCGCTTTCCTTCCGTGACGTAGCGCGGCGCTTTCAAGGAAAACACAAACCCTTCCGGCGTCTCCGCCGCCCAGCGCCCATAGGTCTCGGCTTTCTGCGCGCCGTAATACGTGCCGTTGATCTCGATCGCGCGCAGGTGCCGGCTGGCGTATTCCAGCTCGCGGCGCTGGATCAGCCCATCCGGGTAGAAGTTCTTGCGCCAGGGCGCGTAGTTCCAGCCGCCGATGCCGGCGCGGATGCGTTCGGCGCGGGGCGTGGCGCTGCTGAAGAGATCGTCCATCGGTGGGGATCGCAGAGGTTGCGTGGGCGGCGATCATGCCATGGCCGCGCGTGAACCCGCGGTCGTGACTTCAGGCACGCGCCGCGCGCCGGGCCGAAGCGTATCCAGGCGCATTGCCGTTACGGCATCGACGGGTCCGTCCATGAAGCCGCTCGCTTACGCCTTGCTGTCCCTGGGTCTTGCCATGGCGGCGAACGCCATCGCCGATACGCGCGACGCCGCGCCGGAGATCTTCGCGCCGGGCGTGGTTTCCGGGCCCGCCAACGAAGACTCCGCGGCGTTCTCGCCGGACGGCCATACCGTGTTTTTCGATCGCATCAGCTGGCCCAATGCGGTGATCCTGGAATCGCACAAGATCGGCCACGCCTGGTCGGAGCCGAAGATCGCGCCGTTCTCCGGGCAATGGCTGGACCACGATCCGGCGATGGCGCCGGACGGCTCCTTTATCGTGTTCACTTCCAACCGCCCCGACACACCCGGCGGCAAGGCGCTGGACGGGGTGATGGCGAACGGCAAGGTGCAGCACGCGGCGGGCGGGCATCTGTGGCGGGTGGAGCGCAAGGGCGACGGCTGGGGCGAGCCGGTGCGCCTGCCGGATGCGGTCAACAGCAGCACGCGTACCTATGCACCCAGCATTGCCGCCGATGGCAGCGTGTATTTCCAGCGCCCCGGCGAAGACGACGATTTCCGCTTGTACCGTTCGCAATACAGCGGCGGCGCTTACCAGGCGCCCGAGCTGGTGGTGCTGGGCGATCCGGCGGCGCACAAGCTCGATCCGGCGGTCGCGCCGGATGAATCCTTCATCGTGTTCGACGCCGACTACGCGGGGAAGGGCAAGTCCGACCGCCTGTACATCGCCTTCCGCGAAGGCCGCGGCTGGGGTGCGCCGGTGGACCTCGGCGATGCGGTCAATGTCGGCGACCCCTGGGGCGCGCACCTGGGGCCCGACGGCCGCACGCTGTACTTCAGCAGCCATCGCGCGGAAAAGGTCAGCTATCCGCGTTCGCGCGAACAGGCCGAGAAGGACCTGGCGCGTATGCAGGCCTGGGACAACGCCAGCGAGAACATCTGGTCGGTGTCGCTGGCGCCGTGGCTGGAAGCCCGCGGCAAGGCTGCGCACGACTGAGTTGGCAAATGCCGGCAGCAGCCCCGTGACTTCCCGCGCTGGCGCCGGCGCGGCTTTGCCGCGATAGTTGGCCGCTTTCGCCAAGCTGGAGCCGACGATGTCCCGACCCGTCCTGTCCCTGCGCCTGGCCTGCTGCGCCGCGCTGCTGGCCTTTACCGCGGCTCCCGCATGGGCGCAGCCGCCGCTGCCGGATGCCGTGCCCGCAGCCGCCGGCAGCGCCGCCTTGCCTGCGCAATTGCAGGACTTCAGCGCCTACGTCGACAGCGCCCGCAAGCAGTTCGAGGTGCCGGGCATCGCGGTGGCCATCGTCAAGGATGGCAAGGTGGTGCTGGAGCAGGGCTTCGGCGAAAAGGAAGTCGGCAAGCCCGGCGCGGTCGACGCGCACACGCTGTTCGCCATTGCTTCCAACACCAAGGCCTTTACCGCGGCGGCGCTGCAGATCCTGGCCGAGCGCGGCAAGCTGAAGATGGACGACCGGGTGATCGACCATCTGCCCTGGTTCCAGATGTCCGATCCGTACGTCACGCGCGAGATGCGCATCCGCGACCTGCTGGCGCACCGCAGCGGCTTGGGCCTGGGCGCGGGCGACCTGCTGTACTGGCCGCCGACCAAATACAGCACCAAGGAAGTGGTGCAGCGCCTGCGCGAGGTGCCGCTGGCCACCAGCTTCCGCAGCGCCTACGCCTACGACAACATCCTGTTCGCGGTGGCCACCCTGGTGATCGAGGAAAGCTCGGGCCAGAGCTATGCGGACTTTATCCGCGACAACCTGTTCAAGCCGGTGGGCATGGACGAGTCGCTGGTCGACATGACCTACCTCAAGCCCGGCATGGACGTGGCTATGGGCCACGCCAAGTTCGACTTCAAGGACTTGAAGCCGGTGCCGCCGATGGCCTGGGTCAACAATCCCGGCGCCGGCGGCATCTACGCCAGCGTGCACGACCTGGCCAAGTGGATGAATGCGCAGCTCGCCGGCGGCGCACTGCCGGACGGCAAGTCGCGGCTGTTCAAGGAAGACAGCCAGAAACAGATGTGGTCGATGCTCACCCCGATGCGCATCGGCGAGCCGCCGGTGCCGGAGCTGGCCGCGATCAAGCCGAATTTCGCCGGCTACGGCGAGGGCTGGTTCCTGTCCGACTATCGCGGGCAGCGCCTGGTGTGGCACACCGGCGGCTGGCCGGGCATGGTCTCGCGCCTGACCCTGGTGCCGGAGCTCAAGCTCGGCGTGGTGGTGCTGACCAACCAGGAATCCGGCGCCGCGTTCAACGCCGTGACCTATCGCGTGCTCGATGCCTACCTGGGCCGCGACAACACCGACTGGGTGGCCGTCTATGCCGCGGCGGTGAAGAAGTCGGAAGCCAAGGCCGACGATAGCTGGAGTAAGCACGAGGCCGCGCGCGACAAGAACAGCAAGCCCTCGCTGGCGACGGCGAAGTACGCCGGCACCTATCGCGACCGCTGGTACGGCGACGTGGTCGTCGCGCAGGAAGGCGGCAAGCTGCGCCTGCGCTTCAGCAAGACCCCGCAGCTGGTCGGCAGCATGACGCCGTGGCAGCACGACACCTTCGTGGTGCGCTGGGACGACCGCTCGCTCAACGCCGATGCCTTCGTTAGCTTCACCCTGGATGCCGATGGCACGATCCGCGAGGCGCGCATGCAGCCGATCTCGCCGCTTACCGACTTCAGCTTCGACTTCCAGGATCTGCGCCTGGCGCCGGTCGAGAACGCCAAAGAAGATTGAACCGCTACGGCGGCGGCGCAGGGGGCTGCGCCGCCGCTTCTTCGTCCAGCTTTTCAGGGAGAACGCCATGCTGCTTCGCCGTCCCGTCGCCGCCGCGCTGCTGGGCCTTGCGCTCATCGGCAGTGCGCAGGCCCGCAACGATGCGCCGAGCGCGCATCACTATGTCCAGGTGCAACTGGGCGGTGCGCAGAACGCGCCCGTCGGCGGCCGCCTGCTGCTGTTCGTCACCAGCGCCGCGGCGGCCAAGGCCGAGGCGAAGGATGGCAAGGTTGAGGAAGTCGACGTCAATCCGCTGCAGCCGAACCAGACCCTGGTGGCCGGACGCGAAGTGACGCGGCTGGCGCCGGGCGAAGCGGTGACCATCGATGCGGACGACGTCGCCTTCCCCGGTCCGCTGGCCAAGCTGCCGCCCGGCGATTACCTGGTGCAGGCGGTGCTCGACGTCAATCGCAACTACAACTACAGCGGGCGCGGCGCCGGCGATCTGGTCAGCGAGGTGACGCCGCTGCATCTGCCCGCGGCCACGCTGCCCGCCTTGCAGTTGAGCAAGACGCTGCCGGTGCGCGAAGCGTGGACGTTGCCGCCTTCCGCGTCGAAGGAGCTGCACGATGCGCTGGCGGGCGCGCGCGAACATGCGCAGGCGATCGACTTCGTCAGCCCCGCGCTGTCGGCGTTCTGGGGCCGGCCGATCCATATGCGCGGCTGGGTGCTGCTGCCGCCGGACTACGACGCGAAGAAGGCCGAGCGTTATCCGGTGGTGTACTACACGCACGGTTTCGGCGGCGGTGGCGATCGCCTGTACGGTCCGATCGTCAACAGCTACGCGGCTACCGCCAAGGGCGAGATGCCGCCGATGATCTGGGTCTTCCTCGACGAGTCCAGCGCCACCGGCACGCACGAATTCGCCGACTCGGTGAACAACGGACCCTGGGGCAAGGCGCTCACCGAGGAACTGATCCCGTCGCTGGAAAAGCAATACCGCATGGACGGCAAGCCGCAGGGGCGTTTCCTCAACGGCCATTCCTCCGGCGGCTGGGCCACGTTGTGGTTGCAGACGCGTTATCCGAAGGTGTTCGGCGGTACCTGGTCGACCTCGCCGGATCCCAGCGATTTCCACGACTTCACCGGCGTCGACCTGTACCGGTCCGACGCCAATGCTTTCCATAAGCCGGATGGCTCGGCCAATCCGCTGATCCGCGACAAGGGCAAGGTGCTGGCCACGTTCGAGCAGTACGCCAAGCTGGAGCGCGTGCTCGGCGAATACGGCGGCCAGCTCGCCTCGTTCGACTGGGTGTTCTCGCCGCGCGGCGCCGACGGGCGGCCGCAGCCGATGTTCGATCGCGATACCGGCGCGGTGGATCCGGCGGTGGCGAAGTACTGGATCGAGCATTACGACATCGCGCATCGCCTGCAGCAGGAATGGCCGGCGTTGAAGCCGGACCTCGACGGCAAGATCCATTTGATCGTGGGCACGGCGGATACGTTCTATCTCGACGGCGCGGCGCATCGCTTGAAGGCAGTGCTCGACGGCCTGCATGCGAAGGCCGAGGTGCGGTTTATCCCGGATCGAACGCATTTCGATCTGTATGTGCAGGGTGAAGATCGCTGGGCGCTGCTCAAGCAGATCACCTGGGAGATGTATGGGATTGCGCGTCCGGGTTCGAAGTTGAAGCCGCCGGCGAAATAAGGCGTGCGGCGTAGGTTGGGGTGAGCCGCAGGCGAACCCCAACACGGCCAGATTCAGAGGTATCGCATCGTTGGGGTTCGCCGACGGCTCACCCCAACCTACGCCGGCCGGTTTGCGACGGGCCGGTGAAAGCCCCGCGCAAAACCTTGCGAAACAGCACGATGAATGATGAACGCGCCATGCCTTCACGGATGGCGCGTCGTTTTTTTTGAGGCATAGTCGCGCCGCGTGCGCCGGTCGGCGCATGTGTTTCGCGGCGGCATGGGGCACCGAATTCATCGGGCATGGACGGCACCGCGGCGAAGCAACGGAAGGTCAATCGCGCTGGAGGGAGTACTGATGAAATCGTTCGTTTCGATCGCAGTGATGGCGGCCTGCCTGTTGGCCGGTCCGGCGGTGTTCGCGCAGCAGGCGTCGGCGCCGGCTGGTTCCACCGGTCAGTGCAAGGACGGCAGCTATACCGATCACGCCACCAAGAAGGGTTCCTGCTCCGGCCATAAGGGTGTGAAGGAGTGGTACGCCGCCACCGCAGCAGCTGCGGCCGCCGCACCCGCTGCCGCATCGGCCGCAGCGCCGGCGGCTCCTGCAGCCGCGGCTCCCGCGCCCACGCCGCAGGCCGCGCCTGCCGCTCCGGCGCCGACGGCCGCCGCCGCGCCGAAGAAGCCGATGCCGATGCCGCCTTCGCCGAACTCCACGCCGGCGCCGGGCGGTGGTCCGGGCATGGTGTGGGTGAATTCGAGCAGCAAGGTCTATCACTGTCCGAGCGACAAGTGGTACGGCAAGACCAAGCAGGGCTCGTATATGAGCGAAGCCGATGCCAAGGCCAAGGGCTATCACGGCGATCACCAGAAGGCCTGCACGCCGTAAACGTCCGGCACAGGTTGGGGTGAGCGCAGCGAACCCCAACGCTGGTGGCGCAGAAACAGAAAGGGCTGGCGTATTCGCCAGCCCTTTCTTCGTGTTGATCAAGGCGGATGCATGAAGCGTGGCGCGAAGTTGGGGTTCGCTGTGCTCACCCCAACCTACGTCACTTCACCACCGGCAAGCTGATCGCGCTCATCGTCCCCGGCGCATGCCACACGCGCTGCGTCGCCTTGCGGTAGTCGCCCGGCTTGGCATCGAAGATATTCGGCACGAAGGTCTGCGGATTGCGGTCGTACAGCGGGAACAGCGTCGACTGCACCTGCACCATGATGCGGTGGCCGGGCTGGAACACATGGTTCACCGTCGGCAGGCCGAAGCTGTACAGCAGCGGCTGGTCCGCGGCGATCGCCTGCGGATGCTCGAAGCTGGTGCGGTAGCGGCCGCGGAAGATATCCAGCGAGATCGGCAGCTCGTAGCCGCCCATGTCCGGAGCGGAGGCCATCGTGTCCGGATACACGTCGATCAGCTTCACCGCCCAGTCGCTGTCGGTGCCGCTGGTCGATGCGTACAGGTTCACCTGCGGCGCGCCGCCCACGTGCAGCGGCGTCTTCAGCGGTTCGCTGACGTAGGTGAGCACGTCCGGACGGCCATCGACGAAACGCTGGTCGGTGACCAGCCAGCGCGTCCATGCATCGTGATCGGCGAAATGCACCGGGCGCGGCAGGTACGGCACCGGCTTGGCCGGGTCGGAGACGTATTCGTCGTACTTGGCCGCGCCGTCGGCCGGCGCCTCGAACGACAGCTTGCCGTCGGCCTCCAGGTACAGCGCCTTGGGCTTGCTGGCGCAGCCGCTGTCGCAGCTGAGCGGCCAGGTCTTGTAGCGGTCCCAGTGGTTTTCGCCGGTGTTGTAGATCAGTACCGGCGGCGTGTTCGCCTTCGGCGCACTGTCCACCAGGTACTGGTCGAAGAACGGCTTGAGCACGTCGCGGCGGAACTGCAGCGCGGTGTCGCCGTCCCATTTCAACGGGCCGAGCGAGGTGCCGTCGTAGTTCACCTGGCTGTGGCGCCACGGGCCCATCACCAGGAAGTTCTTGTCGTTGCCCTTGTCCTTGGGCTCGGTCGCCGCGTAGCTGTGGATGGCGCCCCACATGTCTTCCTGGTCCCACAGGCCTTGCAGCCACATGGTCGGCACCTTCAGCGGCTGCTGCGCCATGATCTTGTCCAGCGCCTGGCCCTGCCAGAACGCGTCGTAGGCCGGGTGCTCGTCCAGCTTCTTCCAGAACGGCAACTGCTCGAAGCCGTTGGCGCGCGCGTAGTCGCCGGCGGAACCGGCGTCCAGGAAATTGCTGTAGTCGTCGTAGCCGTCGCGCGGCGCGCCGGAGCCCTTGCCCTTCTGCGCGGTCTGGCCGCGGATGTAGTCGAAGTTGGTCTGGCGCCAGGCGCCGTAGTGGAACCAGTCGTCGCCCATCCAGCCGTCCACCATCGGGCTTTCCGGCGCGGCCACCTTCAGCGCGGGATGCGGGTTGATCAGCGCCATCACTACGGTGAAGCCCTCGTAGGAGGAGCCGAGCATGCCGACCTTGCCGTTGGATTCGGGCAGGTTCTTCACCAGCCAGTCGATGCTGTCGTAGGCGTCGGTGGAGTGGTCGACTTCGCTGGAGTTGAGCGGGCCGCGCAGCGGGCGCGTCATCACGTACTCGCCTTCGGAGCCGTACTTGCCGCGCACGTCCTGGAATACGCGGATATAGCCGCCGCGCACGAACACCTCGTCGCCCTGCGGCAGCTGCGAGAGCATGTTCGACGACTCCAGCCGCGCGGCGCGGCCGCTGGCGTTGTACGGCGTGCGGGTGAACAGGATCGGTGCGTATTTCGCGCCCTTGGGGATCACGATCACGGTGTGCAGCTTCACGCCGTCGCGCATCGGGATCATCACGTCGCGCTTGATGTAGTCGAAGCCGCCGGTGGGCGCATCGAACTTGGCGGGGATGTCCGGCGTGAGCGGCGCGGTCTGCGCCTGGGCCAGGCCGGCGCCGAGGACGGCAGTGAGTGCGGCGGCAAGAATGAGCGGACGGTTGATCGACATGAAACCTCCAGGCAGGGCCGCAAGGCGGTCCATCGCGGGCGGCGAGAAGGGGACGGAAGAATGAACGCCGACTTTACGGGCATCGCCGGATGGTGCCCACCATGACTTCTTGCCTAGGTACTGCCGGTGGTGCCTGATGCGCAGGATCGGAACCGCGTAGGGCAGGGCGCTGCCGCGATCCTTGCGATGGCTTGGGGTTGCCACCTCATGGAGAGCCCGCATGAAAGACCAGACACGCCATCGTTACATGCAAGGCATCGACCGCGCGGTCGCCCTGCTGCAGCGCGCCGTCGACAGCGGCAGCGAGCTGCGCGACCTGCGGCTGTTCCACCACTACCTGGACGACCCCGAGCAGACGCCGGAGGCGCTGCTGCGCACCGATATCTACCTGCCGCTGGCCTGGCGCCTCAGCCGGTGGGCGGCTGCGTGGTGGTTGGCGGCGGCGTGAACTGCACGTCGCCGGCCATCCGCGGATCCGACGGCGGGCGGTGCAGCATCATGTCCTGCGGCGTCGACATCGGCAGCTGCGCCGCCGCCAGCCGGTCGAGCATCTCGAACAGCAGGTCGCTCTTCACCGCGGCGACTTCGCGCGGGCTGCCCACATAGGCGGTGCAGACGAAGATCAGCGACTGCCCGTCGATGGTGTCCAGTTGCACGCTCGGCTTGGGCGTTTCCAAGGTCGACGGATGTTCGCCCATCACCCCCAGCAGCACCTTGCGCGCCTTGCCCGCCTCGGTGCTCAGCGGCAGCGGCAGGCGGATCTGCACGCGGCCCAGCGCGCCGGCCTGGGTCACGTTGCGCACGTTCTGGGTGATCAGCTGCGAGTTCGGCACGATCACGGTGGAGCGGTCGCCTTGCTGGATCTCGGTGGCGCGCACGTTGATGCGCTTGATGTCGCCTTCCACGCCGGCGCCGGGCAGGCTGACCCAGTCGCCGACCTTCACCGGGCGCTCGGCCAGCAGGATCAGGCCGGAGATGAAGTTCTGCACGATCGCCTGCAGGCCGAAGCCGATGCCCACCGACAGCGCCGAGGCGACCCAGGTGATGCTCTGCAGGTCCACCTTCAGCGCGCCCAGCACCAGCACGAACACCAGCACGCTGCACACATAGCCGAGCAGGGTGACGATGGACATCTGCATGCCCGGTTCCAGCGCGGTCTTCGGCAACAGCTGCTGCGACAGCCAGCGCTTGACCAGGCGGATCGCCGCCACGCCGGCCACCAGCACTGCCAGCGCGGTGAAGATATTCTCCGGCACGATCGACAGCGTGCCGATGGTGCGACCGGCGAACAGCTGGCTGCCGCGTTCGAACAATTCCTCGGGGCCTGCGTTGTAGGGCGACAGCAGCGATGAGATCGCCAGCAGCAGCAGGAGGGCGCGGGTCACCCCGGACAGCACCACCGCGGCCTGCTCCATCCGCACGGGCGACACGCCGAAGGATTCGTGCATGCGCGCGCCGGTGCGCGACTGCGGCGACAGCAGGCTCTCGAACACGTCGTTGAGGAGGTGCATCAGCAGGTACACGGTGCCGACGATGACGCCGCCGCGCAGCATCTGCCGCGCCTCGAAGAAGGCCAAGGCGATGTAGCCGGTGAGCAGGCTCAGTGCCACCGTGACCACGCCGGCGAACGCCAACGCCACCAGCAAGCCTACCCAGAGCGGCCGCTTGCCCGGCGCGTTGCCGGCGGCGAGCAGGGCGCGCCGCGCGCGGCCCATGCGCAGCAGCGCCACCGCGATCAGCCCGGCCACCAGCAGCGAGAGCAGGCCGTTGACGGCCACGGTGGCCGAGAGGGACGCGGAGACCTGCGCGGTGATGCGCTCGGCCAGTCCGATCAGCAGGGTGCACCAGGCCAGCAGCGGCGGGAACGGACGCAGGCGGCGCGCGAGATCGTCCCTCAGCGCCGGCATGCGCCACGACGGACGGCCGGAGCTGAGCAGCGCGCGGCCCAGACCGGCGATATACGCCGCGACCCAGGCCAGGATCACCAGCGAAGCGAACAGCCCGCCGATCTCCTCGCCCAGAGTGCCGTTCCAGTCCAGCGCCAGGTACAGCAGATAGGCGGCGAAGCCGAAGGTAAGCGTGGTGCCCAGGGTGATGAACAGCGCCAGCGCGCTGCGCCGCAGATGGCCGGCCGGCATGCGGTCGCTGGTCAGGCGCAGCAGGGCTTGTTCCAGCAGGCGGCGGCCGACCGCGAACAACGCGATGGCGGCGAGCGTGCAGATGAAGAACGGCGTGCGGTTGCCCGGCTGCCAGGCCTTGCTCATCGCGGCCCAGGTGTCGCGGCCCAGTTCGGCCAGGCCGGCACGGTCGTCCGGCGCATTGCGCGACAGCGAGGACCAGAACGCGAGGCTGAGCGGCGACGAGGTGCGCTGGCTGAGCCGCGCCTCGAACAGCTGGCGGCGCAGCCCGACGATCTGGCCGGCAAGCTGGGCGCTTTCCAGGCTCACCGTCTTGGCCTGCTTCATCTGCGCGTCGAGGTCGGCCTTGTCCTTGGCCAGCTGCTTGCGCTGGTTGGCCACCTCGGGTGGTTCGCCGGGCTGGCCCTTTTCGGGCGCGGGCCCGAGCACGTCGAGCTTGGCCTTCAGCGCGTCGGACTGCGGCGACAGCGAGGTGACCAGCTGGTCCGCCTGCTGCTGCAGCGCCTGCGCGCGGATGCGCAGGTCCTGCAGGGCGGTGTCGCCGAGCTTGTCGGTGTCGGCAAGCGTCTGGCGCAGCTGCTCGAGCTGGCTGTTGAGCTGGTCGACGGTGACCGGCGCGGCCGCCGCCGCAGGGGCGTCGGGTGCGTCCTGGGCCAGGGCCAGGGAAGCGCCGCCGAGGGCGAGCGAGAGGATCAGCGCGATGCGGGGCAGGATGGACATGACGGCATGATCCGGAGGCGCGGCTGCACGGTCAATCAAGCTTGCGCCCTTTTCTTTGACAGCCTGTTCTTTGACGGCCTGTTCAGTGCCTCGCCGTCAGGCTTCCCCGATGGACTGGATGAAGACGATGGCCGACGCGGTACCCGGACGCGGTACCCGTATGGGATGGCGACGTGGCGAAGGCCCGCGCGATGCAGAGCGCGCTGGCCGAAAGGGTGAGCCTGCTCGAGGACTTCGCAGAGCCGCAGCGCATCGCCGGCGTGGATGTCGGTTTCGAGGAGCAGGGCGCGATCACCCGCGCCGCGGCGGTGCTGCTGGATGCGCGCAGCCTGCAGCCGCTGGCGAATGCGGTGGCGCGGCTGCCGACGCGGATGCCTTACATCCCGGGCCTGCTGTCGTTCCGCGAATTGCCGGCGGTGCTCGAAGCGCTGGCGGGATTGCCGGAGCAGCCCGGGCTGGTGTTTGTCGATGGGCAGGGCATTGCGCATCCGCGCGGGCTGGGGATTGCCGCGCATCTTGGAGTGATCACCGGGCTGCCGACGATCGGCGTGGCGAAGACGATCCTGGTCGGTACGCATGCGCCGTTGGGCGAGCGGCGTGGCGACAGCGTGCCGTTGATGTATCGCGGGCGTGAGATCGGCACGGTGTTGCGCAGCAAGCAGCGGGTACGGCCGTTGATCGTGTCGCCGGGGCATCGGGTGAGTATCGAGGGTGCGGCGCGGCGGGTGCTCGCTGCTTGCACCAGGTATCGGTTGCCGGAGCCGACGCGGTGGGCGGACCGGTTGGCCTCGCGGCGCGCATGACACGCGTGCGGCGCAGGTTGGGGTGAGCCGCCGGCGAACCCCCACGATGCGATGCGTTTGAATGCGCCGGTGTTGGGGTTCGCCTGCGGCTCACCCCAACCTACGCCGGGTCTTCGTTGTTGCCGTGCTCCCGCCGAAACCGCGCCGGCGTGGTCCCCATGTAATGCCGGAACGCCTTTCCGAACGCCGCTTCGGATTGATATCCCACGTCCTGCCCGATATCTCCGGTTCGCCGCCGCGTACGCAACAGCAGGTCCCCCGCGATCTGCATGCGCAGCCGCGCCAGGCATTCGCCCGGCGTCATCCCCGCGCGCTCGCCGAAATGCCGCGCGAAACTGGCGCGCGACATCGCCGCGACACGGCCCAGCTCCTCCAGCGTCCAGGCGCGCGCAGGCTCCGCCAGCATCGCCTGCACCGCGCTGCCGAGGCGGGCATCGGCCAGCAGCGGCAGCAGGCCGTGCACGTCGCCGGTGGCGTAGGCGCGCAGGGCCAGCGCGAACAGCGCATGGGTGAGTGCGGTGACCACCGCCAGCGCACCGGGCTGGCGCTGGCCGGCTTCGTGGCGCATCAGGGCGACCAGGGCTTGCAGGGCTTCCATGCCGGCGGCGTCGCGCAGCGAGACTTTCAGCGTGGCGGGCAGGGTGGACAGCAGCAGGCTGGCGGAGGTCGGCGCGTAGCGGAAGCGGCCGCACAGCAGGTCCAGTTCGGGCGGGCCATCGGCATTGCGGCGCAGCGGCAGCAGGCCGTCGTGCTCGGTCCGCACCGGCGCGGCGCGGGGCTGGCCGCGGCGGTCGCGGACCAGGTGGGCGGCGCCGTGCGGGAAGATCACCAGGTCGCCGGCTTCCAGCTCCAGCGCGGCCTCGCCGGCAGGCTCGATCGCGCAGCCGCCGTCGAGCACCAGATGGAACAGCGCTTCGCCGCGCGGCGCTGCGGCATGGTCGACGGCGAAGCCGCCGGCGAACTGGCAGCGCACGTCCAGGTTGCCTTGCAGTTGCGCGAGCTGGATCAGACGGCTGAGGGCGTCCATGAGACGTTCGCGCCAACAATAGAGTCGCGCGAGTATTCAGCGGAGCGGCGGGCGGCGCAACACTGCGCAGCAAGGCGGGCAGGCAGCCCGCCCTTCCCAAACCAAACCTTCAGGAGAACGGTCATGCTCGACTGGGTCCAATACCGCAACGAACTGCTCGGCCGCATCGGCGAGATCGGCAAGCTCAGCCCCGGCACGCTCGCCGGCTACCAGACGCTCAGCAGCGCCGGCGAGAAGACCGGCCACCTGGATGCGAAGACGCGCGAGCTGATCGCGCTGGCGGTGGCGGTGACCACCCGCTGCGATGGCTGTATCACCGTGCATTCCGCCGCGGCGCTGAAGAACGGCGCCAGCCACGAGGAAATCGCCGAGGCGCTGGGCGTGGCGGTGGCCTTGAACGCAGGTGCGGCGCTGGTCTACTCGGCGCGCGTGCTGGATGCCGTCAGCGCGCACGAAAAGGCCTGACGGACGCGTCCGGCCGCGGGCTCGCGCCACGGCCGGATGTCGCGCGACATACCACTTTCAAAGAGACGCATACATGGAAGCGAAGGATGCGGGCACGGCGGTGCCGTGGCCGGTGGGTTTGTTCGCCAGCGTGATGGGTCTGGCTGGCTTGTCGGTGGCCTGGCGCCTGGCGGCGCGGGCCGGTGCAGCGGGGTGGATCGGCGATGGCATCGCCGTGCTTGCCTGGCTGGTATTCCTGTTGCTGGTGGGCGTGCAGTTGCAGCGCGCGTGGCGCGACGGCAAGGCCTGGCGGGCGGAGTTGCGCCACCCCGCGACGGCGCCGTTCCTGGGCACGTTCTGGATCAGTCTCCTGCTGCTGCCGATGCTGCTGCCGGTCGGCATGCCGGCACGCGCGATGTGGCTGGCCGGTTGTGCCGGCATGCTGGTGTGCGCGTGGCGGAACTTCCTGCAATGGACGGCCGGTACGCTGGAAGAAGGGCAGGTGAGCGCCGCATGGCTGATCCCGGTGGTGGGCCTGCTGGATATCCCGCTGGCGTTTCCGCTGCTGGGGCCGCCGGTGTTGGGCGAAGTCATGCTGTTCGCCCTGGCCGCGGGATTCGTGCTGGCGATACCGGTGTTCTCGCTGGTGTTCGGGCGGCTGGTTTCGCGTGCACCGGTGGCGCAGCCGACTCTGCTGATTCTGCTGGCGCCGTTCGCGGTGGGGTTTTCCGCCTACGTGGCGATGGCCGGTGCGGTGGATGCGCTGGCGCGGTCGCTGTTCTATCTGGACCTGTTCCTGCTCGCGGTGCTGTTGCCGCGCGTGTACTCGATGCTGCGCGGGCAACCGTTCCGCCTCAGCTGGTGGGCATTGAGTTTCCCGCTGGCGGCGAGCGCGGTGGCGGCGCAGCGCTACGCGCTGGCGGTGCCGACGATGTTCAGTCGTGCGATCGCTGTGGCATTGCTTGCGCTGGCCACGGTGGCGATCGGCGCGCTGGCCTGGCGCAGCCTGCGCGGGCTGGTGCGGGGCGAGATGTTGGTGCCGGTCGCGACGGTGCGCTGAGCCCTGTCAGCGCGCGGCGGGCCGATAGTTGCCGGACAGGGTGGCGCCGCCGCGGCAGAAGGCGGCCAGCGAAAAGCGGTCGTCTTCCTGTTCGCTGAAGACATCGACGCTGCCGTTGCCGGCGCGACGCACGGTAAGCACGGCGCCGCTTTTCCAGTCCTGCAAGGAGGCGAGCAGGCGGTCGTCGACGCGTATCGCCGCGGCGCTGAAGCTGCAGCCGCCGGCGCCAGCGTCTTCGAGATCCAGCCAGTAACCGTCGCCACGGCGTGCGATCTCCAGCTGCTGGGTGCCCTGCGCGTAGCGGCCTTCGAACGGCACCGGGGCGGAGGCGGTCACGGGCGGTGCCGGCGCCGGTGCCGGAGCGCAGCTGGCCAGCGCCATGCCCAGGGCGCATGCGAGAAAACGGTACGGGTGGCATGGTGCCGGCTGCATGAAGCGAAGGTAGCGCAAGCGCGACGGCGCGGAACACCGCCGCTCCGCGTAAAATGCCGCCGTTTCCGCTTTCGAAAGGCCGGCCGGTGAATGCTGCCGCACTGTCCTCCGCGCATGTGGCGCTGGAGGCCCTGTTCGTTCCCATCGCCACGGGGCAGTTGCGCCTGCCGCCGGACGGGCGCGTGCTGTTCCTGCATGCGCGCGACGGTTTCCGTCTGCGCGAGATGGTGCAGCCGGGCTGGATCTGCATGCAGAGCTTCAAGCCGTTCGCGGCCGAGCTGGAACGCAGCGGCTTGCAGGGGGGCGATCCGCCGGCCGATGAGCATTTTCCGCTGGTGCTGGTGCTGCCGCCGCGGCAGCGCGACGAAGCGCGCGCGCTGTTCGCCCGCGCGGTGCGGCATGCCACGCCCGGCGGCATCGTGCTGGCGTGCATGCCCAATGCCGGCGGCGCGCGCTCCGGCGAGGCCGACCTGGCGCAGCTGGCCGGCCCGGTGGCGCAGCTGTCCAAGCACAAATGCCGCGTGTTCTGGAGCGCGCCGCTCGGCGATCGCGTGAACGCCGCGCTGCTGGACGAGTGGGCCGCGTTCGACCAGCCGCGCCAGAACCCGGCCGGCTACTGGAGCCGCCCCGGCCTGTTCGCCTGGGACCGCGTGGACGTGGCCTCGGCCTTGCTGGCCGCGCATCTGCCGGCCGGGCTGGGTGGGCGCGTGGCGGATCTGGGCGCCGGCTACGGCTATCTCTCGGCGCAGGTACTGGCGCGCTGCCCGCGGGTGGAGGCGATCGATCTGTACGAAGCGGAAGCGCGCGCGCTGGAACCGGCGCGCTTGAATATGCAGGCCGCGCGGCAGGAAAGCGGCCATGCCGTGCAGATCGGCGTGCACTGGCACGACGTCGCCGCGGGCCTGCCCGAGCGCTACGACGCCATCGTCAGCAATCCGCCGTTCCATCAGCAGGGCCGCGAAGACCTGCCGGAGCTGGGCCGCGCCTTTATCGCCGCAGCCGCATCGGCACTGCGGCCGCACGGAAGTTTCTGGATGGTTGCCAATCGGCACCTTCCTTACGAGGCCACGCTCGCTGGCCGTTTCGCCGAGGTGCGCACGGTCGTGGCGCAGGAGGGTTTCAAAGTGATCGAAGCACGGGGCGTGCGCGCATGAAGCTGGTCAAGCTGATCGCCAATCTTGGCTATGGCAGCCGCAAGGACGTGGCGTGGATGTTCCGCGAGGGGCGCATCACCGATGTGCAGGGCGAGGTGCTGTACGCCGACGACAAGCTGGCGCATGAGCAGATCCTGGTCGATGGCGAACCGCTCGATCCGCCGCCGGGCCTGGCGCTGATCATGCACAAGCCGGTGGGCTATACCTGCTCGCGCAAGGACCAGGGCCGCGTGGTGTTCGACCTGCTGCCGCCGCGCTACCGCATGCGCGATCCGGCGCTGTCCACGGTCGGCCGGCTCGATCGCGATACCTCAGGCCTGTTGCTGTTCACCGACGACGGCGCGCTGCTGCACCGGATCATTTCGCCGCGCGCGCAGGTGGCCAAGGTGTACGAGGTGGAACTGGCCAATGATTTGCGTGGCGACGAAGGCGCGCTGTTCGCCAGCGGCAGCATGCTGCTGGAAGCCGAGCGCGAGCCGCTGGAGCCGGCGCAACTGGAGGTGCTGGGGCCGCGCCGCGCGCGGCTGTCCATCACCGAAGGGCGCTATCACCAGGTGCGGCGGATGTTCGCCGCGGTGGGCAACCACGTGGAGGCGCTGCACCGCGCCTCGGTCGGCGGACTGGTGCTGCGCGAAGAGCTGGCGCCCGGCAACTGGCGCATGCTTGCGCCGGACGAGGTCGAGACGATCTTCGGCTGAGTCTTCAGGACTCGGCGGGCATCGAAAGAACTTGCTGGCGCGCCCGCGCCAGTTCGTCTTCGCGGCGCGAGCGCGCGCCGGGTTGCCAGGAAACCAGATGGAATTCCGCAGCCTTGTTTCTCGTCTTCGCATCCTGGCCCGCTTTCGCGGCAATCATCCCTGCGATCCGCTGGATTCCGCGTCCAAGTGCGAAACCCGCCAATGGCATCTGCATAGTCTGGGATCCCCCAAGGGCTGCCCCCTGGCAGCCGTGAACGCATAGTAAACAGAAAAATTGCTATGTGTGTGAACTGTGAAATCGTCTAGGTCGAAGGTCACGTTCCGGTCTGATTTACCACTAGCAAAGTCCATACCGATGTCGCGCGGCCAGTCTTGCGTTCGTCTTGCAGTGCCGCATATGGAATGCACGTTCATCGCATTTTCCGGCCATGCAAAAACTCCGTTTCGACAATGCCTTCGTGCGCGAACTTCCTGCGGATCCGACGCAAGGTGCTGCGCTGCGTCAGGTCGCGGCGGCGTATTCGCGGGTCGAGCCGACCCCGGTCGCCGCGCCGAGGCTGATCGCCTGGTCGGCGGAGATGGCCGCCACCCTGGGCCTGGCCGAGACGGATCTGGCCCGCCCCGAGTTCGCCCGCGTGTTTGCCGGCAATGCATTGATGCCGGGCATGGAGCCGTGGGCGGCGAATTACGGCGGGCATCAGTTCGGCGCATGGGCCGGGCAGCTCGGCGATGGCCGCGCCATCTCGCTGGGCGAACTGGTGGACGAGCAGGGGCAGCGGCAGGAATTGCAGTTGAAGGGCGCCGGGCCCACGCCGTACTCGCGCGGTGCGGATGGCCGCGCGGTGCTGCGCTCGTCGATCCGCGAATTCCTGTGCAGCGAGGCG
The DNA here is from genome assembly GCF_052115385.1 of Dyella sp. 2RAB6. Classification (NCBI taxonomy): domain Bacteria; kingdom Pseudomonadati; phylum Pseudomonadota; class Gammaproteobacteria; order Lysobacterales; family Rhodanobacteraceae; genus Dyella; species Dyella sp. 2RAB6. Next base: position 306,151 of record NZ_JBFRGP010000004.1, read on the forward strand.
ATGCATCACCTGGGCGTGCCGACCACACGCGCGCTGAGCCTGGTGCTCACCGGCGACCAGGTGGTGCGCGACATGTTCTACGACGGCCATCCGCGCGAGGAAGCCGGCGCCATCGTGTGCCGTGTGGCGCCGTCCTTTATCCGCTTCGGCAACTTCGAGTTGCCGGCCTCGCGCGGCGATACGGTGCTGCTGCGCCAGTTGGTTGATTTCACCATCCGCCGCGATTTTCCCGAGCTGCAGGGCGCTGGCGAAGCGCGCTACGCCGAGTGGTTCGGCCAGGTTTGCGAACGCACCGCGCTGATGGTGGCGCACTGGATGCGCGTGGGCTTCGTGCACGGCGTGATGAACACCGACAACATGTCCATCCTCGGCCTCACCATCGACTACGGCCCGTATGGCTGGATCGACAACTTCGATCCGGAGTGGACACCCAACACCACCGACGCGGGGCGGCGCCGCTACCGCTTCGGCCAGCAGCCGGGCATTGCCTGGTGGAATCTGAGCCGGCTGGCCGGCGCGCTGGCGCCGCTGTTCGCCGGCGTGGAGCCGTTGCAGGCGGGGCTGGATCGCTATGCCGACGCCTTCGCCGCGGCGGATCGCCGTTTCGTCACCGCCAAGCTCGGCCTGGCCGAATGCCGCGACGAGGACATCGAGCTGATGAAATCGCTGCAGGCGTTGCTGGCGGAAGGCGAGGTCGATATGACTCTGTTCTTCCGCGCGCTGTCCGAATTGGATCCTTACGTGCCTTCGCTGGATCCGCTGCGCCACGCGTTCTACGACGAGGCGGGCCTGTGGCGCACCGACGCCGGCTTCCAAGCCTGGCTGGCGCGCTACACCGCGCGGCTGGTGGAGGACCCGCAGACGCGCGAGGCGCGCCGCGCGCTGATGCACGGCGTCAATCCGCGCTATGTACTGCGCAACTATCTGGCGCAGGAAGCGATCGATCGCGCGGAGCAGGGCGATTACGCCGGCGTCCATGAATTGCTGGACGTGATGCGCCATCCCTACGACGAGCAGCCCGGCCGCGAGCGCTTTGCGCAGAAGCGGCCGGATTGGGCGCGGCAGAAAGCGGGCTGTTCCATGTTGTCGTGCAGTTCCTGACCTTTTCCGGCAGGTCCTGACGCGGTCGGTCTCTCTATGCCACGGCGGCCTGTCACGTCGTTTCGCTAGCCGGCGAAACGATTCGGCGCGGAAGCGATCACGCTAGCGGGTACGTTCCCCACAAGGCCTGTCGCATGTCCCTGTTGCTCGCCATCGGCCTGGCGGCCGCCCTGCCTGCCACCCACACCTACTATCTGCCCGCGGGCGAAGGGCAGCGCGTGGCGCTGCATTGCATCGAGCCGGAGGGTCACGTCCGTCAGGCTGCTTTGTTCGTGCACGGTGCCAGCTTCCCGACCATGCTCGCTGCAGGTTTCGAATTCGCACCCGGCGATTCGTGGATGGGCTTCATGGCACGCCGCGGCTTTGTCTCCTGCGGACTGGATTTCCTGGGCTTCGGCGCTTCCACCCGCCCACCCGCGATGGCCGGCGCCGCCGATGCGGCGAAGCCCGTCACGCGCGCACCGGAGGCGGCGCGGCAGATCGCGCTGGCGGTGGAAGAGCTGCGCGGCAAGCGCCATCTGGACGTCCATCTGATCGCGCATTCCTGGGGCACGATTCCCGCTGCCGAATATGCCGCCGAGCATCCTGGCACGCTGGCTTCGCTCACCTTGTTCGGTCCGGTGGTGCCGACCGGCGCTGCCGACAAGCCGGACACCACCGCGTGGTGGAGCATCACTGCGCAGCAGCGCTATCAACAATTGCTGTTCGAGCAAGTGCTGCCGAAAGATTTGCGCCTGATCGAGCCGGCGGTAACGCAGCGCTGGGCGGCGGCGTTCGACGCCTCGGTGCCGAAAGTGCGAGGCGATGCCGCGGATGCGCTGCGCATTCCCTCGGGGCCGGTGGCCGATATCCCGCAGGTCCAGGGCGGAAGCTATCCGTACGATCCGGCGCGGATCACCACGCCGGTGTTCGCGGTCTACGGCGATTACGACACGGTGGTCAACGATGCGCAGGCCGCGGATTTCCTGAAGCGCTTCAGCGCCAGCCCGCTGGTGTGGCGTCTGCGCATCGACCACGGCACGCACGTGATGCATCTGGAGCGCTATCGCCATTCGCTTTATCGCAGCGTCGCCGCGTTTATCGATGCCGCGGAGGAGGCGAAGCCGTGATCGCGGTGATCTTCGAGGTGTGGCCGGCGGAGGGTTGCCGCGAGACTTACCTGGATATCGCTGCCGAGCTGCGTCCACTGCTGGAGGAGATCGATGGCTTCCTGTCGATCGAGCGTTTCGAGAGCTTGAGCGAGCGCGGCAAGCTGTTGTCGCTTTCGTGCTGGCGCGATGAGGAAGCGGTGGCAGCATGGCGGCAACAGGAGGCGCATCGCACGGCCCAGCTTGAGGGGCGGCAGGGGATTTTGCGCGACTATCGCCTGCGTGTAGCTGGCGTGATGCGCGACTACGGCATGGACGATCGTGGGCAGGTGCCGGAAGACAGCCGGCGATATCACGATGGGTCCATGCAGCCATAGCCGGTGCCAGGCAGCGCGGTACTCAGTTGCCGAAGCATGTGTGCCCGTTCGTCGCGATCGCACGGTCTGTGCCGTCGATTCGTATTTATTCGTAGTGAGGTCAGTTCAAGGTGGCCCCTGGCCAGGAAGGCCGCACTGAACAGGGCCAATCCTTAATGAGGTCATCACTATGAAATGGCGAAACATGTATTTTGTCGCGCTCATCTTTTCGTGTGCCTTTGCAAGCCAGGTTTTTGCTCAGGCTTACTATCATGACAGTGGGGACTTGCCGCAGCGCGCGGACTGGATGAGGCAATTGCCCGATACCACCCGCTTGTCCGAGATGAGTATTCCGGGCACGCACGATTCGGCGGCCTTGAAGTACGGTGGCGATATCGTTCTCACGCAGTCGTTGACGATCACCCGGCAGTTGAATGGAGGAGTCCGTTTCCTGGATCTTCGGGCGCGTCACATCAACAATGTATTCGCGATGCATCACGGTCCCGTCTATCAGGGGGCGATGTTCGGCGATGTGCTTGGCGAGATGATCGACTTCCTGCGCCGGCATCCTTCGGAAACCATCATTGCGCGCCTGAAGGAGGAGCACGATCCGGCTGGAAATACGCGCTCCTTCGAGCAGACCTTCAAGTCCTATTACGATCCGAACCGGCAGTGGTTCGCCAGCCCCGGGGAGAACAATCCATCGCTGGGGACGCTGCGAGGAAAGATTCTGATCCTGGCTGACTACAGTCGCTCCGATCGCAGCTATGGCCGAAGCTATGGTGGGCTGAACGCCCAGGACGCCTATTCGGTTTCGACGAACTGGGATCTTTATGGCAAGTGGGAGAAAGTGAAGAGCCAGCTCAGTAAGGCCGCGGAGAGTCGCAACGGTACGATCCACATCAATTATCTGAGTGCTTCCGGCGGCGCCTTTCCCTACTTCATCGCCAGCGGCAAATCTTCGCCGGGGACCCACGCCCCTCAATTGGTGACGGGACGCACCACGATCGGAGCCTGGGCGGATTCCTGGCCGGACTTTCCGCGAACCGCCTGCCTGGGCAGCTGGTGCACGATCGAGTTTCTCGGCACCAACGGGTTGACCGTCAATTATTTGAACGGCAAGTCATGGCGCGGTCTTGGCATTGTTGCCGCGGATTTTCCCGGTCCGGATCTGATCGGTGCGCTGGTTCGCGCCAATGCCAATACGCGCCTGAACCGGATCGTGCAGGTATCGACGGGACGCTGCATCGATGCGGAAGGGACGCTGAAGCCGGGTGGCAGCTTGCAGCTGATGCCGTGTCGCCGGCATTCCGCGCAGGACATCAGAATCGATGACCTCAACATGGCGGTAGGCGGAGCGTCGAGCCGGCTATGCATGGATGTGCGCTCTGGCATACCGACGGATCATCAATCGGTGATCCTCTACGACTGCCATGGGGATACCAACCAACAATGGGTCACTCGTGAGGATGGCCGTATTCAAAGCCAGCGCAGGTCGTTGTTCTTGCAGCCCATGTGCCTCACCGTTGAAGGGTTTCCTTCGCGCCTGACGGTACGGCCATGCCAGCTTCGTGGCGCTGATCAGGTCTTCGCTGTCAGGCAGGCGCCGTAAGCGAGGGCGATGAATGGTGGCTGGGCCGGGGTGCGCATAGCGCCTCCCGGCCTGCTTCAGCTCAGCGCAATGCGCTTTCGATGAATTGCCGCAGCTGCGCAGGCGGCAGCGCCCCGGCCTGCCGCGCCATCTCGCGCCCGCCGCGAAACACCATCAGCGTGGGAATACTGCGTATCCCATAACGCTGCGCCAACGTTGGCTGCGCATCCGTATCCACCTTGGCGAACCGCACCCGCGGCTCCCACAGCTGCGCGGCTTGCATGAACACCGGCGCGAACGAACGGCAGGGGCCGCACCATGGCGCCCAGAAATCCACCAGCACCGGCATCTCGCCACGCAGGGCGATGGCGTCGAAGCGCGCGCTATCGAGCTCCACCGGCCGGCCTTCGAACAGCGCCTGCTTGCAGCGCCCGCACACGGGTTTTTCGGCCAGCCGCTCGGAAGGCACGCGATTGAGCGCGCCACAATGAGGGCAGGGGACATTCGTGGTGGCGGACATGGCAGACTCCGGCGGCCGGTTTCGGACGCGGAGATGGTGATGGCCGCAGCGGAAACAAGTCGTGGATCGAGTCTTGGGCTGCGCGCGCTTCAGCTCGCGGGTGCGCTGTGGACTTCGCCCAACAGCTTGCTGGGCCTGCTCGCCGGCCTGTGCTGCCTGTGCCTTGGCGCGCGCCTGCAATGGCGTGGCGACGAACTCGCGCTCAGCTTCGTCCGCGTGCGCTGGCCCGGTCGGGGTGGCGGCGCGCTGACCCTGGGCAACGTGATCCTCTACACCGGCGAGGAACTGGACACGCCCTGCCTGACCTATGCCCACCGCGCCGGCCGCGGCGCGGAAGCGCCGGTCTCGCTGGCCGCGCACGAACGCGCCCACGTCTACCAGTACATGCTGCTCGGCCCGCTGTTCCTGCCGCTGTACCTGCTATGCGGCGGGGTCAGCGTGCGCAATCCGTTCGAGCGCGCCGCCGACCGTTATGCGCGCGACGGCGGCGCGGCCTGGTGGCCATGGCTTAAAGCGGGTAGCGCACCACCAGGTTGATGCTGTTGTTCCAATAGCCGGAGCCGCCATTGCTGGCCGACGCGGCGGAGCTGCGCCCCAGTTGCAGGTCGAGGCGGCCGTTGCCGGGCAGGCGCCCTTGCAGTGACAGGCCGACGGTGTAGACGCCCGCGCCGTTGCCGTCGATCACTTGCCGCCCGCCCAACACCACCGCGCGCAGCTTCCACTGCGGATTGATGCTGTACACGCCGACCAGCCCGAACTGGCCCGAGCGGTAGTTGCGCGGATTGAAATACACGCCGCGGCTGGGTTCGCTGCTGTGGAAGATGCGCCCGGAGAACTCGGCGCCGATCGCCGCGCGGGTGCCGGCGATGTCGTAGGGACTGAGCAGCACGCGCAGCACGCCGCCGTCGCGGTGATTGCCGTCGTTGAAGTTCTGCCGGTAATAGGTGGGCAGCACGTACAGCCGCGGCGCGGGCCGCAGGCTCACGCCGGCGCTGAACAGGTTGTAGAGCAGGTGATGGTCGATCGCGGTGTCGGTCGGCACCGGCGCGCGCTCCGCGCCGGCGCTGAAGCTGAAGACGTCGCTGGGCTGCAAGGTCCAGTCGGCATTGCCCTGCAGGTAGTGCCAGCCGTTGGCGCGGCCGGGGCCGGCGTGCAGGTTGATGGTGTTGTCCTCGCCGAGGCGCAGCTGCGCGGTCAGCGACAGGTCGTCCATGCGGCGCGTGCGGCCGTCGTGGTCGAGATGCGTGGTGCCGGCGGCGACGCCCCAGCGCTGGGTGAAGTCCTCGCTCGAAGACGGCGCGAAACGGTAGGCCGCGGCCAGGCGCCAGGTATCCAGGCCGTCGCTGTCGTGGCTGTAGCCGAAGCCGGCTTCCAACTGCGCGGCGCGGTTGAAGGCGACGTCGTCCTTGAGCAGGCCGTACTGCGTGCCGACGTAGCCGCCGGCATCCGGCGCCGGCGCGGCATCCATGTAGGTCTGGCCGCGATCGAGCCAGCCCAGCGCCTGCTCGGCGCGCAGCAGCTCCACCGTGGGGCGGGTCTGGCTCATCGCATACGGCGCGACCAGCGCGCGTGCTTCGCGCGGGTAGTCGCGCGCATTGAGCGCCTGCGCCAGGCCAGTGGAGGCGGCCTGGCGCGCGGCGTCGTCCGGCGCGGCGTCGCGGGCGATGCGGAACGCGCGGTCGGCGGCGGCGTAATCGCCCAGCCACAGCGTGGACTGGCCCAGGCCCATGGCGGCGGCGTAGCGCTCGTCGCGCGAACCCTGGCCGGCCAGGGCGGCGGCGAAACGGTCGCGCGCCTGCGCGGGCTGGTTGGCGGCGAGGGCCGCGCGGCCGGCGCGCAGGTCATCGGCGACCGTAGCGGATTGGGCGTGCAGCGCCGCGACCGGCGCCAGCGACAAGGCGAACAGCAAGCGTGACGTGTTCATTTCGTCCCCCAGCGCTTGCGCGTCTTCAGCAGCTCGGACGCATAGCCCAGCACGCAGCCGGGTTGCAGCACGATGCCGTAGAACAGCGTGTAGACCAGCAACCCCAGCGGGTTGTGGCGTACCTTCAGGCCCTGCGCGCGGAACATGCGCGACTGGATGAAGAACATCAGGTAATTGACCAGGCCGGCCATCGGCAGCACCAGCAGGGTCATCGGGCCGGCCAGCCAGTAGATGCCGAAGCAGGCCAGCACCAGTCCCGGAATGAAGACCAGGGTGTAGACCAGGTCCATGTAGGGAAACAGTAGGTTCCACCAGATGAAGAGCGTGCTCATGCGGCGCCGGAACAGCAGCGCGCCGTGCGCCTTGAACGCTTCGATCAGGCCGCGCGACCAGCGCTGGCGCTGGCGGATGAACTGGCTGAAGGTGGCCGGCGCATTGGTGAAGGCCACCGCGTCCTCGCAATAGCCCACGCGATGGCCCAGGCGCAGGATCGCCCAGGTCAGCACGATGTCCTCGCCGACGTCTTCGGGCCAGCCGCCGACCTCGCGCAGGATGTCGGTGCGGTACAACGAGAACGCGCCCTGCGCCACCAGGGTGCCCTGGAACAGGCTCTGCAGGCGCTTCACCGCGGCGATGCCGTGGAAGTAATCCCACTCCTGCATGCGCGTGATCAGATTCTGCCGCGAATTGCGCACCAGCACCGCGCCGGCCACCGCGGCGGTGTTCGGCGGATCGCTCAGATAGCGCTCGACCAGCCGGCGCAGCGCATGCTTGTAGAGATAGGAGTCGGCATCCAGCGTGATGGTCAGCGGCTGGGTGGCGTGGCGCAGGCCGACGTTGAGCGCATTGGCCTTGCCGCCGTTGCACTTCAGGTCGATCACGTGCAGCCATGGATGATTGACGCTGCGCAGCCGGTCCATGGTGCCGTCGGTGGAGCCGTCGTTGATCACGATCACCTCCAGCACGCCGCCGTAGTACTGGCGCTCGATGCTGGCGATGGTGGAGAGGATCGAATCCTCTTCGTTGTACGCGGCGACCAGCACGGTGAGGCCGGGCAGTTCGGTGTCGGGCAGGTAGCGGCGCTGCGGGCGGCGATCCAGCAGCAGGCCGAACACCAGGAAGGCGTTCATGAAGCCGGGCAGGATCGCGACGCCGAAGATCATCGCCATCGCCAGCAGCTGGCCTTCCATCGCGGCCAGGTCGTGCAGCCAGCGGCGCGCCAGCAGGTACGACACGATCGACCAGGTCAGCGCCAGCGCGACGGTGAGCGCGAACTTCATGCGCACCGAGAGGTAATGGCGCCGGTACGACGTGCTGTCGACGGGCTTGGCGGATGCCGATGCGATCGGCGGCAGAGGCCGCGGATAGCTGGACCAGTCTTGGGCTTGCGTGCTCATAGGCTTTCCCCTGGATGGCCGGTACTGGCGCAGCACTCCCTGCCGCTGCCGGCCTGGCGCCGGAGTGGAACGTGTCGCTGGTCGATGGAGTGGGCCCGCGTCCCCTGTAGCGAGTGCGCTGTCGGCGGGCTTTCCGCTGGTGTTTCACTGGATAAGCGGCAAAAGCTATGCCACGTACGGCACAGTGAAAATGTTCAGCTAAAACATAGGGCTGCGCGTGAATCCTGGCGCAAAAGGCTGAACGGGATGCGCGAAATGTATGCGCCAGGTCACAAAATGACAGGGCCTGACTCGGCCGGAAGTGATAGGCGCGGTCAGCGCTCCGGCGATACCCGCGGCCGCGCCGGGCGATAGCGCTGCCACAGGTATACCGGCAGCCCCAGCAGCAACAGCACGCCGCCCCACAGCAGCGCCTCCGCGCCGGTGCCGACCAGCGCCCACAGGCTGTAGGCCAGCGCCAGCGCGGCCGCCGTGCGGCGCGCCACGCTGGCCGTGCGGTCGATGCGCCACCACGCCAGCACGCTCAGCACATAGGGCAGCAGGGTGGCCGCGGTCGACAGCAGGATCGACAGGGTGAACAGCGCCACCAGCGACTTGCTGCCGTTGGCGGCGATCAGCACGCTGGCCAGCACGCTGCTGAGCAACAGGCCGAACCACGGCGTGCCGCGTGCGTCGGTGCGCGCGAACGGCGCGGGAAACAGGCCGTCCTGCGCGGCGGCGTACGGCGTCTGCCCCTGCAGCAGCACCCAGCCGTTCAGCGCGCCCAGGCACGAGACGGTAGCCACCAGCCCCATCGCCCAACCCGCGGCCGGGCCCCAGGTCTGCGCCGCCGCTGCCGCCATCGGCGCGGCCGACGCCTGCGCCACGCCATGCGGCAGCAGGCCGATCACCGCGGTGCAGGCGAGCATGGTGGCGATGCCCGCCACCAGCATGCCGGCCACGGTGGCGCGCGGCACCGTGCGCTGCGGATCGCGCACCACGCCGGTGGGCACGGTGGCCGCTTCCAGGCCGAGGAAGGCCCACAGGGTGAGCGCTGCAGTGGCGGTGGTGACCGAGGTCAGCGCCTGCCCGCTAGGATTGAACGGGCGGTACGCCGCGCCATGCACCAGCGCGAGTCCGCACACGCCGAACACCAGCAGCGGGATCACCTTCAGCGCGGTGGTGACCAGTTGCATGCGTCCGGCTTCGCGCACGCCGGCGGCATTGATCGCCGTGCACAACCACAGCACGCCCAGCGCCGCCGCGGTGCCGCGCCAGGGCGTGGCATTGGCAGCGGGCCAGATCGCGCCGAGGCTGCCGGCGAAGGCCACCGCGATCGCCGCGTTGGCCGTCCAGACGCAGGTCCAGTAGCTCCATGCCGCGACGAAGCCGGCAGTGTCGCCGAAGGCCAGCCGCGCATAGGCATACGCGCCGCCGTGGTTGGCCACGATCTGCGCCAGCCACGCATGCACCAGCGCCAGCAGCAGCGCGCCGCCCAGGGTGAAGCCCCAGCCGAGCAGGCTGGCTGCGCCGAACGGCGCCAGCGCCGCCGGCAGCACGAACACGCCAGAACCGATCATGTTGCCCACCACCAGGGCGGTGAGCATCCACGGACCCAGCAGCCGCGCCGGTGCCTTCATGCCTGCGCGCTTTCGCGGTAGGCGCGGCGCAGCAGTTCGTGGAAGTGATGCACGGCGTTTTCGCGCAAGGGATTGAGCCGGCCCGCTTCGTACGAGCCCGAAGCCAGCCCGCGCTGCACGTCTTCGCAGATGGTCACGTCTTCCACCTGCACCTCGTCGCTGAAGGCGATGTCGGCGGCGCGGCGCGCGTGCGCGGCGTCGCCCGGTGCCGGCGCGTAGTAGAAATCGAACTCCACCCGGCAGCGGTCCACGCCCAGCGGCAGCACGCGATTGGTCTGCAGGCGGCCGGGCAGGATATTGAGCATGGCGTTGGGATAGAGGAAGTAATACAGCGCCTCGCCGCTGCCGTAGAGATCGGACGCACTTTCCAGCGGGCTGTACTGGTACGAGTACCACTGCGCCGTTTCGGTGATGTAGCTGCGGTAGTCGAGCAGGCTGTTCAGGCCAGGATGGATGTGCGGTACGTGGTAACCCTCCAGGTAGTTGTCCACGTAGACCTTCCAGTTGCAGGCGACGTCGTAGCCGACGCGGTGGTGGAATTCGAACTCGGCGAGCGAGCGATCCGGCCCCAGCCGCTGGTCGATGCCGGCGACGAACTGCTCGAACGGCGGCGCCTCGCCGACCGCCACGAACACCAGGCCCTGCCACACCTGCACGCGCACTTCCGGCAGGCGGATCTGCGCGGGATCGAAATCCGGCGTGCGCCCCATTTCCGGCGCGCCGCGCAGTACGCCGTCCAGGCCGTAGGTCCAGCCGTGGTAGCGGCAGCGCAGCGCCGTCGCGCCCTTGCCGTCGCAGCTGGCGATCGGGCCGGCGCGATGGCGGCAGACATTGTGGAAGGCACGGATCGTATGTTCGTCGCTGCGCACCACCAGCAGCGGCAGGCCGGCGATCTGGGTCACCAGGTGATCGCCCACCTCGGCCAGCTGCGCGCGATGGCCGACCAGCTGCCAGCTGCGCGCGAACACGGCGCGCGCATCGAGCGCCGGAGCGGCGGGGTGGTTGTAGAACCGCGCGGACAGCGCCAGCGCATGGTCGAGCGCCTGCGGCGCGAGGACGTCGGGCGAAAGCAGTTCGGTCATGAGGGCATCCGTCGGCGGCGATAGCCGAGTATCGGTCCGACCCGCCGACGGCGTGAAGGAGCGCCGCAGCATGCGGCGCCAGAGCGCGCAGGTTGGGGTGAGCGCAGCGAACCCCAACAACCCCCCACGCAGGCGGCCACACCCGTCGCGACGATCGACCGGATGCAGGTTAGCGCAGTCGCAGACGCCCGTTGGGGTTCGCTGCGCTCACCCCAACCTACGCGAGTTGGGTCTGCACGTCGTTGATCGAGTGGCGGATGCGCACGGTGAAGATCGAATCGGCGTGGTGGATCATCACCAGCCGCTCGGTCGCGCGCGTCATCGCCACGTACAGCAGGCGCGCTTCCTCCGCCTCGTCCTTGCCCGGCATCGGCAGCGAACCCAGGCCCGGGATGATCACCAGCGGGAATTCCAGCCCCTTGCTGGAATGCATGGTGACCAGCTTGACCGTGTCCTGGCCCGGCTCGAACAGCGCACGCTTGCCGTCGCCTTCGGCCAGCGTGCTGGGAATCTCCGCACGCTGCAGCGCCTCGTGCAGCCGCTCGCCTTCCCACTTGTTGCGGAAGATCACCGCGATATCCGCCAGCGGCCGGCCCAGCGTGCGTTCCTCGCGCAGGCGCTCGATGATCGCCGGCAGCTGGTCCTCAGTGCGTTCGACGCGGACCAGTTCGGGCAGGGCGCCGCGGCGGCCGGCGCTTTGCGGGGCGACCAGCGGCACGCCGTCTTCGTCGTCGTCGTCGTGGCCGAGCAGCAGCTCGTTGGCGAAGCCGCGCGCCACCGACAGGATCTCCAGCGTGTTGCGGTAGTTGAGCTTCAAGATGGTGGTGCGGCCCTGCGCCTGCACGCCCAGGCTTTTCCAGCTCAGGCGCTTGCGGTCCGGCTTGCCGTAGATGTTCTGCGCGTCGTCGTACAGCACCAGCAGCGAGTTGGTGTTGGGGTCGATCATCTGCACGATCAGCTTGTACCAGTCCGGCTCGAAGTCGTGGCCTTCGTCGATCAGCACCGCGCCGTACTGGAAGCGCGGGATCTGGCCCTTGTCCACGCCGGCGATCACCGCCGGCGGCAGCGCATCGAAGAAGCCGCGCCCTTCCGGCGGCAGCGGCACGTGGTAGGCGCTGAGCATGGCGCGGCACCACTTGTGGAAGTTGTAGACCTGCACCTTGTCGCTCAAGCCGCGCTCGCCCATCAGCTGATCAAGGCGTGCGGCCAGCGTCTTGTTGTAGCAGAGCACCAGGATCGGCTTGCTCAGCGCGCGCGCCAGATGCATGGCGCGGAAACCCAGGATCATGGTTTTGCCGGAGCCGGCCACGCCGTGGATGATGCGGTGCTCGTCGCCGAGCGAACGCGCCAGCTGTTCCTGCTGCGCGTCCATCACCTTGATCAGGTCGGGGATCTCCACCGTGGCCACGGCGCCGGCGGTGGAGGGGTCGAACAGGCCGAACTGGCCGGAACCCGGTTCCACGCGGATCTCCGGGAACAGGTGCCAGCGCACGCGATCGATCTGCGGCAGGGTCAGCGCGGTGGGGAAGATCTGCGGATACATCGCCCACAGGCGTTCCTGGAAACCTTCGGCGTCGACCGACTCGTACATCTCGTCCTGGCAGATCACCAGGTGGGCGGGGATCACCGCGTCCAGCCCGCCGGCGTCGAACTGCTTGCGGCTGATATTGGCCAGCACCACACCGTAGCCCCACGGCATGATCAGCTTGCCCTCGTAGGGATGGCCGGGCGGGTGGCGCAGGGCGGGGTCGCGCTGCAGCAGCTTGTAGACCTCGCTGGCGCAGTCGCGGGCCTGCATCAGCGGATTGTGCTCCTTCACGCTGAGGCGGCCGGTGAGCAGGGTGAACAGGGTGGGGTCGGCCTGCTGGATGGTGTCCGGCTTCCAGTCCTTCACCTCCAGCACGAGCAGGCCGCGGCGGGGGTGGAACACGATGAAGTCCGGGCGGCGCTGGCGCGGGCCGATCGGCACGTCGTACCACAGCAGGTAGTCTTCCTCGAGCTTCTGTTCCAGGCGCTCGGAAAAGCGCTTTTCGCCGCTGGTCATGCGCGACAGGCAGCTGTTTCTGGTTGGAATGAGCGTCGCCACCTGCGCTTCCCTTATTGCGTGTGGCGGCGACGTTAGCGGATCGCGGGTCCGTGTCAATTCGCGGTTGGCATGCCGGACCGCATGGGACGGGGGCTGGCGGAGGGTGCATGATGCCCGTTGCCATCCCAAGGAGCCTGTCATGGACGCCTCTTCCTTGCCCCAGATCCACGAGCTGTACCCCTACCTGCGCGTGCACGATGCCCAGGCCGCGCTGGACTTCTACCAGCAGGTCTTCGGCGCGCGCCTGCAGTTGCGCCTGGACGAAGCCGGCACCGGCAAGATCGGCCATGCCGAGCTGGTGTTCGGCGAAAACATGGTGCTGATGGTGTCCGACGAATACCCCGAGTACGGCATCGTGGGGCCGAAGTCGGTCGGCGGCACCAGCGTCACCTTGCACCTGCATGTCGACAATGCGGACCGCCTGATCGATCGCGCGGTGGCAGCCGGCGCCGAGCTGGTGCGGCCGCCGGCGGATGCGTTCTATGGCGAGCGTGGCGGCACGGTGCGCGATCCGTTCGGGCACGAGTGGCTGATCGGGCATTCGATCGAGGATGTGAGCCCCGAGGAAATGCAGCGGCGCTACGACGCGATGATGGCCGGAAATTGATCGGTTGCCACGACGTAAGCCCCTCTCCCTCCGGCGACCCGAAGGTAGTCCCGTGGGAGAGAGGGGTTGGGGTGAGGGTACGGGCGGAGCGCAGCGTTACCCTCTGTCCTCTGTCCGTACCCTCATCCGGCTGCCGCCACCTTCCTCGCTCCTCAAAGCCGGGCACAGTCCTGTGCCCTCTCCGCGTGCTCCCGAAGGGAGAAGGACTCACGCTCGAAGGTTTACGAGTGCCAGGCGTTTGGATGTCCAGACACGTCAGTTGCGTTCGTAACCGAATAAAAGGGTTTGCATCGACCGGATGCTGTGTTATCCATACGCCCCATGACCTTCTCCTCCGCCCGCTATTACTTTTGGTTTTACGGCTATCCGGTGCCGGCGGCGGAGGAAGAGGTGCGATCGTAAGCAGAATCAACGACCACTCTCCCGAAAAGCCGCCAGCCTCCACTGGCGGCTTTTTTCATGGCCGCCACTGGATCCCCACCCAGGAAACCGCGCCATGACCACCCCCCACACCGACGACCTGCGCATCCGCGCGATCACTCCCTTGAGTCCACCGGCCGAGGTGATGCGCGACTGCCTTGCCGGCGAACGCGCGCTCGACACCGTGGCGCATGCGCGCACCGCCGTGCACGACATCCTCGCCGGCCAGGACGACCGGCTGGTGGTGGTGATCGGGCCCTGCTCGATCCATGACACCACCGCGGCGATGGAATACGCGCGCCGCCTGCTGGCGCAGCGGCGGCGCTATGCGGACACGCTGGAGATCGTGATGCGCGTGTATTTCGAGAAGCCGCGCACCACCGTGGGCTGGAAGGGCTTGATCAACGATCCGGACCTGGACGGCAGCTTCCGCATCGACAAGGGCCTGCGCCTCGCGCGCACCGTGCTGCGCGACATCAACGAGCTGGGCGTGCCGGCCGGTTGCGAATTCCTGGACATGATCACGCCGCAGTACATCGCCGACCTGGTGGCCTGGGGCGCGATCGGCGCGCGCACCACGGAAAGCCAGGTGCATCGCGAGCTGGCCTCGGGGCTGTCCTGCCCGGTGGGTTTCAAGAACGGCACCGACGGCAACGTCAAGATCGCGGTGGACGCGGTGCAGGCCGCCTCGCAACCGCACCATTTCATGGCAGTGACCAAGGACGGCCGCACCGCCATCGCCAGCACCATCGGCAACGAGGACTGCCACGTGATCCTGCGCGGCGGCAAGCAACCGAACTATGACGCGGCCAGCGTGGATGCCGCCTGCGAAGCGATCGCCCGCACCGGTCTGGTGCCGCGCCTGATGGTCGACGCCAGCCACGCCAACAGCAGCAAGCAGCCGGAAAACCAGCCGCGGGTGATCGACGATATCGCGCTGCAGCTGGAGGACGGCGAGCGCCGCATCATCGGTGTGATGGTCGAAAGCCATCTGGTCGGCGGCCGCCAGGAGCTGGTGCCGGAGCAGCCGCTGCGCTATGGCCAGAGCATCACCGACGGCTGCATCGACTGGGAGACTTCGCTTGGCGTGCTGGAGCGGCTGGACGAAGCGGTGCGCCGGCGCCGCGCGGGTTCCGGCGTGGCGGCGCGGTTGCGGCAGGCGGTGGGATGTTGAGCCGCGTGCTCAGGAGCGTTCGCGGCGGCTCTGGCGGGGATCGAGCGCGAGCGTGAGGCGCGCGAGATGCTTGCCTTTCACGACTGCAGGCACGCAGCGTGCCCTAAGCTGCCCGCTTCATCCGCATCGGTCCACGTCATGAGCTACGCGATCCAGCATCAACCCAACGAACGCCGTTTCTCCGTCTCGGTCGAGATGGAGCTATGCGTGCTCGACTACACGCTGGCACCTACGCCTGCGGGCGAAGTGATGACCATCACCCATACCGAAGTGCCGCCGCCGCTGGAAGGGCGCGGCATCGCGTCGGCGCTGGTGCAGGCTGCGCTGGACCATGCGCGCGAGCAGCGCTGGAAAGTGCGTCCCGCATGTTCCTACGCCAATGCATGGATGCGCCGCCATCCGGAGTACGAGGATCTGCGCGCAAGCTGATCTCCTCGCTATCATCGGCGCGGTCGCAGGAACCCCAAGGAGATCCGCATGAACAGCACCGCCCCGGGCAAGACCCGGCCAAGGACGTACCGGCGCTTCCACTACCTGCGTGCGCGGCCGCGGCTGATGGTGTCGATGGGGATCTTCGCCGCCGCGCTGGCGGCCTTGCTGGTCTATGGCATGCGCCCTTCGATGGCGCTGCTGCTGGCGTTCGATGCGGCGGCGCTGGTCTATCTGAGCCTGCTGGCCGTGCTGTTCGGCCGCGCCACGCCGGAGCTGATGCGCTGCCAGGCGCGCGCGCAGGACACCGGGCGCTGGGGCTTTCTGTGGAGCGCGATCATTTTGACCGCCGTGGTGATGGTGGCCCTGGGGGCGGAACTGCATGGCGGCGCCGAAGGCGGCATGGCCTCCATTGCCTTGGCCGGCGGCAGCATCGTGCTGTCGTGGCTGTTCATGAACACCATGTTCGCCATGCATTACGCGCATGGCTATTACGGCGACTTCGGCAAGAAGCACGAAGGGCTGCAGTTTCCCGAGACGCCGGAGCCGGATTACTGGGACTTCGCGTATTTCGCGATCGTGATCGGCATGACGTTCCAGGTCTCGGACGTGCAGATCACCAGCCGTTACCTGCGCCGCGTGGCGCTGCTGCACAGCGTGATCGCGTTCTTCTTCAACGTGTTCATCATTGCGTTGAGCGTGAACGTGGTGGCCGGCAAGGCCTGAGGCGTTCCACGTAGGTTGGGGTGAGCCGCAGGCGAACCCCAACGATGCGAGGCAATGAAGGCCGCGATGTTGGGGTTCGCCTGCGGCTCACCCCAACCTGCACTGCGCTGGACTTCAATCGCGGAAGTTGTCGAACTGCAGCGGCAACTCCACCTCGGCCTTGCGCAATACCTGCATCGCCGACTGCAGGTCATCGCGCTTCTTCCCGGTCACGCGCAGCTTGTCGCCATTGATCTGCGCCTCGACCTTCAGCTTCGCCTCTTTCAGCGACGCCACCAGCTTCTTGGCGATCGGCTGCTCGATCCCCTGCTTGACGGTGATCTTCTGCCGCGAGCCGGCCAGGTTGGTCTCCGGCTCCGCCACGTCCAGGGCGAGCACGTCGATCTTCCGCGACACCAGCCGTCCGCGCAGGATGTCCAGCATCTGTTCGAGCTGGAATTCGCTGGGCGCGCTCTGGGTGATCACGAACTTGTCCAGCTCGAACTTCGCGTCGGTGCCCTTGAAGTCGAAACGGGTGGCCAACTCGCGGTTGGCCTGGTCGACGGCGTTGGTCAGTTCGTGCTTGTCGACTTCGGAAACTACGTCGAAGGAAGGCATGTTTGCATCTCGCAAGGGAAACCGGTGGGGAAGTGTACGCGGGTAGGGGATAATCCGTCCCCTCGCAACCAGGGTGGGTGATGGCGTGAAGGTGGACGTATTGGTGATCGGCGCGGGTGCGGCCGGCCTGATGTGCGCGATCGTGGCCGCGCAGCGCGGGCGCGAGGTGCTGGTGCTCGACCATGCCAACAAGCCGGGCAAGAAGATCCTGATGTCCGGCGGTGGGCGCTGCAATTTCACCAACCTGGGCGTGACGCCGGCGCAGTACCTGTCCGCCAACCCGCATTTCGCCAAGTCCGCGCTGGCGCGCTACACGCCGGCGGATTTCATCGCGCTGGTGGAGAAGCACCGCATCGCCTATCACGAGAAGGAGTTGGGGCAGCTGTTCTGCGACGAGTCCTCCAAGCTGATCGTGCGCATGCTGCTGGACGAGTGCGCGGCGGCCGGCGCGCGGGTGGAGACCAGTTGCGCGGTCGATCGCGTGCGCAAGACCGACGAGGGCTTCGCCGTGCATACCGCGCGCGGCGAACTGCACGCGCAGTCGCTGGTGGTGGCCAGCGGCGGCCTGTCGATTCCCAGCATGGGCGCCACCGGTTTCGGCTACGAGCTGGCGCGGCAGTTCGGCCACCAGGTATTGCCGACCAGTGCCGGGCTGGTGCCGCTGACCTTGAGCGGCAAGCACCAGGAGCGCTATCAGGACCTGTCCGGCCTGGCCTTGCCGCTGGTGGAGGCGCGCGTCGGCAAGCGTGCTTTCCGCGCGGGGATGCTGTTTACCCATCGTGGCGTGAGCGGGCCGGCGATCCTGCAGATTTCCTCGTATTGGCAAGCGGGCGACGATCTGCGTATCGATCTGCTGCCGGACCAGGATGCGGCCGGTTGGCTGCAGGCGCAGCGCAATGCGCGCCCGGCGATGGAGCTGAAGAACGTGCTCGGCGACCTGCTGCCGCGCCGCCTGGCGCAGCGCATGTGCGAGCTGTGGTTCGAGAGCCGCCCAATGAAGCAGTACCGTCCCGCCGAGCTGGACGCGATCGCCGCGCAGTTGCGCGACTGGCCGTTGATCGCCAGCGGCACCGAGGGTTATCGCACCGCCGAGGTGACCCTGGGCGGCGTCGATACGGACGGGTTGTCGTCCAGCACCATGCAATCGAAGCTGGTGCCCGGCCTGTACTTCATCGGCGAAGTGGTGGACGTGACCGGTTGGCTGGGCGGCTACAACTTCCAGTGGGCATGGGCCTCGGGCCATGCGGCGGGGCTGGCGGCCTGAGTCACGCCCCATCCATCCGGCGTGGCGCACGGTGGCAGACCTGTTTTTTCCAGTTCACCGGTTGAGGAGTTATCCATGAAAGTCGGTTTTATCGGCCTCGGCGCCATGGGCAGCGCCATGGCCAGCAACCTGCTCAAGGCCGGTCACAGCGTGACGGTGTGGAACCGTTCGCCGGCAGCAACCGAGCCGCTCGCCTCGCTGGGCGCCAAGGTGGCCAGCACGCCGGAGCGCGCGGCGCAGGGCGATGCGTTGTTCAGCATGTTGTCGAATGACCAGGCCGTGCGCGATGTGGTGCTGGACAGCGGCCTGCTCGAGGCGATGGACAAGGGCACCGTACACGTCAACCACGCCACCGTGTCGGTGGCGCTGGCGCGCGAGCTGGCATCGGCGCATGCACAGCGCGGGCTGGACTACCTGGCCGCGCCGGTGTTCGGACGGCCGGACGTGGCTGCCGCCGGCAAGCTCAATATCGTCGCTGCCGGCAAGCCCGCCGTGCTCGAACGCATGCGGCCGCTGCTGGAAGCGATGGGCAGCGCGATCTGGCCGATGGGCGAGGAGGCCGAGCGCGCCAATGTGGTGAAGATCGCCGGCAACTTCATGCTCGGCGCGGCGATCGAGAGCATGGCCGAGGCCTCGGCATTGACCCGCGCGCATGGCGTGAGCGCCGGCGATTTCCTGCATCTGATGACCAGCACGCTGTTCGCCTCGCCGCCGTACCAGGGCTACGCCAGGCTGATCGCCGAGCAGCGCTTCAAGCCGGCCGGTTTCGCGCTGCCGCTGGGCTACAAGGACATCAACCTGGCGCTGTCCGCCGCCGATGCGGCGCGCGTGCCGCTGCCGTTCGCCAGCGTGCTGCGCGACAGCCTGCTGGAGACGCTGGCGCTGGGCGACGAGGACGTGGACTGGTCGGCGCTGTCGCTGGTGGCGGCGCGCCGCGCGGGACTGAAGGACTAAGGCGCGGCTTTGCGCGGGGTCTAAGGCGACGGGCGCGCCTTGCGCGCCTGCCGCAGCCGCGCCAGCCACACATCGAGCTGGTTGGCGAAGGCCTGCTTGTCGCGCGGATGGAAGGCGGCCGGGCCGCCGGTGTCGACGCCGGCGCCGCGCAGTTCTTCCATGAAATCGCGCATCCCCAAGCGCTGCGCGATGGTGTCGGGGGTGAACAGTTCGCCGCGCGGATGCACCGCCAGCGCGCCCTTGGCGATCACCTGCGCGGCCAGCGGAATGTCCTGCGTCACCACCAGGTCGCCCACCGCCACGCGGTTGGCGATCTCCGCATCGGCGACGTCGAAACCGCCAGGCACCTGGATCGCGCGCACGAAACGCGACGGCGGCGTGCGCAGGAACTGGTTGGCGACCAGGGTCACCTGCACCTGTTCGCGCTCGGCGGCGCGGAACAGGATCTCCTTGATCGCCACCGGGCAGGCGTCGGCGTCGACCCAGATGCATGCGTCCGCATTAGCGGCGGGCAGCTTCACGCGAGCCCGTTCCAGTGCAGGGCGCCGTCGATCACCGTGTTCGTACGGCCGCCGATCCATACCGTGCCGTCGATGATGCGCACGCGCAGGCTGGCGTCGTGGCCGATCTCGCGGCCCTGGCTCACCGTATAGCCGGCGGCCAGCGGGCCGTGCGGCTCGGCGTGGGCGATATAGGCGGCGATCAAGCCGTTGGCGGCGCCGGAAGCCGGGTCTTCGACGATGCCGACACCGGCGGGGAAGGCGCGGACCACCAGCTGGTAATCCGCCAGCTGGTAATCCGGATGCGCGGCGCGGGCGAACGCGCACAGGCCCAGGCTGTCGGTGGCGCGGGCCAGCGCGCCGATGGCGGCGTGGTCCGGCTGCCAGGCGCGCAGGCTGGCTTCGTCGGCGCATTCGGCCAGCCACCAGTGGCGGCCGCCGGCGACGTAGGCGGGCGGCAGCGCGCCGAGCCCGATGCCGGACAACGCCGCGGCGAGCAGCGGGTGCGCGTCGGTGCCGGTCTTTTCGACCGTGGCCTGCGGTGATTGCAACAGCAACTGTCGCGTGTCGCCCGCACCTTCGATGCGGATCGGCAGCACGCCGGCGCCGCATTCCTGCCACAGCACGCCGTCGCGCGGCGTGGCCAGGCCGCATTCGAGCACCGCATGCGCGCTGCCGATGCTGGGATGGCCGGCAAAGGGGATTTCCTTGTGCGGAGTGAAGATGCGCACGCGGTAGCTGGCGTCCGGCGTCGACGGCGGCAGCAGGAAGGTGGTCTCGACCAGGTCGGTCCAGCGGGCGAAACGTTGCATCTGCGCATCGCTCCAGCCGGTGGCGTCGGTGACGACGCCGAGGTGGTTGCCGCCGCCGTGGGCAGCGGCAAAGACGTCCAGATGCAGATAGCGGATGGGGGGCATGAGGGCAAGCGTGTGGCGGGGAAGAAGCGCGTAGCCGCGCATCATACGTCGCCGGGGGCCGCGAGGGCGAGGTCGGCGCCGCCCTGGTGACAAGCGTGCGCCCGCCCGCCAAGATGCGCGCTTTGCCGTACCCGCGCACGGAAACCGTACATGCTGATCACCCTGCTCATCATCGCAGTCACCTGCATCGTGTCCTTTATCGCGTTGAACAACGCGCGCCTGCTGGACGATCTGATCCTGTGGCCGCCGGCGATCGAGAAGAAGAAGGAATACCACCGGCTGGTGACCTACGGCTTCATCCACGCCGACTTCTTCCACCTGCTGTTCAACATGATCACGCTGTTCTTCTTCGGCCGCGCGATGGAGCCGATCTACACCGCCTACATGGGCACGATGGGCTTCCTGCTGTTCTATGTCGGCGCGCTGGTGGTTTCGATCCTGCCGACCTATATCGCCAACCGGCACAACGCCAGGTACCGCAGCCTGGGTGCGTCCGGCGCGGTATCGGCGGTGCTGTTCGCCTTTATCCTGGTGGCGCCGTGGGCGCGCATCGGGGTGTTCTTCGTGCCGATGCCGGCGATCGTCTACGCGGTGCTGTACGTGGCCTATTCGATCTGGATGGACCGCCACGGCCAGGACAACGTCAATCACAGCGCGCATCTGTGGGGTGCGGCGTATGGGGTGGCCTTCACCCTGATCATGAAGCCGGACCTGATCTCACACTTCCTTAGCGAACTGGCGCGGCCGCGTTTCTGAACGCGGCGGACCCGGACTGAAACGCCACCGGGCAGGGGGCATTTCCGCTCAGTGCGCATTCAACGCAGCGGGCCTAGCGTGGCGCCATCAACCCCCGAGGTGCGCCATGAAACGCCTGCTAGCCGGCCTGACCCTGGTCGCCGCCACCGCGGCCCTGTCGGGTTGTTACTACGATCCGGGCTATAGCTACGTCCGCAGTTCCAGCTATGTGGGCGACGCCTATTACGGCTCCGGACGCACGGTGGTCTACGACGACGGCTATTACGCGCCGGCCTATCCCAGCTACTACAGCGGCGGCTACTACGGCTGCTGCTACGCCCCGCCGGTGACGGTGGGCATCAGCGGCGTGTGGTACGGCGGCGGTTCGCGCTGGCACGATCGCGGCGGCCGCTACTACCGCGGCGGTGGTGGCAACTGGCGCGGCGGCAACTGGAGCGGGCATCGCGGCAACTGGAGCGGCGGCCGCGGCGGTCACTCCTGGAGCGGTCACGGCCGCTGAGCCCGCCCTGGCCGGCTGAGGGCCGGCCCGGCACAATCGCCGGATGAGCTATCCGGGCAAGCGCTTGCCGCAACGACTCAACAGGCTCATCGCCCTCGCGGCGGTGGGCCTTTTGCTATCCGCCTGCGGCGGGCTGCGCTACTACGCCCACGTGGCGCATGGACAAAGCCAGCTGCTGCTGCACCAGCGCGCGGTGCAGCAGGTGATTGCCGACCCGGCGACCCAGCCCGCCCTGGCCAGGCGCCTGGAGCTGGCGCAGCAGGCGCGCCGCTTCGCCACGCTGAAGCTGGGGCTGCCGGATAACCGCAGCTATACCCGTTACGTCGAACTCGGCCGCCCCTACGTGGTGTGGAACGTGTTCGCCACCCCGCGCTATTCGGTGGATGCGGTGCGGCACTGCTTTCCGATCGCCGGCTGCGTGGCCTACCGCGGCTATTTCGACGAGGCCAGGGCCAAGGGCGAGGCCGCGCGCATGAAAGGCGAGGGCGACGACGTCTATGTCGGCGGCGTCTCCGCCTATTCCACCCTGGGCTGGTTCGCCGACCCCATCCTCAGCAGCATGCTGCGCTGGGACGACGATGAGCTGGCCGGCACCATCTTCCACGAGCTGGCGCACCAGCGGCTGTATGTGCAGGACGACAGCGCTTTCAACGAATCCTTCGCCAGCTTCGTGCAGGAGCAGGGCCTGAAGGAGTGGCGTGCCTCGCGCGATCTGCCGCCGCTGCTGGGACGGGACCAGGCCGAGGACGACGGTTTCACCAGGCTGGTGCTGGAGCTGCGCGACCGTCTGCGCCAGGCCTATGCCAATGGCGGCGACGAGGCCGCGCTGGAGGCGGCCAAGCAGGCGCAGATCGCCGCGTTCCGCGAGCGCTATCGCCAATGGCGCGAAACGAACTGGCCCAGCGATCACCGCTACGACGCGTGGGTGGCGGCGCCGATCAACAATGCGCGCCTGCTGCCGTTCGGCTTGTACGACCAGTGGAAGCCGGCTTTTGCGGCCTTGTTCCGCGCGTCGGAAGGGCAGTGGCCGCTGTTCTACGCCGACGTGCGCCGGCTGGCGCAGTTGCCGAAGGAAGACCGCGATCGCGAGCTGCGGCGTCTTGCCGCCACGGTGGCCGTTGCACCGGCCCCGCAAGCCTAGATCGTTCCTAAAAAGAAACGCTGTGTTGCCGTTTGGACGTCCAGACGGCCATTGCCGGTGTATGGTCGGGCCTTTCGCGTGGCTGGAGAAGGCTCTTGAAGCTGGTGTCCTGGTGGCTCGGTATCCGTTTCTGGAAGCGCGTGCTTGCGGGCTTCGTGCTGGGCGCGCTGGCCGGCTGGGCCTGCGGGCCGGGTGCGCTGGCGTGGTTCCAGCCGCTGGGCGAGGTGTATGTGGCGCTGATCAAGATGATCGCGGTGCCGCTGGTGTTCTTCGCCGTGGTCAACAGCGTCGCCAGCCTGCGCGGCGTGCAGCGCATGGCGGCGCTGGGCGGGCGCACCTTCCTGTGGTTCGCGGTGACCGCGGCGCTGGCGGTGGGCGTGGGGCTGCTGGTGGGCCATCTGACCAACCCGGGGCTGGGCGTGGGGCAGCTGGCGATGGCCGCCGACTACAAGGTGCGCGAGCTGCCGTCGGCGGTGAAGGTGCTGCTTGACGTGGTGCCGACCAACCCGTTCCGCGCCTTGTCCGAAGGCAAGATCCTCCAGGTGATCTTCTTTGCCGGCCTGCTCGGCCTGGCCCTGGTCAAGATCGGCGATAAGTCCGCGCGCCTGCGCGAGCTGTTCGGCGAGGCCAACGAAGCCATGATCCAGGTCACCCGCTTCGTGCTGGAGATGACCCCGATCGGCACCTTCGGCCTGATCGCCGCGCTGGTCGCCGGCTACGGTTTCGAGAAGCTGCTGCCGCTGGGCAAGTTCGTGCTGGCCCTGTATGCCGCCTGCGCGGTGCAGATCGTGCTGGTCTACGGCGGCCTGCTGCTGGCGCATGGGCTGAGCCCGCGCCGCTTCTTCCGCGGCGTGCTGCCGGCGATGCAGGTGGCTTTCACCTCGTCCTCCAGCTTCGCCTCGATGCCGGTGGCGCTGCGCAGCGTGACGCAGAACCTGGGCGTGTCGCCGGCCTATGCCTCCTTCGCGGTACCGCTGGGCGCCAGTATCAAGATGGACGGCTGCGGCGCGATCTATCCGGCGATCAGCGCGATCTTCGTGGCGCAGTATTTCGGGCTGACGCTGGAGCCCGCGCAGTATTTCGTGATCCTGCTGGCCTCGGTGCTCGGTTCGTTCGGCACCGCCGGCGTGCCGGGCACGGCGACGGTGATGGTCACCCTGGTGCTCAGTTCGGCCGGCCTGCCGGTGGAGGGCATCGGCTATCTGGTGGCGATCGACCGCGTGCTGGACATGATGCGCACCATGACCAATGTCACCGGCCAGATGCTGGTGCCGGTGCTGGTGGCGCGCGAGCAGGGGCTGCTGGATATGGACGTCTATTTGGGCGAGGCCGCGCCGGCCGGCTTGCCCGCCGGACAGGAGCCCGCGCGCTGACTCAGGGGCCGCGCTTGCGCCCGGCCATGTGGCGCAGGTAGGCGAACAAGGTGTCCAGGTCGGCGTCGCTCAGCACCTTGGCATCGAAGCCCGGCATCTTCGCCTGCGGCCAGTGGCGCAGCGCCTGCGGGTTGCGCACATAGGCGCGCAGCAGGTCGGCGCGCAGGTATTCGGTGGGGTTGTAGGGCAGGTTGAGGTCCGGCCCCAGTTTGGCGTCGCCCTGGCCGTTGAGGGTGTGGCAGGCCAGGCAGATGCGCTGGAACACCTCGAAGCCGCGCCGCTCCGGGCTGCCGGCGGCCAGGGCCGGATCGGGCGCCATGGCGGGGAAGCGCGCGGCCACCGCGTCCAGCTTGCGGATCGCAGCCAACTGGTACGGCCATTGTTCCGGATTGATGCCGCCGGCCTCCGGCTGGGTCCACACGACGTAGAACGGCCCGGCGCCCTGGGTCTTGCCGGGCAGGGCGGGCCAGGGCAGGTGGGTGTCCTCAATGGCCAGCCAGGCCTGCGCGCCATGTCCGTCCAGGATCAGCGCAGCCGGCACTTCGGCGGCAAAGCCGTCGTTGGCGACGAACTGCAGATGGTCGCCCGCCGCCGCCCCGGCCAGCAGCGCCTTCAGCGGCACGGCGCGGTAGCGCATGGTGCGGCGGTAGGCCACGTCCTGCGGGATCTCGATGCTGCGCGCATCCGGGCGGGCCGCGAGCTGGCTGCTGTCCAGCGTCTTCGCGCCATGGCCCAGGTCGATCTTCAGCTCGGCCGCACCCGCCGGCAGGGCAAGCAGCAGGGCGAGCAGGCACAGGCGGCGCAGCAGCAGGGGCATGGCGGGGGTTCTTCCCGGGGGGGGGGGCGAGCGGGGCATTGTGGCATGTGCCCCGGGCGCGCCATGGCCAGCGGGAACCGATGGTTTGCGGCGGAAACCAGATCCCGGATTTTGCCCGGGTTTCCCGAAGCTGGCGGAAACCTGAACCGATCTAAATTCGCACTTGAACTATGTCCGGACCGACCGCACTAACCATTCGTATCGCCGTGAGGCGAAATGAGATGGGGCAGCAGATCGCACCATCGGGGGCCGCCTCGGTTTCTCCCCCTCTTTGTAGAGGACGGCCTGACAAGACCCCGGTAGCTACTCCCCTGGCTACCGGGGTTTTCATTTTTCCGGCTCATGCAAAGCTTCCGGGCTCGCGTTCCGACGCGACCCACGGGGATAATCGCGAACGGCTCGCGCCGCTCTTCCCCCGCCGGATCCCCGATGATCATCCGCTCCCTGCTCGACACCGACCTGTACAAGTTCTCCATGATGCAGGTGGTGCTGCACCACTATCCGGCTGCCCAGGTCGAATACCGCTTCAAGTGCCGCAACCCGGGCATCGACCTGGTGCCGTACATTGAGCAGATCCGTGCCGAACTCGCCGCGCTGTGCAGCCTGCGCTTCAGCGAGGAAGAGCTGGACTACCTGCGCTCATGGCGCTTCATCAAGAGCGACTTCGTCGATTTTCTCGGGCTGTTCCAGCTCAATGCGAAATACGTGAGCATCGAGCCGGCGGCCAGCGGCAACGGCGAGATCGAGATCCGCATCGTGGGGCCGTGGCTGCACACCATCCTGTTCGAAGTGCCGCTGCTGGCCATCGTCAACGAGGTCTACTTCCGCAACACCGCTCCCGGCCTGGACCTGACCGAAGGGCGTCGCCGCCTGCGCGACAAGATCGCCCTGCTGCGCGACACGCCCGGCTACGAAGGCTGCCGCATCGCCGACTACGGCACGCGCCGCCGCTACTCGCGCGAATGGCACGCCGAAGTGGCGCAGGAGCTGCGCGACGGGCTGGGGCCGAAGCTGGCCGGCACCAGCAACGTGTGGCTGGCCTGGAAGCTGGGCCTGACCCCGCTGGGCACGCTGGCGCACGAATACCTGCAGGCGCACCAGGCGCTGGGTCCGCGCCTGCGCGATTCGCAGGTGGCGGCGCTGGAGACCTGGGCCAGGGAATACCGCGGCGACTTAGGCATAGCGCTGTCCGACGTCTACGGCCTCAATGCCTTCCTGCGCGATTTCGACATGTACTTCTGCAAGCTGTTCGACGGCACCCGGCACGACTCCGGCGATCCGTTCGCCTGGGGCGAGCGCGTACTGGCGCATTACCGCGCCAACCGCCTCGACCCGAGCAGCAAGGTGCTGGTCTTCAGCGACGGCCTGGATATCCCCAAGGTGATGCAGCTGTACGCACACTTCCGCGGCCGCTGCCTGCTGGCCTTCGGCGTGGGCACCAACCTCACCAACGACGTCGGCCCGAAGCCGCTGAACATCGTGATCAAGATGGTCCGCTGCAACGGCCAGCCGGTCGCCAAGCTCAGCGATTCGCCGGGCAAGAACATGTGCGAGGACAAGGCCTACGTGGCCTATCTGCGGCAGGTGTTCGAGATTCCCTTGCCGGATGAAGAAGCTGCCTGAGAGACAGGTTGCGGTTCGCCACACGCTCGTCATTCCGGCCTGCGCCGGAATGACGAGCAAAAAAAACGCCGGGCGATGCCCGGCGTTTTTTGTTGATGCGGAAGAAAAAGCTCAGAACGCCGGCAACACCGCACCCTGGTATTTCTGCTCGATGAACGCCTTCACCTCGGGGCTGTTCAGCGCCTTGGCCAGCTTCTGCACGCGCGGGTCGTCCTTGTTGTCGGGACGGCCGACCAGGTAGTTCACGTACGGCGAATCCTTGCCTTCGATCAGCAGTGCGTCCTTGGTCGGATTGAGGCCGGCCGCCAGCGCGTAGTTGGTGTTGATCAGGGCCAGGTCCACCTCGTCCAGCGTGCGCGGCAGCATCGCCGCCTCGAGCTCGCGGAACTTCAGGTGCTTCGGGTTGGCGGTGATGTCCTTCTGCGTGGCCAGCTCGTCGTTCGGGTCCTTCAGCGTGATGATCCCGTGGCGCGCCAGCAGGAGCAGGGCGCGGCTGTTGTTGCTGGGGTCGTTCGGCAGGGTGACGGTGGCGCCGTCGGGCAGTTCGGCGATGTTCTTGAGCTTGCGCGAGTAGGCGCCGAACGGCTCGATGTGCACGCCGGTGACGATGGTCAGCTGGGTGCCGCGCTGGCGGTTGAATTCGTCCAGGTAGGGCTTGGTCTGGAAGTAATTCAGGTCGATCGCCTTCTCGGCCACCTGGGTGTTCGGCTGCACGTAGTCGGCGAACACCTTGATTTCCAGCTCCACGCCTTCTTTGGCCAGCAGCGGCTTGACCTGCTTGAGGATCTCCGCGTGCGGCACGGCGGTGGCGGCGACGATCAGCTTCTGGCTGCCGCTGGAAGCGTCGCCGGAACCGGAGGACGAGCAGCCGGCCAGCGCGAGCAGGGCGGCGAGGGCGACGAGCAGCTTCTTCATGAGCGGTCAGGATCCTTGATGCGATGCACCAGAATAGCCGTCCATACGGCCGCTTGCAAAGCCGGCCGCCGGGCGGGTGTTTGCCCCGTCACTGGCGGGTGTAGCGGGCCACCACGCGGTCGCCGACCATCTGCAGCAGCTGCACCAGCACGATCAGCAGCACCACGGTGACGAACATATAGTCCGACTTGTAGCTCAGGTAACCGTAGCGGTAGGCCAGGTCGCCCAGGCCGCCGGCACCGATCGCGCCGCCCATGGCGGTATAGCCGACCAGGGCGATGGCGGTGACGGTGGTGCCGGCGATCAGGCCGCCGCGGGCTTCCGGCAGCAGCACGTGGCGCACGATCTGCCAGGTGCTGGCGCCCATCGCCTGGCTGGCTTCGATCACGCCGCGCTGCACTTCGCGCAGCGCCGTCTCCACCAGGCGCGCGAAGAACGGCGCCGCGCCGATCACCAGCGGCGGGATCGCGCCGCGGATGCCGAGCTTGGTGCCGACCAGCGCATAGGTCAGCGGCATCAGCACGATCATCAGAATGATGAAGGGGATCGAGCGCAGGATATTCACCACCAGCGACAGCGCCGCATACAGCGCTGGCATCGCGCGCAACTGGCCCTTGCCGGTGAGATACAGCAGCACGCCCAGCGGCAGGCCGATCAGCACGGTAAGCGCCAGCGAGCCGCCGAGCATCAGCAGCGTGTCGATGCAGGCGTGGCCCAGCTCGGCCCAGTCGTCGATATTCGGAAACAGGCTTTGCAGCAGTGGCGCGCTCATCGGTTCAATTCCTCGATCTCGATCCCGGCGGCGCGCAAGGCGACCAGCGCCTGGTCCAGGTTGGCGCCCTGCATCGCCAGCGTGAGCTGGCCATAGGGCAGGTCCTTGATGCGGTCGATGCGGCCGGCCAGGATGTTGAAGTCCACGCCGGTATCGCGCGCCACGCGGCCCAGTGCCGGCGTCCAGGTGGCTTCGCCGCGGAAGGACAGGCGCAGGATGCGGCCCGGCACCTGCGTGTACGGGGCCAGTTCGCCGGCGGCTTCTTCCGGCAGCGCTTCGTTGACGAAACGCCTGGTGGTGGGGTGTTGCGGATGCAGGAACACATCCGCCACCGCGCCGTGCTCGACGATGCGGCCGGCATCCAGCACCGCCACGCGGTCGCATACGCGGCGCACCACGTCCATCTCGTGGGTGATCAGCACGATGGTGAGTTTCAGCTCGCGGTTGATCTCGGCCAGCAGGTCCAGCACCGAGGCGGTGGTCTGCGGATCGAGCGCGCTGGTGGCTTCGTCGCACAGCAGGATGGACGGCCGGTTGGCCAGCGCGCGGGCGATGCCGACGCGCTGCTTCTGGCCGCCCGAAAGTTGCGATGGGTATTTGGCCGCATGCGCTTCCAGGCCCACCCGGCGCAGCAGTTCGTCGACCCGCGCGCCGATCTTGCCCGCGTCGCGCTCGCCGGCCAGGCGCAGCGGGAAGGCGATGTTGTCCGCCACCGTCTGCGAGCTGAGCAGGTTGAAGTGCTGGAAGATCATGCCGATGCGCCGCCGCTGCGCGCGCAGCGCGGCATCGCCCAGGGTGGTCATCTCGGTGCCGTCGATCTGGATGCCGCCGCCGCTGGGGCGCTCCAGCAGGTTGATCAGCCGGATCAGCGTGGACTTGCCCGCGCCGGAATGCCCGATGATGCC
Organism: Dyella sp. 2RAB6; assembly: GCF_052115385.1. Classification (NCBI taxonomy): domain Bacteria; kingdom Pseudomonadati; phylum Pseudomonadota; class Gammaproteobacteria; order Lysobacterales; family Rhodanobacteraceae; genus Dyella; species Dyella sp. 2RAB6. The sequence continues at coordinate 335,304 of NZ_JBFRGP010000004.1, forward strand.
GAACACCTCGCCGTCGGCGATGTCCAGGCTGAAGGGCAGCAGGGCGGGGATGTCCTTGCCGTCGACGCGGTAGGACTTGTGGACTTCGGCGAAACGGATCACGACGGACCTTGGACAGTGACCGGAGGCGAGGCGGGCATTCTATGCCAGGCCGGGCTTTGGCGTAGACTGCCGCGCACCCTTACCGGAGCTTCGCCATGACCACGGCCTACGACTTCAGTGCGCGCGACATCGACGGCAACGAGCGCTCCCTCGACGAATGGCGCGGCAAGACCCTGCTGATCGTCAACGTGGCCTCCAAGTGCGGCTTCACCCCGCAATACGAAGGGCTGGAGCAGTTGTGGCGCGCCGGGCGCGACAAGGACCTGGTGGTGCTGGGCTTCCCCTGCGACCAGTTCGGCCACCAGGAGCCGGGCGACGAGGCCGAGATCAAGAATTTCTGCAGCCTCAGCTACGACGTCAGCTTCCCGCTGTTCGCCAAGATCGAGGTCAACGGCGCCGGCACGCATCCGCTGTACCAGTGGCTGAAGAGCGAGGGCAAGGGCATCCTCGGCAGCGAGGCGATCAAGTGGAACTTCACCAAGTTCCTGGTCGGCCCGGACGGTCAGGTGGTGAAGCGCTACGCGCCCACCGACACGCCGGCGAAGATCGGCAAGGACGTGAAGATTCAATTGGCCGGCTGAGCGGCCACCGCTTTCTCCGGCAGCGGCGCTTCCGCGCGCAGGCCGGCCAGCATCTCCGCAATCGCGTCGATATCGCGGCTGGCGCCGGGCGCGCCGGCTGGCGGATCGTAGTTGTTGAGCATGATCGCGAACGCCAGCCGTTCGCCGCCGGCGGTGGTGACGTAGCCGGCCAGGCAATGCACCAGCGACATGCTGCCGGTCTTCGCGCGCAGGTTGTTGTTGGCCGGCGTATCGCGCATGCGCCATTGCAGGGTGCCGTCCACGCCGGCCAGCGGCAGCGCGTCGAACAGCACTGATGCGTACGACTGCGCGGCCAGGAACGACAGCAGGCGCGCCATCGCATTGGGCGTGCTCAGGTCGCGGCGCGACAGACCGGTGCCTTCCTCGATCACCGTGCTGCCCGGCGGCAGGCCCATCTGCTCCAGCAACTGGCGCATGCCGCGCATGCCCCAGTTCTCGGTGGTGAGAAAGCCGGCCGGCGGCGCCGGTCCCTGCATCGCGGTGGCTTGCGCGCGCACGCCGGCGATCAGCAGCAGGTTCTGCAGATACAGGTTCTGCGAGCGCTTCAGGCCGCGCTGCAGGATCTCGGCCACCGGCGGGGATTGCACTTCGGCGATGAGCTTGGCGTCATCGCGCAGGGCTGCGCCGTCCTGCGGCCAATGCAGCGCGCGCACGCCGCCTTGCAGGGTCACGCCGTGCCGCGCCAGCGCGGTGCGCAATTGTTCGCCGGCGAACAGGGCCGGATCGAAGCTGGCCAGCTTGAAGCGTTGCATCGGGCTGCGCACGGCGATGCTGCCGAATGCGTACAGCGTGCGATCGCCCGGTGCACGGTAGAGATTGATGTCGTTGCGCACGCCGCGCGCGCTGGTGACGATGCGGTTGGCGACCTCGGGCACCGCGCCGGCGGGATCCAGCGCAACGATTGCCGGTCGCCCTTCCGCGCCGGGCGTGACGGTTACGTCGACCTGGTTCTCCTGCACGCTCAGCGCTGACGAAGGCACGGCGAACCAGCTCTGCAGGTCCGTCGCTTCCCAGCCCGAACCCATGGCGGGGCTGGCGAAATAACTGTCGTCGGCGACCAGACCGCCCTTCACCGTGCGGATGCCGCGCGCGGCCACTTGCTGCGCCATGTGCTCCGCCCAATCCACCGTGGCGCGATCCGCGCCCAGGGTGGGATCGCCCATGCCGTACAGGATCAGCGGACCGTCCAGCACGCCGTTGCGCACATGGTCGGCGGCCAGCAGGCGGGTGGGGATGCGGTAGTCGGCGCCGATCTCGCTCAAGGCCAGCGCGGCGGTGAACAGCTTGGCGGTGGAGGCGGTCTGGTACAGGTGGTCGCCGTCGTGCGCGTACAGCGTGCGGCCGCTGTCCAGCGAGATCACGGCGATGCCCCAGCGCGCGCCGGCAAAGCGCGGCTGCGCGATCTGCGCGTCGATGCGCGAGGCGAGCGATTGTGCTTCGTCGGCATGGGCGCCGGTGGTGCACAGCGCCGCGAACAGGGCGAGGAAGGAGCCGATCCGTAGCAGGTTATTCATGGCGCGCAGTATTACGCAGCCTCGCGTAGATGCGGCAGCGGGGCGATCCACGCGCCGCGCCGGTGCAGCCGCCAGGCGATCCAGCCCAGGCCCGCGCCGCGCACCGCCATGAAGGCGAGGAAGGCCAGCCACACGCCGTCGTTGCCCCAGGCGCGCGCGGCCCAGGCGAGCAGGGCGAACAGCGCCACCGCCAGCAGCATGCCGTCGCGCATCTCGCGTCCGCGCGTGGCGCCGATAAACAGGCCGTCCAGCAGATAGCTCCACACCGCCACCACCGGCAGCGCGGCCAGCCAGGGCAGCGCGTGGTAAGCCACCGCGCGCACTTCCGGCAGGCTGGTCTGCAGATCCACGAACAGCCGGCCGCCGCCGGCGAACAGCAGTGCATAGCCGACGCTGCCCAGCAGCGACCAGCCGCCCGCCACCACCAGCGCACGCCGCAGTGCCGGTGCATCGCGCGCGCCGATGGCGTGGCCGCATAGCGCCTCCACCGCATTGGCCAGGCCGTCCAGGCCGAAGGCGGTGAGCATCAAGCCGTTGAGCAGCAGCGCGTTCGCCGCCACCGTGGCATCGCCCAGGCGCGCGCCGAGCACGGAGATGCTGAAGAACACGCCTTCCAATGCCAGCGTGCGGATAAAGATGTCGCGGTTGACCATCAGCAGCGGCCGCCAGTGGGCCCAGCCGCGCAGCGCCTGCCAGTCCACGCGTCCCGGCCAGCCATGCACGGCGCGGCGCGCGCGCCACAGGCCGTACAGGGCGCCGCACCATTCGCCGCAGGCCGAGGCCAGCGCGATGCCCGGCACGCCCCAGCCGAAGCCGAGCACGAACAGCAGGTTCAGCGCGATATTCACCAGGTTGGCGACCAGCAGCAGCGTCAGGGTGGTGCCCGCGCGCTGCGCGCCGATAAACCAGCCGGCCAGTGCGTAATTGAGCAGCGCCGCAGGCAGGCCGAGCAGGCGCAGCTGCAGATAATCCAGGCCGCGCGCCGCCAGCGCTGGGGTGGCGTGCATCTGGCCGATCAGCCATGGCAGCAGCGGCAGCATCAGCAGGCCCACGCCCACGCCGAACACGGCGGCCAGCAGCAGGGCCTGCACCTGCACCGTGCGCAGCGCGATGCGGTCGCCCGCGCCTTCGGCCTGTGCGGCGAAGCCGGTGGTGCCCATGCGCAGGAAGCCCAGGCTCCATACCGGCAGGGCATAGATCGCGCTGCCTACCGCCACCGCGCCCAGGTCCTGCGTCTGCGGCAGATGGCCGGCGACGGTGCTGTCGACCATGGCCACCAGCGGCACGGTGAGGTTGGACAGGATCATCGGTACGGCCAGCGTCCACACCCGCTGGTGGGTAGGGCGGTGGCGCCAGGCTTCGAGAATGGGCGACATGGGACGGCGGATGGCGGGGACGGTGCAGGGTAGCGCCGCGCGGGGCGCGGTGGGCAACAGCGCATTGACGCCTGAACTGGTAATCTTCCCGACCGTTGCATTGCCGGCCCCCATCCATGCATGGGCTTGGACCGGTCCCTCTTTTCTTCCCCCCTTGCGAGAACACCATGCAGATTGCTGAGAGCTCCGTTGCGTCCTTCCATTACACGCTGACCGACGACCAGGGTCAGGTCCTCGACAGTTCCGAAGGCCGTGAGCCGCTCACCTACCTGCATGGCGTGGGCCAGATCGTGCCGGGCCTGGAGAAGGCCATGACCGGCCGCCAGGCCGGCGACCAGTTCAAGGTCGACGTGGCGCCGGAAGAAGGCTACGGCGTGCATCACGCCGAGCTGACCCAGACCGTGCCGCGCGAGGCGTTCCAGGGCGTGGAGGACATCCAGCCGGGCATGCAGTTCCAGGGCCACGGCCCGCAGGGCGTGATCAACGTCACCGTGACCGGCGTGGACGACCAGGTCGTGCATATCGACGGCAACCACCCGCTGGCCGGCAAGACCCTGCACTTCGCCGTCGAAGTGACCGAAGTGCGCCAGGCCACCGAGGAAGAGCTGGCCCACGGCCACGTCCACGGTGAAGGCGGCCACGAGCACTAAGCAGTGACATGCGCCGGCCCGGTTTCGACCGGGCCGGCTTTTTTTGTGGGCTTTTTCGGGGGCGCCCCCCGGCCCAGCTTGCTCAAGGATCGAGTCGCCATGCAGCCACGCCTGCGCATCGCCATCGTCGGCTACGGCGCCGCCGGCCAGGCCGCGGCGCTGTTCCTCGCCGCCCAGGGACACGCGCTGAGCGTGTACGAACAGGCGGCTACGCCTGGCCCGGTCGGTGCGGGTTTTCTGTTGCAGCCTACCGGCCTGGGCGTGCTGTCCCGGCTGGGCCTGCACGAGCGCGCGCTGGCGCAAGGGCAGCGCATCGAGCGCCTGCATGGCGAGAATCGCCGCGGCCGGCGCGTGATGGACATGCGCTACGCCGACCATGCGCCGGCCTGCTTCGGCCTGGGGCTCACCCGCGGTTCCCTGTTCACCCTGCTGCGCGATGCCTATGGCGAGGCCGGGCGCATCCACACCGGCGTGTGCATCGACGCGGTGGCCGACGATGGCGTGCATCTGCGCGACAGCGAAGGCGGCCTGCACGGCCCGTTCGATCTGATCGTGGTCGCCGACGGCGCGCACTCGCGCCTGCGCCGCCATTTGCCGCAGGCGCAGCGCACGCGCGAATCGGTCTATTCCTGGGGTGCGATGTGGTGCCTGCTGCCCGCGGGCGACTGGCCGCATCGCAGCGAGCTGCGCCAGCGCTATGCCGGCACGCGCGAAATGATCGGCCTGCTGCCGGTGGGGCGGCGCGTGGATCGCGAGGGTGACTGGCTCACCTTCTACTTCAGCCTGCCGGGCGAGCAGGTCGACGGCTTCGACGAAGCCGCGCTGGCGCGCCTGCGCCAGCGCGTGGCGGAGCTGTGGCCGCAGGCGACATCTTTGCTCGATGGCATCGACACGCCGGCGCAACTGCATCGCGCGCGCTATCGCGATGTGGTGCTGCGCCATCCGGTGCACGGCCGCGTGGTGTTCGTCGGCGACGCGGCGCATGCGATGAGCCCGCAGCTGGGGCAGGGCGTGAACATGGCGCTGCTGGATGCGGAAGCCCTGGCCGACGCCGTGGCCGCACATGCCACGCCGGACGAAGCATTGGCCGATTACGCGCGCCGCCGCCGCCATCATCTGGCGGTGTACCAGCGCATGAGCCGCTGGCTGACGCCGCTGTTCCAGTCGCAGCGCGATGGCCTGGCCTGGTGGCGCGACCTGGCCTTCCATCCACTGAGCCGCCTGCCGCTGGCGCGCGGCCAGACGCTGAAGATCCTTACCGGCACGAAAAAGGCCTGGTGGCGCTGACCACCAGGCCCTCGGCGTGACGACGACGCTCAGTACCAGTCGAGCAGCGAGATGCCGACGCCCAGGTAGGTCGCGTTGTGGTTGTAGTCGATCATGCTTTCGCCGTAGCCCTTGAACAGTTCCATGTAGGCGCGCAGGTTGCCGGTGATCGGGAAGGCCCAGCTCAATTGCGCGGCGCCATGGCTGCGGTCGCCGCCACGCAGCGAGTGGCGCAGCATCAGGCCGAATTCCTGGCCGTTCCATTCGTGCACGATCTGCACGTCGCCGCGGCCCATGTAGTCGCTGATATCGGGGTTGTTGTCGTCCTTGCCGTGTTCCGGCACGCGCCACCAGGGGCGGAACATCACCGTCCAGCCGTCGCGTTCGAAGCCGATATTGCCCATCACGCGGTTCCAGCTGCGCGACAGCGGATTGGAGCGGCCGTTGGATTCGTGATTGACGCCGATGCCGAGCACGCGGCCGTCCCAGCCGGCCAGCTCGTAGTGGGTGTTGAAGATCAGCAGCGCTTCGGGTTCGTAGTTGGTCTCGCGGAACGGGCGCGAGATCTTGTTGTTGTAGACCTGCCAGTGCGAGGACTGCGTATAGCCCACCCACAGGTCGCCTTCGTCGCCGAACACGCCCTGCCACACCTTGGTTTTCAGGCTGAGCTGGAACTTCGCTTCGACATTCTGCAGTTGCTGGCGCGTGTCGACGGTGTTCAAGGGATTGGGGCTGTGCGGCTGCGCGTTCTGGTTGCTGGTGGCGAACACCGGCAGCAGGTACAGCGGCTTGTAGCCGCGCACATTGAAGGTGCCGAGCTTGCTCTCCGGCGACAGCTCCCAGCGCGAATCGAGCAGGGACAGCGGACGGCTCACTTCGGGATTGCCCTGCGTGGCGATCTCGCGCTGGCTCTTGTCGGAAGCAAACACGCCCGGTGCCACCCCGTTCTCGTTCACGCGCTTCTGCGCGGTGGGCAGGTTCACGCGGCCGGTGGCGCGGTCGTAGCAGGCCAGCCGCTGCGCATCGCTTTCGATCGCGGTGCAGGCGCGGATATCCATCGGGTCGGGGTTCTGCGCATGCGCGCACGGGCTGAGCAGGCTGGTTGCCAGCAGCAGCGCCAGGGTGACGTTCGTTCGCGTCATTGCGTACTCCACGTGGCGTACTCGAGAAGACGTACTCCACAAAACCAGGCCCATCCGGGCGTGGGGTATCCAGGGAAGGCGCGGCCGAACGTGGGTGCCGCACACGAAAACGCCGGCCGCGGCGTGCCGCGGCCGGCGTCAGGGTGCCGGAAGCTCAGCGCTGCTTCAACCAGCGCGCATACGCGGCCTTGCTCAGATGTTGCGCACCACCGGACGCATGCAGGAAGTCGTTGGCGAGCGGCGGATAGGTGGAGGCGTCGGTTTCGGTGACATACGCCTTGCCGTTGGCGAGCGCGGCGAAATCCGGCGGCGGGCCGGCGTCCTTCACCGCGGGCATGCTGGAGTTGACGGTCACCTGGCCTTGCGCGCTGTTGAGTTGCGCGCTGTCCTGGCCCGGTTGCGGTTGCGGTTGCGGTTGCGGTTGCGGTGCTGCTTGCGGCTGCGGCGGCATGGGCTGCGGTTGTGCCTGTGCCTGCGGCATGGGTTGCGCTTGCGGCGCCGGTTGCGGTTGTGCCTGCGGTGCCGGTTGCGGCATCGACTGCGGCGGAGGTGGCGGTGGCGGCATGGTTTGCGCGGGCTGGTTTTGCGCCATCAAGCTGCCTGCGAACAACAGGGAGCCGGAGGCCAGCAGAGTAAGCAGGGGATTGCGGGGGTTCATCGTCGGTGCTCCATGCCAGAATGACTGGCTCGAGGACGGAAGGCGCGGGAGCCGCAGGCGATCGTTGTGTCAGGCCATTCGCTGCACGTCCCGCGCTGAGGACAACGCTAACAAAGGCCGGATAAATGCCTGCAAAACCATTCGATGTGCTCGGCGTGAAAACTTCGTCATCGTTGTCTGCGGCTCAGCCGGACAAGCCGCATCTGAGCCTCGCGCAGGCGCAGCGTTTGCAATTGGCGGCGCAGGGTTTGCTGCGCGCACCGCGCCGTCGCGCGCGTCGCGCGGAGGTGGTCGATGCGATCACGCGCATGCGGCTGTTGCAGATCGACACCATTCACGTGGTGGCGCGCAGTCCTTATCTGGTGCTGCATTCGCGCGTGGGCGATTACGAACCCGCATGGCTGGACGAAGCGCTCGCGCAAGGACAACTCGCCGAATGCTGGGCGCATGAAGCCTGTTTCGTGCCGGCCGCCGACTATGCCTGGCATCGCGCATGGAGCGTCCGCCGCGGCACGCATTGGGCGCATCGCCATGCCGAGCGCATGCATCGCGAGCAGCGCGAAGACATGGGCGGCCTGCTCGAACGCATTCGCACGAACGGCCCGGCGCGCGCAGCGGATTTCGAAAGCGAGGAGCGCGGCGCGAGCAGCGGCTGGTGGTCGTGGAAGCCGGAGAAGCGCTGGCTGGAAGCATGGTTCGCGCTGGGCGAGCTGATGGTGAGCCGGCGCGAGCGCTTTCAGCGCGTCTACGATCTGGCGGAGCGCGTGATCGCGCAGTTGCAGCCATCGTTCGACGATGCGCCGCTAGGCATGGAACACGAGGCGTTGCGGCGCCGCTTCATCCTTGACGCCGTGCGCGCGCTCGGCGTGACCCAGGCGCGCTGGATCGCCGATTATCACCGGCTGAAGCCCGCGGTCACCGAACAGGAGCTGGCTCCGCTGGTGGCCAGCGGCGAACTGATCGAAGTAGCGGTGGCGGGCTGGAACGTGCCCGCCTATGTGCACGCCGGGCATGCGGACCTGCTGGCGCAGGTACGGCGCGGCGGCCTGCGCGCGACTTACACCACGCTGCTGTCGCCGTTCGATCCGCTGGTCTGGGACCGGGCACGGGCGCAGGCGATGTTCGGTTTCGAATACACCATCGAGTGCTATGTGCCGGCGGCGAAGCGCCGCTATGGCTATTACGTGCTGCCGATCCTGCGTCGCGGGCAATTGGTCGGCCGGCTCGATGCCAAGGCGCATCGTGCGGAATGTGTATTTGAGGTGAAGGCGCTTTACCTGGAAGAGGGCGAAACGCCGACGCCGGCGTGGATCGCCGACGTGGCCGAAGCGATCGCGGCGACCGCGCGCTGGCACGGTACGCCGAAGATCCGCCTCGGGCGCTGCCGCCCCGCGAACGTGGCGGCAGCGCTGCGCGCGCATTGGCGCGCGATGGAGTGAGGTCCGCTCAGTGCGTACCGCTGCTGGTCGCAGCTGCCGGCTGCGGCGCGCAGGCCTTGCCGTGCAGGGCCTGGTGCAGCTGGTTGGCCAGCGAGGTGCAGCGGTTGCCGAGCTGCGGGCGGATATCCGGATCCAGCGAATCGCGCAGCAGGCTTTCGCGCATCGCCTCGTAGCGGCCTTCGATCTGGTCCGGCGGATAGATCGCGGCGGCCTGGTGGCAGGCGATATAGGTATTCAGATAGTTATCGCAGGCGGGGATGCCGGTCTGGTCCGGCAAGGCCGGGCTGGGCGCGGTTTTCGGCTTGCTGGCGGGGGCGCGGGTGGTGGCTGCCGGCGCCGTGCCGCGACTGCTGCTGGTGGTCGTGGTGGTGGTCCCGCTGGAGCTGGGGCGGGTGGTCTTGTCGTTGCATCCGGCCAGGACAAGCCCGCCGGCGAGCACGAGCAAGGCAAAGCACGAGGGAAGTCTGGTCATCAGTATCTCCTTGACTGTCGGCCCCGGGCAGGCCGTGCCGCGAGCTGGAAAGTTGAGCAACGCCCGGTTGCCAAAAGGCAGTCGCAATAGACACTGAGCGTCGTAAAGAAAAGCTGAATCGAACGCCGTTTTGGGTGAAATGCCCGCAGAAAATGCTGCCGCGATTATATCTGTTCAGTTTTTTCCGCACCGGCCTCCCCGTCGCTTTCGAGCTTTTGGAATGACTATACTGCTCGTACTGTGTTTGCCGGGGTCACCTGTTTTGTGACCCGATGCCGCTGATCAGCGATCCGCTTCATCGCCTCACCCCTAGGGTTTTCCTTAGCAGCTCAGTAAGTCGGCCTTTCCGGCGGAAAGGCTGAGTCTCATTTAAAACCTTCAGGAGTGTTTCGCATGTCTGATCGTCAGATCGGTACCGTCAAATGGTTCAACGACGCCAAGGGTTTCGGCTTCATCAGCCGTGACAACGGCCCGGACGTGTTCGTCCACTTCCGCGCCATCCAGGGCAACGGCTTCAAGAGCCTGGCCGAGGGTGACAAGGTCAGCTTCAAGGTCGTGCAGGGCCAGAAGGGTCTGCAGGCCGACGAAGTGCAGAAGGCCTGATTCAGGCTTTCTCGATCGTTTGAAAAGGCCGGGCAGCGCTGCCCGGCCTTTTTTTATGCCTTTCGGCACGGGGCCTTACCTACATACCCCCGCGAAAAATCCGCTATGCTCGGGCCACTGTGTTTGTCAGGTCACGCGTGCCCCGATGTACGGTTTCACCCGCATCGCTCCACCGATTCCCTGCATGCCCAGTAAGTCGTCGGTCGCAAGGGGGAGGCCGGCCTGTCTCAGAGTCGATTCGATCGGAGTGAGTCATGTCGGATGGTAATCGTGAAACCGGCACGGTGAAGTGGTTCAACGACGCCAAGGGGTTTGGCTTCATCAGCCGCGAGAACGGGCCCGATGTTTTTGTGCATTTTCGCGCGATTTCGGGATCGGGGTTCAAAAGCCTCAAGGAAGGTCAGAAGGTCGAGTTCACCGTGGTTACTGGCCAGAAGGGATTGCAGGCAGAGGATGTCAGACCTCTCTGAGAGGCGGGGCAATAGCTGTTGCGAAACAAGGCCGGGCGGCGACGCCCGGCCTTGTTTCATGCCCTGCGCCATCACTTCGCCTTGAAAAAAAATCGGCTATGCTCGGTTCACTGTGTTCGCTAGGCCACGCGCGTGCCCGATGTCCCGGCCCTTGCCTCGCATCTGTTCACCGGTTCCCTGCAGCTCAGTAAGTCGTCGGCCGTAAGGGGGGGGCTGACTTGTCTCAAATCGAATCGATTGGAGTAAGTCATGTCGGACAGTAATGGCCGTGAAACCGGCACGGTGAAGTGGTTCAACGATGCCAAGGGGTTTGGCTTCATCAACAGGGGAAACGGCAAGGAGGACGTCTTCGTCCACTTCCGCGCGATCCAGGGCACGGGCTTCAAGAGCCTGAAAGAAGGACAGGCGGTGACTTTCAAGGTCGTGAATGGCCAGAAGGGTCTGCAGGCCGAGGAAGTAGTGCCGGTCTGATCTTTAAGGTCGAACCGTTCGTAGAGGCCGGCGCAAGCCGGCCTTTTTCTTGCGCGCGGCGGCCACGGGAACGCGTGCTAGCCTGCCGCTTTCCCGTTGATGGAGATCGCCGTGCAGGACGCTTCAGCCGACGCACCGACCGCCATCGCACCCGTCGCGGCGAGCGATGGCGCATCCTCCGAACTGCTGCTGATGCTTCCTGCGCAACCGCCGTCGAGCCTGTTGTATTGGCTGCCCGCGATGGGCGTCGCTGCGCGGCATTACCTGCCGCTGGCGCAGGCGCTCGTCGCGCACGGCATCGCGGTGGCCTTGCACGAATGGCGCGGCATCGGCTCCAGCAATCGGCGGGCAGGGCGACACGCCGACTGGGGTTATCGCGAACTGCTGCAGCTGGATCTCCCCGCCGGTCTTGCCGTGGCGCGCGAACGCTGCCCGGGCCTGCCCCGCGTGCTTGGCGGACACAGCCTGGGCGGCCAGCTCGGCTCGCTTTACACCGCACTGCATCCGCAGGACTTCGACGCCCTGGTGCTGGTGGCCAGCGGCTCGCCGTACTGGCGGCGCTTCCCGCGCGGGGCACTGATCGGCGCGGCCTATGCGCTGGCGCCCGTGCTCGCCGGCCTGGTCGGCCACCTGCCCGGGCGGCGCCTGGGCTTCGGCGGCAACGAGGCCCGCAGCACGGTCGCCGACTGGGCGCGCAGCGGACGCACCGGGCGCTACGCCGCCGCCGGCATGCCAGAGGACCTGGAGGCCACCCTGGCGCGCCTCCGGCTGCCGGTGCTGGCCCTGCGCCTGCGCGACGACTGGCTCGGCCCCCAGGCCTCGCTGGACTGGCTGCTGGCGAAGATGCCGCAGGCGCGGCCGACGTGCAGCGTGCTGGGCCCTGATGAGCTGGGCGTGCCCGCCGACCACTTCGCCTGGATGAAGCAGCCGGCCGCGATCGCGGCGCTGATCGCCGACGGCCTCGCACCCGTCCTGCGCCAGGAGCGCGCACAGGCCGCCTCTTGAAGCGCGCCCGCCCCGCCGGCATGTGGCGGGTTCAATCTGTTGCCGGCCATCCCCCATGAAGCTGTTCACCCCCTTCGTCCAACGCAGCCTGACCCTGCGCAATCGCATCGCTGTCGCCCCGATGTGCCAGTACTCGGCCGTCGACGGCGTACCCGACCACTGGCATCTGGTGCACCTGGGCAGCCGCGCCGTCGGCGGCGCCGCGCTGGTGATCGCCGAGGCCACCGCGGTGTCGGCCGAGGGGCGTATCTCGCCGCAGGACGTCGGCCTGTGGAACGAGGCGCAGCGCGACGCCTGGCGTCCGGTCACGCGCTTTATCGACGCCCAGGGCGCCATCGCCGGCGTGCAGCTGGCGCATGCGGGACGCAAGGCCAGTGCGCAGCGCCCGTGGGAAGGCGGCGGCGCGCTGCACGAAGGCGCGTGGCCGACGGTGGCGCCCTCGGCGCTGCCGTTCGACCACGACTGGCACACGCCGCAGGCGCTCGATGCCAACGGCCTGCGCCAGGTGGTCGACGATTTCCGCCGCGCCGCCGAGCGCGCGCTCGCCGCCGGCTTCCGCCTGGTCGAGCTGCATGCCGCGCACGGCTATCTGCTGCACCAGTTCCTGTCGCCGCTGAGCAACCAGCGCGACGACGCCTACGGCGGCAGCTTCGAGAACCGCACGCGCCTGTTGCGCGAAGTGATCGCCGCGGTGCGCGAAGTATGGCCGGCGGAACTGCCGCTGTGGCTGCGCATTTCCGCCACCGACTGGCGGGAGGGCGGCTGGGATGTCGAGCAGAGCGTGCGCCTGGCGCGCGAGCTGCCGGCGCTGGGCGTCGACCTGGTCGACGTGTCCAGCGGCGGCCTGGTGCCGCACGTGAAGATCCCGCTCGGCCCCGGCTACCAGGTGCCGTTCGCCGCGCGCATCCGCCGCGAAGCCGGCATCGCCACCGGCGCGGTGGGGCTGATCACCGAATCGGAACAGGCCGCGCGCATCGTCGAACAGGACGACGCGGACATCGTGCTGGTCGCACGCGAAAGCCTGCGCGATCCGTACTTCCCGCGCCGCGCGGCACAGGAACTGGGTGCGTCGATCGACGCACCGGTGCAATATCGACGGGCTTGGTAACGAAGGACGAAACGTGGAACAGAACCCGCTGTTGATCGAAGGCCGCCTGCACGACCTGGGCGATGGCTTCACGGTGCGCCGCCTGCTGCCGGTGCTGCAGGCCCGGCACGTGGGCCCATTCGTGTTCTTCGACCTGATGGGGCCGGCCGACTTCGCACCCGGCAAGGGCATCGACGTGCGGCCGCATCCGCATATCGGCCTGGCCACGGTGAGCTGGTTGTTCGATGGCGCGATCCGCCATCGCGACAGCGTCGGCAGCCTGGCCGACATCCGTCCGGGCGAGGTGAACTGGATGACCGCCGGGCGCGGCATCGCGCATTCCGAACGCACGCCGCCGGACGAACGCCGCGACGGCCAGCGCATGCACGGCGTGCAGGTGTGGGTGGCGCTGCCGCAGCACGACGAAGAAGTGGCGCCGGAGTTTCACCATCACGAGGCCGACGCGCTGCCGCGCATCCGCCGTCCGGGCGCCGAGCTGGTGCTGATCGCCGGCACGGCTTATGGCGAACGCTCGCCGGTGAAGGTGTTCGCGCCGATGTTTTTCGTCGAGGCCACGCTGGAGGCCGGTGCCGAACTGGCCTGGCCGCAGGAACACATCGAACGCGGCGTGTGCGTGATCGACGGCGAAGTGAGCTGGGGTGACTTGAACGTGCCCACCGCCCACAGCGCCGTGCAGACCGGCGACACCGCGGCGCCGCTCAAGGCCGCCGTGCGCAGCCGCGTGATGCTGTTCGGCGGCGCGCCGCTGGATGGCGAGCGGCACCTGTGGTGGAACTTCGTGTCGAGCAGCAAGGAACGCATCGAGCAGGCCAAGCTGGAATGGCAGGAGCAGCGCTACGGCAAGGTCGCCGGCGACGAGGTGGAGTTCATTCCGCTGCCGCAGCGTTGATGCTGCGGGCGCGCATGCGCCCGCGCCGATGCGGCGCTAGGCTGCGGAGACACTTGAGGGAATCCGCATGTCCGCTTACGCCAGCTTCCGCGAGTTCTATCCGTTCTATCTGGGCGAACACCGCGACGTGAATTGCCGGCGCATGCACTTCGCCGGCAGCACGCTGGTGCTGGCGGTGATCGCGCTGGCCTTGCTCAGCGGCCAGCTCGCCTGGCTGTGGCTGGTGCCCGTCGCGGGTTATGGTTTTGCCTGGATCGGGCACTTCGTGTTCGAGAAGAACCGGCCGGCCACCTTCCGCCATCCGCTGTACAGCCTGATGGGCGATTGGGTGATGTACTGGGACGTGCTGCGGGGCAGGGTAAAGCTGTAGGTTGGGGTGAGCCGCAGGCGAACCCCAACGTTGCCGCACTGTTGGGGTTCGCCTGCGGCTCACCCCAACCTACGTTGGTTCTTCAGCGGTACTTCTGATGGCAGGACTGACAGGTCTCGCCCACCGGCTTGAGCGCCGCGGCCAGTGCCGCGCAATCGGCCGGCGCGGCCTGCACCGCCGCCTGCAGGTGGGTGTGCAACTGGTTCGCCTCGTCGATGAAGCCCTGGTCGACCCCCGGGAAGGCGGGGACGATATCCGCCGAGGTGGACAGCAGCCGCTGCAGGTGCTCGCTGTTCGCCGCCGCTTCGCAGCGCTGTCCCTTGACCGCATTGCGCAGCGCGCCCGAGTGGTGCGCCATCACGTCCATCACCGCATGCGGAAAGGGATTGCGTTGCTTCAAGGCGTTCATGGCGAAGACGGTGCCGACGATGCCGATGGCCAGGCCGAGGACGATCAGGAGTGCTGCGCGCATGACTTGCCTATCCGCTGGTGGAACGAACCGTTCGCGAGGTTAACACGCGGCCTCGCGGCGCCCGCCGCCGGCTCGGGCTAAAATGCCGGGCTTTACGCCGTCGATGATCCGCCCCATGTACATCCCACTTTCCAATCGCCGCGGAGCGCACGCATGAACGACGTGGCCTTTCCCGCCGAACGCTTCCAGGGCGTGGAACGCCTGTACGGCGTGGGCAGCGTCGAGCGCCTGCGCCAGGCGCATGTGTGCGTGATCGGTATCGGCGGCGTCGGTTCGTGGGCGGCCGAGGCGCTGGCGCGCAGTGGTGTCGGGCGGCTGACCCTGATCGATGCCGATGAGGTCTGCGTGTCCAATACCAACCGCCAGCTGCATGCGCTGGACGGCGAGTACGGCAAGCCAAAGGTTGAAGTGGTCGGCGCGCGCGCGCGGGCGATCAATCCGGCGATCCAGATCGATGCGATCGAACGCTTCCTCACCCCGTCCACCCTGGACGAGCTGCTGGACCGCGGCTACGACGTGGTGCTCGACGCCTGCGACGCCTTCCGCGTCAAGCTCGAAGCGATCGCCTGGTGCCGCCGCCGCAAGCTGCCGGTGGTCAGCGTGGGCTCGGCCGGCGGCCGCACCGACCCGACCATGATCCGCGTGCGCGACCTGTCGCGCACCGAGCACGACGCCATGTTCAGCCTGATCCGCAAGAAGCTCCGCCAGGACTTCGGCTTCCCGCGCAATCCCACCCGCTACTTCGGCGTGTCCGCGGTGTACTCGCTGCAGAACGTGCAGTACCCGCAGGCGGACGGCACGGTCTGCGGCACGCGTCCGCCCGGCGGCGACGCGCTGAACCTGGCCTGCGGCGGCGGCCTCGGTGCAGCCACCCATGTCACCGGCACCTTCGCGTTCGCGGCGGTGGGCAAGGTGCTGGAGAAGGTGCTGGAAAAGAAACCCGCGGCCTGAATACGGCGCGCCGTTCGAGCTTCCCTCACCGTCATCCCGGCGCAGGCCGGGATCCAGTAACGACCACGCCGCAGCATGGCCGTTACGTTTGGTGATTGCCTTCAGGCTTTGCGTCGACAACCGGACGCTATCGCCACTGGATCCCGGCCTGCGCCGGGATGACGAACCTTTGTGGCGTGTCGGTTGAGACTGACGCCACAAGCCTCCGCTCTCACCAACCCATGTAATGCCCGCCATTGATCGCCAGGTTGGTGCCGGTGATCCACGCCGCTTCCTCGCCGGTGAGGAAGGCCACCGCATGGGCGATCTCCTCCGGCTTGCCCAGGCGGCCGACCGGGATCTGCGCCACGATCTTTTCGCGCACTTCCTCCGGCACCGCCATCACCATGTCGGTGGCGACGTAGCCCGGCGACACGGTGTTCACCGTGATGCCGAACTTGGCGTTCTCCTGCGCCAGCGAAATGCTGAAGCCGTGCATGCCGGCCTTGGCCGCGGCGTAGTTGGCCTGGCCGTACTGGCCCTTCTGGCCGTTGATCGAGCTGATCTGCACGATGCGGCCCCACTTGCGCCCGCGCATGCCGTCGATCACCGGGCGGGTGACGTTGAAGCAGGCGTTGAGGTTGGTGTTCACCACGTCCATCCACTGCTCGTAGCTCATCTTGTGGAAGGTGGTGTCGCGGGTGATGCCGGCGTTGTTGACCAGGATCTCGACCGGGCCGGCCTGGGCCTCGATCTCGCGCACCATCGCGGCGCAGGAGGCGGGGTCGGACACGTCGCCCTGCGCCATGACGACGTCGATGCCGTCCTGTTTCATCGCGGCGCGCCACGCGTCAGCCTTGGCCGGGTCGCGATAATTGGTGGCGACGCGATGGCCCTGGCGGGCCAGATACCGAACGATGGCGGTGCCGATGCCGCCCGTGCCACCCGTGACCAATGCCGTGCGCTGCGTCATGCCGTTGTCTCCATAGATGCGCGAAGAGTGCTGTGGAACCCGATCCTGCGTTGCCGCGCCATGTTGCTGGGGGAACATGGCAATTCGTCGATGCAGCAGCCGCTGCGTTGCGTCGCGGCGGCTCGGTCTTTATAGCGGTTTATGCCGCCGGAAGTCAGCGCCTCACGAGGCCGATCGTTCGCTGCAGTGCGGCAAACGCGCGGGATCGAAATACGCGAGCGCTTGGGACAGCAAGGCCTCGGGATGGTTCGCGGCGAACTCGTGCGGCAGCTCGAGAAAACGCAGGGCGCGTCGCAGTGCCGGCAGCGGATCGCGCGGGTCCACCGGATGCGCATTTTCGGACTTCGAGAGCTTGCGTCCTTCCGCATCCACCGCCAGCGGCAGATGCAGATAGGTCGGCGTCGCCAGGCCCAGGCAGCGTTGCAGCCAGATCTGGCGCGGCGTGGAATCCAGCAGGTCGTTGCCGCGCACCACGGCGGTCACGCCCTGCCAGGCATCGTCGACCACGCAGGCGAGCTGGTAGGCGTAGAAGCCTTCCACCCGCTTGATCACGAAATCGCCAGCGGCCTCGCGCAGGTTCTGCCGCTGCGCACCCTGCAGGCCGTCGTCGAAGGCGAGCTCCACGTCAGGCACGCGCAAGCGCCAGGCCGGCGCGCGGGACGGCTCGGGCGCTGCCACGCAGTGGCCGTCGCGATGCATGCCGCCGGCCGCGGCCAGCTCGGCGCGGCTGCACCAGCAGGGAAACACCTGGTCCTGCCCGCGCAGCTGCTGGAACGCCGCTTCATAAGCGTCAAGCCGCTGTGACTGGAACAGCGCCGGCTCGTCGGCGACCAGGCCGAACGCGGGCAGGGCGGCGAGGATGTCGCGCGCCGAGCCGGGCACCTCGCGCGGCGGATCGATGTCCTCCATCCGCAGCAGCCAGCGGCCCCCGGCGTGTCGCGCGCACAGCCAGCTGGCCAGGGCGGCGACGAGGGAACCGAAATGGAGTTGGCCGGTCGGAGAGGGGGCGAAGCGTCCGCGATAGCTCATGGACGCATTGTAAGGGCGAGCGCAGGCGCACTCTTGAAACCCGCACGCATCGCCACGATTACTTACGGGCGGCACCGCCGCATTCCCTTTTCATGACTGCCCGAGAGACAGCCATGCGTCGCATTGCTCTGTTCCTGCTTACCAATATCGCCGTCCTGTTCCTGCTCAGCATCGTGTGCCGGCTGCTCGGCATCGATCAGTGGGCCGCCTCCCGCGGCCTCGGCGGCATGACCGGGCTGCTGGTCTATGCCGCGGTGTTCGGCATGGGCGGCGCCTTTATTTCGCTGGCCATGTCTAAGTGGATGGCCAAGATGTCCACCGGCGCCCGGGTGATCGAGCAGCCGCAGAATGAGGGCGAGCGCTGGCTGGTCGACACCGTGCGTCGCCATGCCCAGAACGCCGGCATCGGCATGCCGGAGGTGGCGATCTACGACGCGCCGGAAATGAACGCCTTCGCCACCGGTATGACCAAAAACAGCTCGCTGGTGGCGGTCAGCAGCGGCCTGTTGCAGCAGATGGACCGCGAGCAGGTCTCGGCCGTACTGGCGCATGAGATCGGCCACGTGGCCAACGGCGACATGGTCACCCTGACCCTGGTCCAGGGCGTGCTCAATACGCTGGTGATCCTGGCCGCCCGCCTGGTCGGCCGCGCGGTGGACAGCTGGATGTCCGGCGGGCGCGAGCGCGAAGGCGGTGGCGGCATCGGCTATTTCGTGTCGGTGATGGTGCTGCAGCTGGTGTTCGGCCTGTTCGCCTCGATGATCGTGATGGCCTTTTCGCGCTGGCGTGAGTTCCGCGCCGACGCGGCCGGCGCCAAGCTGGCCGGCCGCGGCGCCATGATCTCGGCCCTGCAGCGCCTGCAGGCCAATCACGGCGAGAGCACGCTGCCGCAGACCATCGCCGCGTTCGGCATCTCCGGCCACCTGGCTTCGGGCTTCCAGCGCCTGTTCATGAGCCATCCGCCGCTGGACGAGCGCATCGCGGCGCTGCAGCAGCAGGCCTAGTACGAGAGATTCCTGGGGAGGCGGGCGCCACGCGCCCGCCTCCCTTGTTATTGTTTGCCTTCATCCACGCCGACAACAGCGTCCATGACTACCGAAACCCGCAAATTCGAAGCCGAAGTCGCCCAGGTCCTGCATCTGGTGACCCACTCGCTGTACTCGCACAAGGAAATCTTCCTGCGCGAGCTGATCTCCAACGCCTCCGACGCCTGCGACAAGCTGCGCTTCGAATCCATCGCCCAGCCGGAACTGCTGGCCGGCGACGGCGAGCTGCGCATCGACGTGAGCTGGGATCCGGCGGCCCGCACGGTCACCGTGCGCGACAACGGCGTAGGCATGAGCCTGGACGAAGTGGTGGCCAATATCGGCACCATCGCCAGCTCCGGCACGCGGCGTTTCCTGGAGGCGATGAGCACCGAGCAGAAGACCGACACGCGCCTGATCGGCCAGTTCGGCGTCGGTTTCTATTCCGCCTTCGTGGTCGCCGACCGCGTCACCGTGCTGACCCGCCGCGCCGGCGCGGCCGCCGGCGAGGGCGTGAAGTGGGACAGCGACGGCAAGGGCGAATACTCGCTGGAGCAGCTGGAACTGGCCGAGCGCGGCACCACGGTGGTCCTGCACCTGAAGGCCGACGAGGACGAGTTCCTGCAGCCGTGGACGCTGAAGTCGCTGATCACCCGCTATTCCGATCACGTCGCCTTCCCGATCCGCATGCCGCTGGAACAGGACGGCAAGCCGGGCGAGGAATGGGAAACCATCAACGCCGCCTCGGCGCTGTGGACCAAGCCCAAGTCGGAGATCAGCGACGAGGACTACCAGAGCTTCTACAAGGCGCTCGGGCACGACTTCAACGATGCGCTGGCCTGGACCCACAACCGCGTCGAAGGCAGCCAGAGCTTCACCACCTTGCTGTACCTGCCGGCGCAGCCGCCGTTCGAGCTGATGATGGGCGGGCGCGACGAGCGCAAGGGGCTGAAGCTGTACATCAAGCGCGTCTTCATCATGGACGCCGCTGAAGAGCTGCTGCCGAACTACCTGCGCTTCGTGCGTGGCGTGGTCGATGCGGACGACCTGCCGCTCAACGTCAGCCGCGAAATCCTGCAGCAGAACCGCCAGCTCGAGCGCATCAAGAGCGCCTGCGTGAAGCGCGTGCTCGATCTGCTGGAAAAGCTGGCGCGCGACGAGCCCGAGAAGTTCGCGACCTTCTACAAGGCCTTCGGCAACACGCTGAAGGAAGGCATCGTCGAGGACCACGCCAACCGCGAGCGCATCGCCAAGCTGCTGCGCTTCGCTTCGACCAAGGGCGACGGCGCGGCGCAGACCGTCGCGCTGGACGACTACATCGGCCGCATGGCGCCGGGCCAGGACATCGTCTGGTACATCACCGCCGACAGCCACACTGCGGCCCTGGGCAGTCCGCAGCTCGAAGCGTTCAAGGCCAAGGGCATCGAAGTGCTGTTGATGTCCGACCGCATCGACGAATGGATGCTCGGCAGCCTCAACGAATACGCCGGCAAGAAGCTGCAGAACGTGGCCAAGGGCGAGCTGCCGCTGGACGAGGCCGACCAGCAGCGCCAGCAGGAAGCCAGCAAGGCGGCCGAGCCGCTGCTGCACAAGCTGAAGGAACTGCTGGGCGAGCGGGTGAAGGACGTGCGCGTGTCGGCGCGCCTCACCGATTCGCCGTCGTGCCTGGCGCTGGCCGATTTCGAGATGGCCCCGCATCTGGCGCGCCTGCTGCGCGAAGCCGGGCACGACGCGCCGGAGAGCAAGCCGACGCTGGAGATCAATCCGCGCCACGCGCTGCTGCAGCGGGTCGAGGCGGAAGGCGACGAGGGCAAGGCGCGCGACCTGGCCAATCTGCTGCTGGAGCAGGCGGAGATCACCGCCGGCGCGCAGCTGCCGGACCCGGCCGGGTTCGTGCAGCGCATGAATCGCGTGTTGCTCGGCTGAGCGAGCCATCCGTTGCTGCAAAAAAAAGCCCGCCGGAGACGGCGGGCTTTTTCGTGGCTTCGGCGCTGGTGCTCAGCGCCCTCGGCCAGCCGGTGCGGCGCCGGGCGAAGACGCGGGTGAGTTCATCGCCGGCATCGAGTTCATCGACGGCATGCTGCGCTCGGCGCCGTTCGGAAAGCCGAACGAAGCTCGCTCGCCATTGAACCGCGGGGACTGCAAGCGGCGCGGGAAATCGTCATTGGCCAGCATCAGCCGGCGCCCGTCGAGGTTCACCCAATGCCAGCGGCCGATCGGCACCGGCTGGGCGGACAGGTAGGCGAAGCCGGCGTCGTACTTGCCGTCATCGCGCGGCGAAGCCTTCAGCGCCACGTTGATGATGCATTGGCTGCTGATCGGCTTGCCCTTCCAGTGCGCGGGGCCGGAGACCATTTCGTCCAGGTTGGTGCGCAGCAGCCGTTCCATGACCGGCGGCAGCTGCATGGCCGGCGAGGCGCTGGTGATCTTGCCCGCGGCATCGACGTTGACCAGGACGGGCAGGGTTCTCAGCGGAAAATCGCTGAGCGATTCGGTGGCCATCGCCGCCTGGGACGCGACGAGCGACATGCCCAGTAACGCGAGGAAACGCAAACGCTTCATGGTGGGCTCCTTGGATGGAGGGTGGGACCTCCGGACCGCAGCTGCGGCCTCCTCCCGCGGCGGACTCTGATCCCGCCCCTGGCCGGTGTCAACGCGCTGGTGTCAACGGGCCGGGGGTCAACGTGGCAGCGCTGCGGCCAGCCGGGCGATCCGCTGCGCCTCGATGCCGATCTCGCGCAGCTGGCCGGTGGGCGAGGGGCTTTGGCCGCAGAAGAACAAACCCGCATGGCGCGGTCCGGACCCGGCCGCCTGGCCGGTGGTGCGCGGCTGGCCGCGCGTATCCAGCGCCTCCGGTACATCCGGCAGCAGCGCGCGCAGGTCGGAGCGGAAGCCGGTGGCGAGGATCACCGCGTGGAAGGCTTCGGTCAGCGCTTTGCCGCCAGTGGCCGGCGACGGCTCGAACGCCACGCCGTCCGCGGTAAAACGCTCGATGCCTCCGCGCACCTTGATCCGCCCGGCACGGATCGCCGCCACCGTGCCGATATCGAGCAGGGGAATCTTGCGGTCCTCGGCGATCATCCGGCGCGGCCCCTTGGGCGCCTTGGTCAGGCCGAGGCGCTCGATGGAACCGACCGCGAGCCGGATCGCCGGTGCATTCAGCGCATCGGCCAGGCGCGGCGGCAGGCTGGCCTGGCCGATGGCCCAGGTCAGGATCGGCAGGCCGAGCAGTTCGCGCGGCAGGATGCACACCGGGCTGCGCACGGCCAGGGTGGTGTCGACACCTGCTTCGGCCAGGTCCAGCGCGATCTCGCCGCCGGAATTGCCGAAGCCGACCACCAGCACGCGCTGGCCGGCGTAAGGCGCCGGGTTGCGGTAGGCGCTGCTGTGGATCACCTCGCCGCCGTATTCGGTTTGTCCCGGCCACGCGGGAACATGCGGGAAATCCGCCCAGCCGGTGGCGATCACCAGCACCGGCGCCGTCCATGCGCGCGTCGCGGTCTCCACGCGCCAGCCGTCGTCGGCCCGCCGGATCGTGCGCGCGGCGCTGCCGAACACCGGCCGCAGCTCGAAGTGCGCCGCATAGCTTTCCAGGTAGGCCACCACCTGTGCACGCGATGGATAGCGCGGATAGTCGCGCGGCATCGGCAACCCCGGCAGGCCGGAGTGGCCGCGGTCGGTGTGCAGATGCAGGCGGTCGTAGTGGCGGCGCCACACCGCGCCGACGGTCGCCGCTTTCTCCAGCACGGTGGTGTGCAGGCCGTGCTGGCCGAGCATGGCGGCGCAGGCCAGGCCGGCGGGGCCGGCGCCGATCACCAGGGCGTCCGTGTCGCTCATCGGTGCATGCCTTCGTCGGGTGGCGGTGCTCGATTATGGACATATCCACTTCGCCTTCGCGCCGGGCGGGCGAAGGTCGTAGCGAAGCTGCGAAACTAGCCGCTTGCCGCCTCCACCCCTCCGGTGCCGATGACCGCCCTGATCCTGCTGTTCGCCTGTCTCCTGCTCGGCCTGCTGGTGCAGCGCTATGCGCGGCCGCCGGCGGGCACCGTGCAGGGCATCAACTGGTGGGTGATCAACATCGCGCTGCCGGCGCTGGTGCTGCAGCTGGTGCCGAAGGTGCAGCCGGATGCGCAGCTGTGGTTTCCGGTGGCCACCATGTGGATCACCTTCTTCGGCGCCTGGGCGCTGTTCGCGCTGCTGGGACGCTGGCTGGGCTGGTCGCGCGGGCGCATCGGCGCGCTGACCCTGGTCTGCGGCCTGGGCAATACCTCGTTCATGGGCTACCCGATGATGCAGGCCTTGCATGGTTCGCAAGGCCTGACCCTGGCCGTGGTGGCCGACCAGCTCGGCTGTTTTCCGCTGCTGGCCTCGGCCGGGGTGGTGGTGGCCAATCTGTATGGCGGCGGCTCGACGGATGCGCGCGCGATCCTGCGCCGCATCCTGACCTTTCCGGCCTTTGTCGCCCTGGTGGTCGGCGGCATCGCCGGCGCCTGCGGCGGCTGGCCAACGGTGGTCGATGGTGTGCTGGGGGCGGTCGGCAACACGCTGACGCCGCTGGCGCTGTTCTCGGTCGGCCTGCAGTTCACTTTCCGGCTCGGCGAGCGGCAGGCCGGCCCGCTGGCGCTGGGCCTGGCCTGGAAGCTGGCGCTGGCGCCCTTGCTCAGCCTGGCGCTGGGCGTGGCCGCGGGGGTGGGCGGCCTGGTGCTGACCGTGGGCGTGCTGCAGGCGGCGATGGCGCCGATGATCTCGGCGGCGATCCTGGCCGACGAACACGGGCTGGAGCCTTCGCTCGCCAACACCGTGCTGGGTGCGGGCATCGTGCTTTCGCTGGCGACCGTGCCCTTGGCGAACCTGCTGCTCGGCGGATAATGGCCGGCATGACCGCATCGAATGAACTGACCGCCGTGCGCGCGGACGTATGGCTCTGGGCTGCACGCTTCTTCAAGACCCGGGCGCTGGCCAAGCACGCCATCGACGGCGGCAAGGTCGACGTCAACGACGCCGGCTGCAAGCCGGCCAAGACCCTGCATGGCGGCGACCGCCTGCGCATCACCCGCGGCGAGGAACGGCTGGAGGTGGAAGTGCTGGCGCTGAGCGAACGGCGTGGCCCGGCGCCGGCAGCGCAGGCGCTGTATCGCGAGACTGAGGCCAGCCTTGCGGCACGCGAAGCCGCGCGCGAACAGCGCCGCCTGGTGGGTACCGTCGGCCCCTTGCGGCGCCCGGACAAGCAGGAACGTCGGGAATTGCGACGCTTAAAGGATTCCCTGTGAGCAGCGCATCGCAGTTTGTTCGGCGCTTCTGAGCGAGCATTCGCATCGGCTGCGGCGCGGCGCGATGGCGTGTTCCGCCCCGGCAGCCAGCGGAAAAGGGGCCGCTCATCATGTCTGGAATCGGATTCTTCAAGCGCCTGCTCGGTGCCGCGGCACACGAGCCGGCTGAGCCCGTGCGGCTGCAGGCGCCGGAAGGCGCACGCGTACTGATGGTGGACGACTCGCCGACCCTGCTGGCGGTGCTCGGCCGGCAGCTCACCCAGGAAGGCTATGCCACGCTCAGGGCACTCGACGGCGAAAGCGCGCTGGACGTGGCGCGCGCCGAGCAGCCGGCGCTGATCTTCCTGGACATCGTGCTGCCGGGCATCAACGGCTTTGCCGTGCTGCGCGCACTGCGCCACGACCCGCTGACCCGCGACGTGCCGATCGTGATGATCAGCGGCAACCCGCAGGCCACCGAACAGTTCTACGTGCAGCGCTTCGGCGCCGACGATTTCCTCAGGAAGCCGTTCGGCCGGCGCGAGGTGCAGGTGTGCGTCGACCGCCTGGTGCGCCTTGGGCGGCTGCCGGCGCGGGCGCCGGAGCCGGTGGAAGTGCCGTCGGCGCAGCCGGAATTGCCGTGCGAGGAATTGCCGGCGGGCCTGTCCGGCCTGGCCGTATAACGACGTGGCGTAGGTTGGGGTGAGCCGCAGGCGAACCCCAACATGATCACGTTCGACCCTGGCGTGTTGTTGGGGTTCGCCTGCGGCTCACCCCAACCTACATCGGGTCTGCGTCGGAGGTCTGGTCCAAACAAAAGCGC
This sequence comes from Dyella sp. 2RAB6, assembly GCF_052115385.1. Taxonomy (NCBI): domain Bacteria; kingdom Pseudomonadati; phylum Pseudomonadota; class Gammaproteobacteria; order Lysobacterales; family Rhodanobacteraceae; genus Dyella; species Dyella sp. 2RAB6. The sequence goes on from NZ_JBFRGP010000004.1 coordinate 359,942, forward strand.
CGCAGCGTAATCACGTTGCGGCGCTTTGTTGTTACGGCCTTTCAGGCTGCGAGCATTACTTCAGCTCGAACCGGTCCAGCTCCATCACCTTGCCCCACGCCGCCACGAAGTCGTGCACGAACTTCGCCTGTGCATCCGCGCTGCCGTAGACCTCGGCGACCGCGCGCAGCAGCGAGTTGGAACCGAACACCAGGTCGGAGCGGGTGGCGGTCCACTTCAGTGCGCCGCTCTTGCGGTCGCGACCCTCGAACACGTCGTGCGACACCGCCTTCCACTCCGTGCCCATGTCCAGCAGGTTGACGAAGAAGTCGTTGCTCAGCGTCCCCGGGCGCTGGGTGAACACGCCGTGGCTGCTGTGGCCGACATTGCTGTCGAGCACGCGCAGGCCGCCGACCAGCACGGTCATCTCCGGCGCGCTCAGCGTCAGCAGCTGGGCCTTGTCGACCAGCAGCACTTCGGACGGCACGCTGTAGCGCTGCTTGAGGAAGTTGCGGAAGCCGTCGGCGACCGGTTCCAGCACTGCGAACGATTCCACGTCGGTCTGTTCCTGCGTGGCATCCATCCGGCCCGGCGCGAACGGCACGGCAACCTCGACGCCGGCCTTCTTCGCCGCCTGTTCGACCGCGGCGTTGCCGCCCAGCACGATCAGGTCGGCCAGCGAGACGCGCTTGTCGCCGGACTGCGCTGCATTGAACTCGCGCTTGATGCCTTCGAGCAGCTTGAGCACCTTGGCCAGCTGTTCCGGCTGGTTCGCCGCCCAATCTTTCTGCGGGGCCAGGCGGATGCGCGCACCGTTGGCGCCGCCGCGCTTGTCGGAGCCGCGGAAGGTGGAGGCCGAAGCCCACGCGGTGGAGACCAGCTCGGCCGTCGACAGGCCGGAGGCAAGCAGCTTGCTCTTGAGCGCGGCGATGTCCTTGCTGTCGATCACTTCATGGTCGATGGCGGGGATCGGGTCCTGCCACAGCAGCTCTTCGGCCGGCACTTCCGGGCCGAGGTAGCGGGCGCGCGGCCCCATGTCGCGGTGGGTGAGCTTGAACCAGGCGCGGGCGAAGGCGTCGGCGAGCTGCTCCGGATGCTGGTGGAAGCGGCGGGAGATCTTTTCGTAGATCGGATCGATGCGCAGCGAAAGATCCGTGGTGAGCATGGTCGGGCGATGCTTCTTCGACGCGTCGTGCGCATCCGGGATCACATCGCTGGAGTCCTTGGCCACCCACTGGTGCGCGCCGGCCGGGCTCTTGCTCAGTTCCCACTCGTAGCCAAACAAGTTGTCGAAGAAGCCGTTGCCCCACTGGGTCGGGGTGGTGGTCCAGGTCACTTCCAGGCCGCTGGTGATCGCATGCGAGCCCTTGCCGCTGTTGTAGCTGCTGCGCCAGCCCAGGCCCTGTTCCTCGATGCCGGCACCTTCCGGCTCCACGCCCACGTGGTTGGCGGGGCCAGCGCCGTGGGTCTTGCCGAAGGTATGGCCGCCGGCGATCAGCGCCACGGTCTCCTCGTCGTTCATCGCCATGCGGGCGAAGGTCTCGCGGATGTCCCGGGCCGCGGCGAGCGGGTCGGGCTTGCCTTCCGGGCCTTCCGGATTGACGTAGATCAGGCCCATCTGCACGGCTGCCAGCGGGTTGTCCAGGTCGCGTTCGCCGGAATAGCGCTTGTCGCCGCCCAGCCAGGTGGTCTCGGTGCCCCAGTAGACGTCTTCCTCCGGCTCCCACACGTCCGGACGGCCGCCGGCGAAGCCGAAGGTCTTGAAGCCCATCGATTCCAGCGCGACGTTGCCGGCCAGGATCATCAGGTCGGCCCAGGAGATGTTGCGGCCGTACTTCTGCTTCAGCGGCCACAGCAGGCGGCGCGCCTTGTCCAGGTTGCCGTTGTCCGGCCAGCTGTTGAGCGGAGCGAAACGCTGCTGGCCGGCCCCGGCGCCTCCGCGGCCGTCGCCGGTGCGGTAGGTGCCGGCGCTATGCCAGGCCATGCGGATGAACAGCGGGCCGTAGTGGCCGAAGTCGGCCGGCCACCACTCCTGCGAATCGGTCATCAGCGCGTGCAGGTCGCGCTTGAGCGCGTCGTAGTCGAGCTGCCCGAAAGCCTTGGCGTAATCGAAACCGCCTTCCATCGGATCGGACAGCGGGGAATGCTGGTGCAGGATTTTCAGATTGAGCTGATTGGGCCACCAATCCTGATTGCTGGTGCCGCTCTTGCCGGCGTGGTGGACGGGGCACTTCGACGCTTCGGAAGTGGGTGTCGTGCTGTGGGGATCTTGGGTCACGGGAGATTCCTTCTAGTCGGAGTGGCTGGCGTCGGCTGGCTTGCCATCTGAATCTACGCAGATAGGTCTCTTAGGTGAACTAGATTGTTCTTATTATTCCCATAGCCTCTGGCTATGAGTCAGTCGGCCTCGGGCGCGATCAGCTGCAGCGCCATGTCGTGTGCCGCCTGGCGCACTTCTTCGACGAAGGCCGGATCCTCGATGGTGCGCGCGAGCACCATGCCGCCCACGCACAGGGCGGTGATCGCCAGGCCGCGCTTGCGCGCTTCGTCGCCTTCGAAGCCTTCCAGGCCGCCGGTCATCATGCTGGCCATGTGCTCGACCAGCTTGCAGTACGCCAGCCGCGCCTGGGAGCCTGCACGCGCGGTGTCGGTGGGCAGGGCGATCAGCGGGCAATGGCCTTCGACGTCCTGCAGGTGCGCGTTGGAAAGATAGATGTTCACCATCTGCTGCGCGCAGGCCGTGCCTTTCGCTTCCGGATCGAACTCGATGCCGCTCCAGCGCTGCGACGGATCGAAATGCATATAGGCCTGGACGGCTTCCGCGTACAGCTCTTCCTTCGCCTTGAAATGGTTGTAGAAGCCGCCGCGGGTCAGTCCTGCCTGACGCATGATTTCGTCGATGGAGACCTCGGAGAAGCCGCGGCGATTGAACAGCTCGCGCGCGGATTCGACGATGCGTTCGCGGGTTTTCTGCTTGTGTTCGGCGGTGTAGGGCATGGCGGCGTCATGCAGGGGAGGGGGAACCGCGCAAGCGTACTCCCGCCACAGAATATGTTCTTGAACATATGTAGTCAGGCGGCAGACTTCGTCGTCATCCCCCTGGGGCTGGAGCCCCTCACCTGATGGAGGCATGACCATGAAGCTGTACTACGCAGAGACCATGAACCCGCGCAAGGCATGTGCGGTGGCGAAGTACCTCGGATCGCCGGTGGAGTTCATCCGGGTCGATCTGGCCAAGGGCGAACAACGCTCGCCGGCGTTCCTGGAGCAGAACCCGAACGGCAAGGTGCCGCTGCTGGTCGACGGCGACCTGCGCCTGTGGGAGAGCACCGCGATCATGGCGCACCTCGCGGTGAAGGCCGGTTCGGATCTGTGGCCCGCCGATGCGGCCAGCCAGGTCGAAGTGCTGCGCTGGCTGTCCTGGGATATCGCGCACTTCTCGCGCCACGGCAGCTCGCTCTACTTCGAGCACATGATCAAGCCGTTCCTGGGGCTGGGCGAACCGAACGCCGCCGCGGTGGAGGAAGCCACCAACTTCTTCCGCCGCTTTGCCGGCGTGCTCGATGAGCATCTGGCGACGCGCGATTATCTGGTCGGCGACAAGCTGAGCATCGCGGACTTCGGCGTCGGCGTGCTGCTGCCGTGGTCGACGAGCGCGCATCTGCCGGTGGCGGAGTTCCCGCACATCGTGCGCTGGCACGAGCGGCTGATGGCCTTGCCGGCGTGGCGCGAGCCGTTCCCGGCGGCGATTCCCGCGGCGGCCTGATCTGCTGAGTTGAACGCTATCGCCTCAAAGCAATGCTTTGAGGCGGCCAGGTTCGATTACGTATCGCCTCAAAGCAAGGCTTTGAGGCGATACAACACCTCCAGCGCCTCGCGCGGCGTCAGCGCATCCGGATCGACTTCGTCCAGCGCGCGCTCCGCCGCCGATGGTTCCGCCGGTGCGAACAAACCCAATTGCGGCGAACTGTCCGCCTTCGGCTTCAGCGCCGACGCATGCTGATGCATGCCGCGCTCCAGCTCCGCCAATGTGCGCCGCGCATCGGCGATCACCGACTTCGGCAGGCCGGCCAGCGCCGCCACCTGCAGGCCGAAGCTGCGGTTGGCCGGGCCTTCCTTTACCGCATGCATGAAGACCAACTGGTCGCCGTATTCCACCGCGTCCAGATGCACGTTGGCGATGCTGGGGTATTCGCCGGGCAGTTCGGTCAGTTCGAAATAATGCGTGGCGAACAGCGTATACGCGCGGCTGCTCGCGGCCAGATGCACCGCGGCGGCGCGCGCCAGGGCCAGGCCGTCGTAGGTGCTGGTGCCGCGGCCGACTTCATCCATCAGCACCAGGCTGTCGGCGCTGGCGTTGTGCAGGATATTGGCCGTCTCGCTCATCTCCACCATGAAGGTGGACTGGCCGCGCGAAAGATCGTCGCCCGCGCCGATGCGGGTGAAGATGCGGTCGATCGGGCCGATCGCCGCGGCGCTGGCCGGTACATAGCTGCCGATATGCGCGAGCAGCACGATCAGCGCGTTCTGCCGCATATAGGTCGACTTACCGCCCATGTTCGGGCCGGTGATCACCAGCATGCGGCGCGCGTCGTCGAGCTTCAGGTCATTCGGCTCGAACGGCTCGGCGCGCACTTTCTCCACCACCGGATGGCGGCCGCGCTCGATGTGCAGGCCGGGCTCGTCGGTCAGTACCGGCTCGCTCCAGTCCAGGCTGGCGGCGCGTTCGGCCAGGTTGGACAGCACGTCGAGCTCGGCCATCGCGGCGGCGGCGGATTTCAGCGGTTCCAGGCGCTCGGTGAGCGTATCGAGCAGCGCTTCGTACAGCGCGCGCTCGCGCATCAGCGAGCGCTCCTTGGCGGAGAGCACCTTGTCCTCGAAGTTCTTCAGTTCTTCGGTGATGTAGCGCTCGGCGTTCTTGGTGGTCTGGCGGCGCGTGTAATGGGTGGGCGCTTTTTCCGATTGCGCCTTGCTGATCTCGATGTAATAGCCGTGCACGCGGTTGTAGCCGACCTTGAGCGTCGGGATGCCGCTGGCGGCTTTCTCGCGCTCTTCCAGTTCGACCAGGTACTGGTCGGCGTGAGTGGACAGGCGGCGCAGTTCGTCGAGTTCGGCGTCGTAGCCGTCGGCGATGACGCCGCCGTCGCGCTGCAGTACCGGCGGCTGCGGCACGATCGCCGTGGCGAGCAGGGCGGCGTTGTCGGCGTGGTCGCCGATGCGCTCGACCAGGCTGTGCAGCAGCGGGCTGTCCAGCGCGGCGATCTCGTCGCGCAGCAGCGGCGCGGCGGCGAGGCCGTCGCGCAGGGTGGACAGGTCGCGCGGGCGCGCCGAGCGCAGCGCCACGCGGGCCAGGATGCGTTCCAGGTCGCCGATGCCGCGCAGGCGTTCGCGCAGGCTTTCGTAGCCCCGGCCATTGATCGACGCGTTGTCCAGCAGCGCACGGATCGCCTGGTGGCGGCGACGCAGCGCGTCGCGCGCGCGCAGCGGACGGTTGAGCCAGCGGCGCAGCAGGCGCGCGCCCATCGGCGTGACGCTTTCGTCGAGCACGCCGAGCAGGGTGTGTTCGGTGCGGCCGCTGGGATGCGTATCCAGCTCCAGATTGCGGCGCGTAGCCGCGTCCATGGCGATGGTTTCGCCGGCGCTTTCCACCGCCATGCCGGACACGTGCGGCAGCGCGCTCTTCTGGGTTTCTTCCACATAGCCGAGCAGGCAGCCGGCGGCGGCGATCGCCAGCGGCAGGTTGTCCACGCCGAAGCCGCCGAGGTCGCGCGTGCCGAAGAAACGATTGAGTTCGCGCCGCGCGGCGTCGGCATCGAAATGCCAGGGCGGACGCCGGCGCAGGCCGGGCAGGGTGCTGACCAGCTTGGGCCAGGCCACCGCTTCGTCGACCAGGGTCTCGGCCGGCTGCAGCCGCGCCAGTTCCGCGGCCAGCGCTTCGGCGCTGGGCACTTCGCTGAGCAGGAAGCGGCCGCTGCCCAGGTCCACCCAGGCCAGGCCATAGCTGGCCTGCGGGCCAGCAGCGATCGCCAGCAATAAATTGTCGCGGCGTTCTTCCAGCAGGGCGGCGTCGGTGACCGTGCCCGGCGTGACGATGCGCACCACCTTGCGCTCGACGATGCCCTTGGCCAGCGCCGGGTCGCCGATCTGCTCGCAGATCGCCACCGACTCGCCCAGCCGCACCAGCTTGGCCAGATAGTTCTCCAGCGCGTGATACGGCACGCCCGCCATCGGAATCGGCTGGCCGGCCGACTGGCCGCGCTGGGTGAGCGTGATGTCCATCAGCCGCGCGGCCTTGCGCGCGTCGTCGTAGAACAGCTCGTAGAAATCGCCCATGCGGAAGAACAGCAGCACCTCGGGGTGCGCGGCCTTGGCCGTCAGGTACTGGCGCATCAGCGGGGTGTGGTCGAGATAGGCGTCCGTCATCGGTATCCGTGCATTCCGGTGGCTGCTCCGGCGTGAGTCGGCCGCAGCTGCGTGGCGGCGCCGGAAGGTGGAGCGAAAGCGTCGAAGCATACGGCCTGGGGCAGCAGCGCACGAGGGGCGCGGCGCAAGTGACTGACGCGACAGGTACCTTGCAGGCCTGCCGGCGCGCAGCGGGGCATTTCAAAAACGTCGCGTGAGTTCGTCCTCCGGGGGTCTTTACTCACTACACGAGCGCTTCGCTTGAACATCCGTCTCACCGTCTCCGATGGCGGCGCCTTGAAGCTGGCGCCAGGCTTGCGCCGCCCTGCGCCCGCCGCACCGGCGCGCGGCTGGCTCGCCTCGCTGCGGCAGCGCCAGGACTGGCCGCGCGCGCCGCGTGCCCGCCTGCGCGAAGCGGCCAAATACCTGGCCCGCGCCTTGTGCCTGCCGTTGCTGCACGGCGCCTACCTGCGTTTCGTGCAGGGCGATGCGCGCATGCACGCCTGCTGCCGCCGCGACCCGCGCCTGTTCGAGCGCCATCTGCATCGCTTCGTCAACGACCAGTGGCGCCGCCGCGACCGCCTGCGCGCACTGCACGCGCATTACCGCTTCGTGCTGGCCAGGCTGCCCGCGCCGCTGTTCGACGCGATCTATGTCGAAGGCGGCGTGCCGCTGGGCCTGCTGGCGCTGAAGGATGGCAGCGAGCTGGTGTTGAGCCTGCAGCCGTCGATCGACAAGGGCTGCGAAGGCGAGCTCGGCATCCATCTGGAAGAAATCGGCGGCCGCACGCTGTACCGCGTGGTGTGCACGGTGATCGACGACGGCCGCACGCTGGCCATCGGCTGCCTGCAGGGGCCGGGCGGCGCCGATGCGCGCGAGGTGGTGCGCGAGCTGACCAAGCAGATGCACGGTCTGCGGCCCAAGCAGCTGATGCTGGGGCTGGCCTGCGCTTTCGCGCGCCATGCCGGCATCGGCCGCGTGCTGGGCATCGCCAATCAGGCCCACCCGCTGAATCGCCGCCGTGCCGGACAGTTCCAGGCGGACTACGATGCGTTCTGGACGGAACAGCACGGGGTGGCCGAGGGCGACTGGTTCGCACTGCCGGTCGAGCCGCCGCGCAAGAGCGAGGCGGACGTGCCCAGCCATCACCGTGCCGCGTTCCGGCGCCGCGAGGCGCTGCGCATCGCCGCGGAGGGCGTGCTGACCGCCGCGCTGGGCCGCGCGGCGCCGCACGTCGAGCTGGCCGCGTCGCCCGCGCCGCGCGCCGCCGCGTCGTTCATGCCCTTCTTGCCGCAGGAGCCCGCGTGGATACCGTGAGCACCCCATCCGATCAGTCCGGCACTCGCTCGGCGACGCACGTCGCGCGCCTGGAAGAGCTGTGCCGCACGCATCACCGCGCGCTGCTGGCGTTCCTGCAGTGCCGGCTGCAATCGCTCTCCGACGCGCAGGAAGTCGCGCAGGAAGCCTACGTGCGCATGCTGACGCTGGAGCGCCCGGAAAGCGTCGACGACCTGCGCGCCTATCTGTTCCGCACCGCTTCCAACCTGGCCATGGACCGGCTGCGCCAGCGCGGCATCCATGCCAGGGCGGTCGACGAAGTGATGATCCGCGAACCGCAGACCGCACCCCCGCCGGAGCGGCGGGCCATGGCTGTCGAACGCCTGCACGGCCTGCGCCAGGCCCTGGGCGAACTGCCACCGAAAACACGCGAGGCCTTTATGGCGCACATGATCGAAGGCCTGGATTTCCGCGCGGTGGCGAATGCCATGCGCTTGAGCGAGCGCATGGTGCGCTACCACGTTACGCGGGCCCTGGCGCATTGCCGCGCCCGGGTCGACCAGCTGGAGGAAGGCTGATGTCCGGCATCACGACAATCGAAGAAGCGCGCCTGAGCGCCGCCGCCGACTGGTGGCTGCGCCTGCGCGAGCCGGAAGTGTCCGAGGCGACGCTGCTGCAATGGATCGCCTGGTCCGCACGCGAGGAGAACCTGGCCGCGTTCGAGCGCCTCGGCGCGCTCGCCGACGATATGGAGCATCTGGACGACGCCTCCCGCGATGTGCTCCGGCGCGGCCTGCCAAGCCCGCAGCGTGCGAAGAAAAGCGCGCGTCCGTGGCTGCCGCTGGCGCTGGCCGCGGGCTTCGCGGCGGCGGCCACCGGCGGCTACCTGGCCTGGACCCTGCTCACCGCCACGGTGGCACGCGACTACGCCAGCGAAGTGGCGCAGCGCCAGGACGTGCGCCTGCCGGACGGCACCCAGGTGGTGCTGGGCGGCGCCTCGCGCATCGCCGCGCGCTTCGACAGCAACCTGCGCAAGGTGGAGTTGAGCGAAGGCGAGGCGTTCTTCCAGATCGCCCCGGACGATATGCCGTTCGAGGTGCGCGTGGGCGAAGTGCGCATCCGCGACGTGGGCACCTCGTTCGACGTGCGCCGCGGCGGCGACCGGGTGATGATCGAAGTGGCCGAAGGCCGCGTGATGGTCAACGCGCCGGGCGCCGTCAGCGTGCAGGAGGCCACGGCGGGGCAGCGCATCGTCTTCGTGCCGGGCGCGGGGTTGCAGATCGTGCAGTCCGATCCGGCACGGACCGCGGCCTGGCGCGAGCATCGGCTGGAGTTCGACAACGAGCCGCTGGACGTGGTGGTGGCCAGCCTCAATCGCTACAGCAAGCGGCCGGTGCGCATCGCCGACGCGAAGCTGGCCGCGCTGGCCTTCACCGGCACCATCCGCACGGATGCGATCGACCGCTGGCTGGAAGCCTTGCCCCAGGTACTGCCGCTGCGCGTGGACATGCGGCCTACCGAGGTGGTGCTGAGCAGCCGGGAGCCGGTCGCGCGTCAGTAAAGGGCAAGCCTGGCCGGTATCTGTCTGAATCGATGCCGGCCCTCGCTCATAAGAAGAATTCCTAATGAATTGTCGACCATGTCACACTCAACGTTTTCGTCGGGGAAGCGGCGTAGGACATGGGTCGTTTGGGTTGGCTGTTCGCTTGCGGCTGCATGGTGGCGTCGCCGTGGTCGCCCCATGCAGCCGCGGCGAACGATGACAGCGCTGTCCCGGCCAGGCTGAGCTTCGCCATCGCGGCCCAGCCGCTGGCGCCGGCGCTGATCGCCTATGGCGGGCAGGCGAACGTGCAGGTCCTGGTCTCCGGCGAGCTGGCGGCCTCGCTGCGCGCCTCGCCGGTGCAGGGCCAGTTCGCCCGCGAGGAGGCGCTCGACGCGCTGCTGCGCGGCACCTCGCTCACCTATCGCTTCATCGGCGCCACCACGGTGGTGATCAAGCCGGCGGCCCCGTTGCCGCCGGGACATGCCGAGCCGCCGCCGGTGCCCATCACCAATCTTGCGCCGGTGCATTCCGTGGGCCTGTTCGCCAACGGCTACCGGACCGAATTCGCCAGCGGCTCGGCGCGCCTGGATGCCGATCCGGCCGACCTGCCGCAATCGGTGGGCGTGGTCACCCGGGACCTGATGGATGCGCGCCAGGACCGCACCGTGCCCGATGCGCTGCGCACCGTGGCCGGCGTGCAATACCTGGACACCGATGTCGGCCTGCCGCAGTTCCGCATCCGCGGCTTCCGCGCCGGCAACGGCCTGACCGACGGCATGCCCAATGCCGTGGTCGGCGTCGGCGACATGCCGCCGCTGGTGGCGGTGGAGCGCATCGAGATCCCGCGTGGCCCGCAATCGATCCTGGGCGATGTCTCGAGCAGCAATAATTTCGGCGGCCTGATCGGCCTGGTCTTGAAGAAGCCGCAGGCCACGCCGGTGCACCGGTTGACGTGGGCGCTGGGCAGCCATGGCGATACGCAGCTCGACGGCGATTTCGCCGGCAAGCTCGATGGCGACGGACACTGGCTGTACCGCGCGGTGTTCTCGGTCGACCGCACCGACCGCTCGCCGCAGGGCTACGCCGGCCGGCGCACCAACTACATCGCGCCCTCACTGGGCTGGAACGGCGGCGATACGCAGTGGATCGTCGGCCTGTCGCGCATGGTCAACCGCTTTCCGATGCCGGACCACGTGACCTGGGTGGACGACACGCCCTCGACGGCGACGCCGCGGAACCTGCTGCTGGGCAATCCGCAGGACCACTCGCAGTTCCGCACCACCCGCTACTACTACCTGTTCGAGCACGCCTTCGACGACACCTGGTCGTTGCGCAGCCGCGCGCAGTACGTACACGAATCCAGCATGCAGCAGGCCTGGTGGGTGTTCTTCCCGACGGTCGAGCCGCCGGCCTACGCGGTGGCCGACAAGTACCGCTACACCGATGCGTACTACACGCTGCAGAACGAACTGGTGGCGGCGTTCTCGCTAGGTGTCACGCATCACACGGTGATGCTCGGCTTCGACTACTCGCGGGCGCGTGTGGGCCGCTACGAGGACGTGCAGGCCTCGGTCGGCGACGGCAGCATCGACATCCTGGGCGGTGAACGGCTGCCGCCGGTGGCGTCGCTGACCTCGGACCAGGCGATGAGCCCGTTCGGCGCGAGCAAGTTCACCTTCTCCGGCGATCCATGGGTGACCGACAGCGGCCTGTTCCTGCAGGACCACATGCAGTTGGGCGAACACTGGAACGCGCTGGTGGCGATCCGCCGCTCCGCCTACGTGCTGTCGACCCAGCACCGCGACGGCTCGCCGTGGGTGCGGCGCAAGGCGCAATGGGTGCCCAATCTCGGCCTGGTCTACAAGCCGGTGCCCGGCGTGGCGCTGTACGCCAGCCTGTCGCACGGCTTCCAGCCCGACACCGTGCTGGGCCGCAACGGCAAGCCGCTGCTGCCGGTGCTGTCGCGCCAGCTCGAGGCCGGCGCCAAGTTCGACCTGGTCCAGGACAAGGCGCGCCTGACCGTGGCCTGGTACCGCATCGCGCTCGATCGCAGCACCGACCTGATCTCCTCGAAGCCGCCGTACTTCGGCTATCGCGGGCCCGGGCAGACCAACCAGGGGGTCGAGGCGGAGATCAACGGCCGGCTGGCGCCGGGCCTGGACGTCAGCGCGAGCTACACCTATGCGCGCGTGCACAAGCACGACGGCTCGCTGGCGCAGGGCGCGCCGCGGCATCGCGTCGATGCATGGGCGAGCTACAGCTTCGATCCCGCCGCGCGCGCCGGCTGGGGCGTCGGCGCAGGGCTGCATGCGCGCAGCTGCGCCAATGGCCTGCTGAGCGATGGCCAGACCGTGTTCCGCAATCCCGGGCAGTACAGCCTGGACGCCAACATCTTCTATCGCGCGCCGCGCTGGAGCGTGACCCTGGGCGTGCGCAACCTGCTCGGGCGGCAGCTGCGCGCGGAGGATTTCGACGACAGCTTCGTGCCGCTGGTCGAGCGGCGCAGCGTGCTGCTGAGCGGCAGCTACGATTTCTGATCGAGTCCGGCTCAAGTCCGTGCAAGCTCAAGTCCGTGCAAGGTCAAGTCTTGGCCCCCGCGTGCATAAGGGGTAGAACAGCCCGCTTCGCACCTTCGCCCCCGGTGCGCCCGTTTCCCGTGGAGCCTTCATGTCCTTGCCCCCCTTGCCCCCCTTGCCGTCCGTGCCCACCGACGCCGATCTCGCCGCGCTTGCCGGCGAGGTGGCCGCGGCGGCGCTGGCTGCCAAACTCATGCTGGTCACGGCCGAGTCCTGCACCGGCGGCTGGATCGCCAAGGCGCTGACCGACCTGCCGGGCAGCTCGGCCTGGTTCGACGCCGGCGTGGTCACCTACAGCTACGAGGCGAAGGAAGCGCTGCTGGGGGTCAATCCGCGCACGCTGGAGCGCACCGGCGCGGTCAGTGAAGAGACCGTGCTGGAGATGGTCTCCGGCGCGCTGGCGCGCTTCGGCGCGGGCATGGCGGTGGCGGTCACCGGCATCGCCGGCCCCAGCGGCGGCACCCCGGACAAGCCGGTGGGCACGGTGTGGATCGGCTGGAAGCGCCGCGGCGGCTACGCCCACGGGCGGCAGTTCCACTTCGACGGCGACCGCGAGGCGATCCGGCGCCAGACCGTGGCCGCCGCCCTCGTCGGCGTGCGCAAGGCGCTGACCGACTGATCGGCTTTCGCCTACACAGGCAGGCTTGACCGGTATGGGATACTGCCGGTCTGCGTGATCGCAGCCCATGAGACACGGCGGGCGCATCATGCTCGTCACTTAACCGCCACTCCTCACGCATTCGGGATACAAGACGATGGATGACAACAAGCGCAAGGCGCTCGCTTCCGCCCTCGGCCAGATCGAGAAGCAGTTCGGCAAGGGCGCGGTCATGCGCATGGGCGACCGCACCGACGACGCCATCGAAACCGTGTCCACCGGCTCGCTCGGCCTGGATATCGCGCTGGGCGTGGGCGGCCTGCCGCGCGGCCGCGTGGTCGAGATCTACGGCCCGGAATCCTCGGGCAAGACCACGCTCACGCTGCAGGTGATCGCCAACTGCCAGCGCAACGGCGGCACTGCCGCCTTCGTCGACGCCGAGCACGCGCTGGACCCGACCTACGCCGCAAAGCTGGGCGTCAACGTGGACGACCTGCTGGTGTCGCAGCCGGACACCGGCGAGCAGGCGCTGGAAATCGCCGACATGCTGGTGCGCTCCGGCGCGGTGGACGTGGTGGTGGTCGACTCGGTCGCCGCGCTCACCCCGAAGGCGGAAATCGAAGGCGAGATGGGCGACTCCCACGTCGGCCTGCATGCCCGCCTGATGAGCCAGGCGCTGCGCAAGCTCACCGCCAACATCAAGAAGTCGAACTGCCTGGTGATCTTCATCAACCAGATCCGCATGAAGATCGGCGTGATGTTCGGCAGCCCCGAAACCACCACCGGCGGCAATGCGCTGAAGTTCTACGCCTCGGTGCGCCTGGACATCCGCCGTATCGGCGCGGTGAAGAAGGGCGAGGAAGTGATCGGTTCGGAGACCCGCGTCAAGGTGGTCAAGAACAAGGTGGCGCCGCCGTTCCGCCAGGCCGAGTTCGAGATCCTCTACGGCGAGGGCACCTCGCGCGAAGGCGAGATCATCGAGCTGGGCGTGGCGCAGAACCTGATTGAGAAATCCGGCGCCTGGTACAGCTACAAGAGCGATCGCATCGGCCAGGGCAAGGAGAACGTGCGCCAGTTCCTGCGCGACAACCCGGCCATCGCCAACGAAGTGGACCGCGAACTGCGCGCCCGCCTGCTGGTGAGCAACAGCGGCAAGACGACCGCTTCCGAGGAAGCGCTCGAGGAAGCCTGAGCCTGATGGCTTGAGCTTGATGGTCCGTGCGGCCGGGCGTTTCAGCCCGGTCGCTGCCTGGGCGAAGGCCGGCAGATGAAGTCCCACGGGCTTTCAGCTGGGCGATCCGCACGGCCAGGACCCAGGCTCCGTCAACATGCGCCGTAAAGACGACAACGACGACAAGCCCCGGCCCAGCGCCTACAACAAGGCGCTGGGCCTGCTCGCGCGCCGCGAGCATTCCCGCCGCGAGCTGGGCCAGAAGCTGCGCCGGGGCGGCTACGAGGGCGAAGAGGCCGGGGCGGCGCTAGACCGGCTCGGCGAGCAGCACTACCAGGACGACGACCGCTTCGGCGAGCTGCTGGTGCGCAGCCGCTCCGCCCAGGGCTACGGCCCCGCGCGCCTGCGTGCCGAACTGAAGAGCCACGGTTTCTCCGATGCGCGCATCCGCGCACTGCTGGATGCCGCGGAGGTGGACTGGGCCGCGTCCGCCGCCGCCCAGCTGCGCCGCCGCTACGGCGGCAAGCCGGCTGCGGACCTGGCCGAAAAGCAGCGCAGGGCGCAGTTTCTCTTGCGTCGGGGCTTTGCCGCCGCCACAGTAAGAGGTCTTACCCACGCCGAAGTGGACGAGTTGGCCGACGAAAGCGACTGATCGCCCGGCTGCGTCGCGGCGTGGCCTGCAGCCACGGCGCCACAGACCGACGACCCGCACGCAATGAAGACGGCCGACATCCGCTCCACCTTCCTCGAATTCTTCCGCTCCAAGGACCACACCATCGTGCCGTCCAGCTCGCTGGTGCCGGCCAGCGACCCGACGCTGCTGTTCACCAACTCGGGCATGGTGCAGTTCAAGAACGTGTTCCTGGGCAGCGAAAAGCTCGCCTATGCGCGCGCGGCCGACGTGCAGCGCTGCCTGCGCGCCGGCGGCAAGCACAACGACCTCGACGCCGTCGGCTACACCGCGCGCCACCACACGTTCTTCGAGATGCTCGGCAACTGGTCGTTCGGCGACTACTTCAAGCGCGATGCGATCCGCTACGCCTGGGAGCTGCTGACCGGCGTGTTCAAGCTGCCGGCGGACAAGCTGTGGGTCACCGTGTATCACACGGACGACGAGGCCTACGACATCTGGAACAAGGAAATGGGCGTGCCGGCCGAGCGCATCGTGCGCATCGGCGACAACAAGGGCGCGCCGTTCGCTTCCGACAACTTCTGGCAGATGGCCGACACCGGCCCCTGCGGTCCGTGCACCGAGATCTTCTACGACCACGGCGCGGACATCGCCGGTGGCCCGCCCGGTTCGCCGGACGAGGACGGTGACCGCTACATCGAGATCTGGAACCTGGTGTTCATGCAGTTCGACCGCGCGCCCGATGGCACGCTGTCGCCGCTGCCGGCGCCGTGCGTGGACACCGGCATGGGCCTGGAGCGCCTGGCCGCGGTGCTGCAGCACGTGCATTCCAACTACGAGATCGACCTGTTCGCGCACCTGATCAAGGTTGCGGCGCAGCTCACCGGCACGCCGGACCTGGCCAACAAGTCGCTGCGCGTGATCGCCGACCATATCCGCGCCTGCTCCTTCCTGATCGTCGACGGCGTGCTGCCGTCCAACGAAGGCCGCGGCTACGTGCTCCGCCGCATCATCCGCCGCGCGCTGCGGCACGGCTGGATGCTCGGCGTGCGCGGCGACTTCTTCTGGAAGATGGTCAAGCCGCTGGTCGAGGAAATGGGCGGTGCCTATCCGGAGCTGGCGGCGAAGCAGGCCTTCGTCGAAGAAGCGCTGCGCACCGAGGAACAGCGCTTCGGCGAAACGCTCGAGCACGGCATGCGCCTGTTCGACGAGGTGGCAGGCAAATCCGCCGACACCATCCCGGGCGCCGATGCGTTCCGCCTCTACGACACCTACGGTTTCCCGGTGGACCTCACCGCCGACATCGCGCGCGAGCGTGGCCTGTCGGTGGACATGGAAGGCTTCGACCGCGCGATGGAAGAGCAGAAGGAGCGCGGCCGCAAGGGCGGCAGCTTCAAGGCCAAGGGCAACATGCCGGCCGAACTGGCCAGCCAGCTCAAGCCCACCGAGTTCCTCGGCTACGAAGCGATCTCCGCGCAGGGCAGCCAGGTGCTGGGCATCGTGCGCGACGGCATCCAGCTGCAGCAGCTCGCCCAGGGCGAGGACGCCCTGGTGATCCTCGACCGCACGCCGTTCTACGCCGAATCCGGCGGACAGGTCGGCGACACCGGCAGCCTCGCCAACAGCGCCGGCCGCTTCGACGTGGCCGACACGCTGAAGATGGGCGGCGTGTTCTTCGGCCATGCCGGCCAGTGGCAGGGCACGCAGCCGCTGCGCGTGGGCGACGCGGTCGACGCGCTGGTCGACGGCGCGCGCCGCCAGGCCATCGTGCTCAACCACTCCGCCACCCATCTGCTGCATGCCGCGCTGCGCAAGGTGCTGGGCGAACACGTCACGCAGAAGGGCTCGCTGGTGGCGCCGGAGCGCCTGCGCTTCGACTTCGCCCACTTCAAGCCGATGTCGCGCGAGGAACTGGCGCGCGTCGAGGACCTGGTGAACGCCGAGGTGCGCCGCAACGCGCAGGCCGAAGTGCATCAGATGGGTTACAACCAGGCGATCGAGTTCGGCGCGATGGCGCTGTTCGGCGAGAAGTACGGCGACGAAGTGCGCGTGCTGCGCATGGGCGAGTTCTCCACCGAGCTGTGCGGCGGCACGCATGTGGGCCGCACTGGCGACATCGGCCTGTTCAAGCTGGTCAGCGAGGCCGGTGTGGCCTCCGGCGTGCGCCGTATCGAAGCGGTGACCGGCGCCGGCGCGCTCGCCTACGTGGCGGACGAAGAACGCCGCCTTGGCGAATTGTCTGAATTGTTGTCGACCAGCGGCGAAGAGGCGGCCGACAAGCTGCGCCAGCTGCTGGACAAGCAGAAGAAGCTCGAACGCGAACTCGAATCGCTGCGCGCCAAGGCCGCCGGCTCGGCCACCGCCGACCTGGCTTCCACCGCGCAGGAGATCGACGGCATCAAGGTCGTCGCGGCCAGGCTGGAAGGGCTGGACGCGAAGGCGCTGCGCGACAGCATGGACCAGCTCAAACAGCAGCTCGCCGACTGCGTGGTGCTGCTCGCCGGCGCCGCCGACGGACGCGTGTCGCTGGTGGCCGGCGTGCACGGCAAGGCGCTGGGCCGCATCAAGGCCGGCGACGTCGTCGCACATGTGGCGAGCCAGATCGACGGCAAGGGTGGCGGACGTCCGGACATGGCCCAGGGCGGCGGTTCGGATACCGCTGCGCTGCCTGCCTTGCTGGCCGCTTTGCCGGCGTGGATTGGCGCGCGACTGAATTGATAAAACCTAGGTGAATAGACCACATGCCATAGGCCATGCGCATTGCGCAGCGCGCGGGCGCTCGGCTAGTATCGGTCGAATGTCGGCTACGCGCGTTGTGGCGTAGCCCGCCGGCAGCCGCTCTCGAGCGACTCGCCGTTGTGCCGGGGAAGGCGGTAGGGCCTTCGATGGACAGTTCGTCGAAACTCGGATGGTGTAGCTCAGGGGTGAGGTTTCACCATCTGCTGGCCTGTGACCACATAGCTTTCATGGAGTGGCAAACATGTTGATTCTGACCCGCAGGGTCGGCGAAACCCTGATGATCGGCGACGAGGTGACCGTCACCGTCCTGGGCGTGAAGGGCAATCAGGTGCGTATCGGCATCAACGCGCCCAAGAACGTAGCCGTGCATCGTGAAGAGATCTATCAACGGATCCAGAACGAGCACAAACCGGAAGGCAGCGGCTCGGACGAGCAGTGATCGCCTGAAGGCTTTACGAAAGACCCATCGGCCGGTATCCTTGCCGGCTCCGCAGAGATGCGGACAAAAACGGAGAGATGCCCGAGAGGCCGAAGGGGCTCCCCTGCTAAGGGAGTATAGGGTCAAAAGCCTTATCGAGGGTTCGAATCCCTCTCTCTCCGCCAGATACGCAAAACGCCCCGCAAGGGGCGTTTTGCGTATCTGGCGGAGAGAGAGGTTGCAGAGAACCGGTGACTCGGCAAGCCGAGCCACCGGTTCGACAAATTTGTCTGGAACAACAAGGACAGCCGCAGGCTGGCCCCGCAGCGCATAGCGCGGAGGGGTGAGGCCCAAGGATGGGCCTCACAATCCCACCGTCTCAAATCAAAGCGCGCCCTACATCGAAGCCAATAAACAAACGCCCCGAAAGGGACATTCGGCGTATCTGGTGGAGAAAGAGCTTGCAGAGAACGGATGAAGCCCAAGGATGGCTCTCACAATCCCACCGCCTCAAATCAAACCGCGCCCCACATCGAAGCCAATAAACAAACACCCCGAAAGCGGCGTTTTGCATAATGCGAAGCGCATCAGACTGAGCAATCCTCGAATGAGGAAGTCGTCATTCCGGCGTAGGCCGGAATCCAGTGGAGTCACCGTCTGGTGTCGCTGGAGCCCATGAAGCTCGCGTCCTTGGAGATCTCTCGCTTGGTCGTAGCGCATCGCTGCTGGATTCCGGCCTGCGCCGGAATGACGAGCGAGCTATCGGCTAACCGGGTCTCGCTGCCCGGATGCGCACCACGGCACCGCGGAGCTCAGCTCAGCGCGAGGCCGCGCAGCTCCACGTCATCGGGCGTCACCCTCAACACCGACCCATGCTCGTACCAATCCCCCAGCACGATCCGCTCCGCCGGCACGCCATCGACTTCGATGCGATGCACCGCCGGCCGATGCGTATGCCCATGAATCAATCGCGTCACACCCGCCTTGCGCATCGCCTCGGCGACGGCATCGGCGTTGACGTCCATGATCGTCTCCATGGTGCTGCCGGTATGCGCCTTGCTGTCCGCGCGCGCCTGGGCGGCGAACGCGCGGCGCGCTTCCAGCGGCATGGCGAGGATCTGCGCCTGCCACTGCGGCGTGCGCACCTGCTTGCGCACGGCCTGGTAGGCGACATCGTCGGTGCACAGCACGTCGCCATGCATCAGCAGGGTGGGGCGGCCGTACAACGGGTGGACGGTGCCGTCCTCCAGCAGGCTGAAGCCCGCGCGCTGCGCAAACTTCTCGCCGAGCAGGAAGTCGCGGTTGCCGACCATGAAGTACACCGGCACGCCCGCATCGCTCAGCGCCTGCGTGGCGGCCGCAATGCGCGCCGGTAGCTCGGCATCGTCGTCATCGCCGATCCAGGCTTCCACCAGGTCGCCGAGGATGTACACGGCATCGGCACTGCGTGCTTCGTCGCTGGCGAGAAAGTCCTCGAACAGCCGGGTGATCTGCGGACGGGCCGCGTCCAGATGCAGGTCGGCGATGAACAGCGTATGCATCAGCCCTTCGTACCTTTCTTGGCGGCCGGCTTGGCGGCGGGCTTCGCCGCGGGAGCGGCCGGCGGCGTAGGTGCGCTGGCCGCGCGCGCAGGCGCTTCCTCGCCGATCACGTAGGCGCTGTCGACCACCGGCAAGGGATTGGGCACGTCGTTGGCGAACGGGCCCAGCGCGCGTGTGGGCAGGCCGGCGATCTTGTCGACCACGTCGATGCCCTTGACCACCTTGCCGAACACGGCAAAGCCCCAGGTCAGCCCGCTCTGGTTGCCGACGTAGTCGAGCCGGCGGTTGTCCACCAGGTTGAAGAAGAACTGCGAGGTGCCGGAATTGGGGTCCGCACCGCGCGCCACGGCCAGCGTGCCGCGCAGGTTGGACAGGCCGTTGTCCGCTTCGCTGGCGATCGCCGAATGCGTGCGCTTGGGCTGCAGGTCGCGCGTGTACAGGCCGCCCTGCACCATGTAGCCGGCGATCGCGCGGTGCATCACGGTGCCGCTGTAGAAGCCCTCGCGCACGTACTGCAGGAAGTTCGCCACGCTCTTGGGCGCCTTGTCCGGATACAGCTCGATGGTGATGTCGCCCGCGCTGGTGTGCAGTATCACCTGCGGGTGCGGCAGGGTGGATGGCGCAGCCGTCGCCGCTGGCTTCACCGCCTGGGCGGAAAGCGCGAAGGGCAGGGTCAGCAGTGCGAGCAGGGCGAGGATTCGGCGCATGGCGGGTCGGGCGGCGTCAGGCATCCGCGCATGATACGCGGCCGCGGTGAGGGGGGCCTTAAGAACGGTGGCGCAGGAAAACGCGTGCCGCACGGTCAAAAGGTGGTCAGGTCGAGGGTGAGGCCAAGCTCCGCCATCGGCGGGCGCTCCTGCTCCAGGTCCGCCTCGGTCAGCGGGTGCTGTTCGATCCAGGCGGCGGGCAGGCCCAGGCGCAGGCGCTGGGCGGTCGCGGCCAGGCGCATCTGCGGGAGCGATTCGGCGCGGCGCGCGCGGCGGAACAGCACGGCCAGGCGCAGCAGGGCGGTGATCTGCCGGGCCAGCGCGCGGTAGCGCTGCGGCAGGGCCGAGAACAGGGTCTTCTCCGGCTTGCGGCGATGCGCCTCCACCACGGCGGCCAGCAACTGCTGCTCCTGCCGCGAGAAGCCGGCCAGGTCGGCGTGGCGCAGGATGTAGGCGCCATGGTGGTGGTGCTGGCTGTGCGCGATGGCCAGGCCGATCTCGTGCACGCGCGACACCCACGACAGCCATTCGCGCCCCTCGCCGTCAAGCTTCCAGCTCTTGGCCACCTGGTCGAACAGCATCAGCGCGGTGGATTCCACGCGCCGCGCCTGGGCGCGGTCCACGCCGTAGCGGGCGGCCAGCGCGTCGATGCTGGCGGTGCGCGGGTCGGTGCCGCCGGCGCGGCCCAGCAGGTCCCACAGCAGGCCTTCGCGCATCGAGCTTTCGCACACGCGCATGCGCTGGATGCCCAGCGCCTCGAAGGCAGCCTCGAAGATCACCACGCCGCCGGCGATCACCGGGGCGCGGTCGTCGGACAGGCCCGGCAGCTTCAGCGTCTCGACCTGCCCCTGGGCGAGCAGGGCATCGCGCAGCGACGCCAGCGACGCCGGCGTGATGCCGTCGTCGGAAAACTTCATGGCCTGGACCACGCCGCCGATCGCCTTGGCCGTGCCGGAGGAGCCGAATGCATCGACCCAGCTGGCCTCGCGGTAGTCCTCGGCGAACTGCTGCAGCAGCACGCCCAGCTCGCCGGTGGCGCGCTGCCAGCGCTTGCGATTGAGCTTGCCGCCGGGAAAGAAGCGCATGGTGGAGGCGATGCACCCGGCCTGCACGCTTTCGGTGTGCAGCGGGGCCAGGCCGCGGCCGATGATGAATTCGGTGCTGCCGCCGCCGACGTCGATCACCAGCCGGTTTTCGCGCGAGGCGGGCAGGTCGTGCGAGGCGCCCAGGAAGATCAGGCGGCCTTCCTCGCGGCCGGAGACGATTTCCACCGGATGGCCCAGCGCGGTCTCGGCGGCGGTCAGGAAGGATTGCGGCGACGCCAGCCGGCGCACGGTATTGGTGGCCACCGCGCGTACCCGCGCCGAGGGCAGGCCGGCGATGCGCTGGCCGAAGCGGGCCAGGCAGTTCAGTGCGCGGGCGCGGTGCTCGGCGTCGAGCGTGCCGTCGGCGCGCAGGCCGGCGGCCATGCGCACGGTGTCGCGCAGGCGGTCGATCACCCGGGGTTCGCCATGCTCCACCCGCGCCACGACCATGTGAAAGCTGTTGGAACCCATATCGATGGCGGCGATGAGCTCGCCATCCTTGATCGGGGACTGCTCGCCTTGAATCATCCGGGGCTCGTATTCCGTGCGACTGAGTACGAATTCTCGCACGCAGGCACCGGCCTGCGTCAGTCCGGCTCAGCGCGCCGTGCGCCCGCCGCGGCCCAGGCTGGTCTTGGGCGTGGCCGGGCTGAGCTTGTCCAGCAGGCATTGCTGCGCGTTGTGCGGCGGCGCATCGCCCGGCTGGGCGCGGGTGTAGCGGCCCTCGCTGTCCAGCAGCCAGGCCTGGGTGTTGTCCGCCAGATAGTTGGCCAGGGTTTCGTCGTAAACGCGCTGGGCCAGCGCCGGCTCGAGGATGGGGAAGGCCACCTCGATGCGCCGCATCAGGTTGCGCTCCATCCAGTCCGCGCTGGCGCAGTAGGTCTCCGGCTCGCCGTCGTTGGCGAACCAGTACACCCGGCTGTGCTCCAGGAAGCGGCCGACGATCGAGCGCACGCGGATGCGCTCCGACACGCCCGCCAGCCCCGGCCGCAAGGTGCAGGCGCCGCGCACGATCAGGTCGATCTCCACGCCGGCCTGCGAGGCGCGGTACAGCGCCTCGATCACATGCGCTTCGTTCAGTGCATTGAGCTTGGCCACGATGCGCGCCGGCTTGCCGGCCTGCGCATGCGCGGTCTCGCGCTCGATCTTGGCGACCACGCTCTTGTACAGCGTGAACGGCGAATGCAGCAGGCGCTTGAGCTCGATCATCGGGCCAAGGCCGGAGAGCTGCTGGAAGACCTTGTGCAGGTCCTCGCCGATCTCCGGCTGCGCGGTCATCAGGCCGATGTCGGTATAGGCGCGGCTGTTGGCCTGGTGGTAGTTGCCGGTCGAAAGGTGCACGTAGCGGCGCAGCAGCTCGCCTTCGCGGCGCACGATCAGCAGCATCTTGGCGTGGGTCTTGTAGCCGACCACGCCGTAGACCACCTGCACGCCGGCCTCCTGCAGGCGCGTGGCGAGGCGGATGTTCGCCTCCTCGTCGAAACGCGCGCGCAGCTCGATCACCACGGTCACGTCCTTGCCGTTGCGCGCCGCTTCCACCAGCAGGTCCACCAGCGGCGTGTCGGCGCCGGCGCGGTACAGGGTCTGCTTGATGGCCAGCACGTCCGGGTCCTGCGCGGCCTGGCCGAGCAGTTCCACCACGGTGACGAAGGACTCGTACGGGTGGTGCAGCAGCACGTCGCGCTCGCGCAGCACCTCGAACTTGCACTTGTTGGCGTCGAACACCTTGGGCAACTGCGGGGTGAAGCGCGGGAATTTCAGTTCGGGCCGGTCCAGGCTGTCGTACACGCTGCCGGCGCGGATGATGTTGACCGGCCCGTTGCAGCGGTAGACGTCGTTCTCTTCCAGCTGGAAGTTGGCGATCAGCATCGACACGATCGCCTTCGGGCAATCCGCGCCGATCTCCAGCCGCACCGGCTTGGCATAGCCGCGGCCGAGCAATTCCTCGCTCAGCGCAAGGGCCAGGTTCTCTACTTCGGCTTCCTCGACCATCAGCTCGCTGTTGCGGGTCACGCGGAACTGATACGAGCCGGCCACCTTGAAGCCGGGGAACATCTGGTCGACGAAACCCTGCAGCAGTTCGGCCAGGAACACGAAGTGATCGCCGTCGCCGCAGACTTCGTTGGGCAGGCGGATGATCCGCGGCAGCGAGCGCGGCGCGCGCACCAGCGCCATATGGCCTTCGCGGCCGAACGCGTCGCGGCCCTTCAGCACCACGGCCAGGTTCAGCGTCTTGTTGAGGATGCGCGGGAACGGATGCGCCGGGTCCAGCCCCAGCGGGGACAGCACCGGCAGCACCTCGTTCTCGAAATAGCCCTGCAGCCAGCGGCGCTGGCGTTCGCTCCAGCGGTCGCGGGTGAGGAAGTGGATCGCCTGCGCGTCCAGCGCGGGTTTGAGCTCGTCCTGCCAGGTGGTGTACTGCGCGTCGACCAGGTCCAGCACGCGCTTGCGGATGCGTGCCAGCAGCTCGCCCGAGGGAATGCCGTCCGGCCCCGGCGCGGCCGAGCCGAAACTGTGGTGATGCTTGAGCATGGCCACGCGCACCTCGAAGAACTCGTCGAGGTTGTTGGCCAGGATGCTGAGGAAACGCAGGCGTTCCAGCAGCGGCACCGTGCTGTCGCGGGCCTGGGCCAGCACGCGGAAGTTGAATTCCAGCGCGGCCAGTTCGCGGCTGAGGTACAGCTCGGGGGCGGCGGAGTCGATGGTGTGGTCGATCACAGGGGACGACGAAGAAGGTTTACGGCGCATCCGGACATTCTGTCCGATGCGGGTCGCAAGCTCATGCGGCAGTGCCGCGTAGGTTGGGGTGAGCCGGAGGCGAACCCCAACGTGGCGTTCGTGGTGCGAGGGAGCTTGGGGTTCGCCTGCGGCTCAGCCCAACCTGCGCCGTTCGTCAGGCCTCGTCCAAGCCGCCCGGCTTGAGCAGCCGCTCGTGCCCGAAGCAGCACGAAAAGGTGGAGCCCTGGCCCGGCTCGCTCTGGATCTCCAGCCGCGCCTGGTGCAGGTTCAGCACGTGCTTGACGATGGACAGGCCCAGGCCGGTGCCGCCGCTGTCGCGCGAGCGGCTGGACGACACGCGGTAGAAGCGCTCGGTGAGGCGCGCCAGATGGGTGGCCGGGATGCCGAAGCCGGTATCGCTGACCGAATAGGTGGCGCCTTCCGGCGTGCGCTTCCAGCGGATGCTGATATTGCCGCCGGTGGGGGTGTAGCGCACCGCGTTGCTGACCAGGTTGGACAGCGCGCTGTGCAGGTCCTTGGCCGAGCCGAGCAGGTCGGCTTCGGCGAGGTTTTCCACCGTGATGTGATGGCGGCCCTGGCTCAGCGCCTCGGCTTCCTTGCGCACGGTGGCCAGCAGCGGCGCCATCGGCACGCGTTCGTCGGTGACGTGGTCCTGGGTTTCCAGGCGCGACAGGGTGAGCAGGTCTTCCACGATCTGGCCCATGCGCTTGGACTGCGCGCGCATCTCGCCGAGTACCGGCGCCAGTTCGGGCACGTCTTCCGGGTCGATCAGTTCGAGGTAGCCGTGGATCACCGTCAGCGGCGTGCGCAGCTCGTGCGACACGTTGGCCACGAAGTCGCGGCGGATCTGCTCCAGCCGGGTCAGGTGGCTGATGTCGCGCGCCAGCAGCAGGCGCTGGCGGCGGCCGAACGGCAGCAGGGTGACATTGATGTGCCGGTTCGGATGGCCCGGCGCGATCACGTCGTTGAGCGGCTCGTGCGCGCCGTTCTGCAGCCAGCCGGCCAGTTCGGTGGTGCCCAGGCGCTGGTGCAGGTGAATGCCGCGGTCCTGCGGCCGGCGCAGGCCGAGCAGGTCTTCGGCAGCGTGATTGAACCAGCGCACGTGCTGCTCGTTGTCCAACAGGACGACGGCATCCGGCAGGCTGCCGGCGGCGCTGCGAAGGTCACGCAAACTGGAGGCAATGCGACGGGAACGCGTCATGAAGCGGTCATGCTGCAAGGGGCTGATGGTGGGGTGCGGCGGCATGATGTGCCGTGTTTCATGACGGATTCGGGTCAGCAGCAAGACGGTTTCCGCGATAGCGACGAGCGCCACGCCAAGCACGGCGCGGTCTCCCGCCCATGCGCCGATCAGGCCGCCCAGCACGAGGCCGGCCGCGAGTGCGGCCGGCAGTTTCCAGGACATTCCCTTGCGCGGAAGGTCGAAAGGCTCAGGCATGAAGGTCGGACCCTGGTCGCCGGATGGCGAGCAAGCATATCGGCAAACGCCGCCGGCCCGGCAAACCGCCGCGAGCGCTTAGACGCTGTTGGAGAAACGGTAGCCCGCGCCGCGCACGGTCTGCACCATCTCGTCCAGCTTCCATGGCTCCAGCGTCTTGCGCAGGCGGCGGATGTGCACGTCGACGGTGCGCTCCTCCACGTACACGCTGCCGCCCCACACATGGTCGAGCAGCTGCGCGCGCGAGTAGACGCGCTCCGGATGCGTCATGAAGAAATACAGCAGGCGGTATTCGGTCGGGCCGATCGGCACCGAGTCGTCGCCGGCGAACACGCGGTGGGCCGGGCCGTCGATGCGCAGGCCGCCCAGTTCCACCATGCCCGAGCCGTCGTCGCCCTGGCTGCGGCGCAATACCGCCTTGATGCGGGCGATCAGCTCGCGGGTGGAGAAGGGCTTGACCACGTAGTCATCGACCCCGGCTTCGAGGCCGTTGACCCGGTCCATCTCCTCGCCGCGGGCGGTGAGCATGATGATCGGGACTTCCCGGCTGAGCTCTTCCTTGCGCAGGCGCCGTGCCAGTTCCAGGCCGCTGGTGCCCGGAAGCATCCAGTCGAGCAGGATCAGGTCGGGGACCTGTTCGGCAATGGCGATCTGCGCGGCCCGGGCATCGGCGGCGTGGACCGCGTCCATGCCGGCCTTGCGCAGGGCAAAGGCGACCATGTCGCGGATCGAGGCTTCGTCTTCGACGATGAGGATGCGTTTGTGCACGCTATGGGTCCGCTTGGGGGCCTGTGACGCAAATATTGCAACGATTCAATGTTACGTCCCGATGACATTTCACGAGAGCGCAACGAAATCGTCGATTTGCGGGCGTGACGACAGCGTCAGGAAGGGCCGGTTTCAGCGCCCCGAGGCGTTGAAACACAGGCGGCCGGCACAGGACTGGCCCGGCTGCAGCTGCTGCTGGGTGCGGCCGTCCGGGTTGTCCTCGGTCTGCACGCGGCGCTTGCGCAGCTCCATCACCAGCGGAGTGAGGTCGGCGATGCGGGCCTGGATGCGGGCGCGGGCGTAGTAGTCCAGGTCCTGGCGCTTGAGCAGGCGCTTGAGCTGTTCCATCGCGTCGAACGGGCGGCCGGACAGGTAACTGGCGTCGGCATAGGCCTCGCCGGCGCGTATCGCTTCGCCGGCTTTTTCGCTGGCGCGGGCGTAGCTGCGGTACAGCTCCGGCTCGTCGGCGTTGTCCAGCATGGGACGCAGCATGTCGGCGGCCTGCACCGCCTCCGCATGGCTGCCGCTGTCGGTCAGCGCGCGCGCATAGCCGAGCGCGATCGCACGATTGCGCGGCGACTGCCCGTTGAGCGAGGCGTACATCGCCAGCGCTTCGCTGCGCTGGCCGGCCTGCAGCTTGGCGTCGGCCATGGCCAGCTGCACCGCCTGGTTGTCGGGATGGTTCTTCAGCAGCGGCTGCAGTTCGTCCACCGCCCTGGCGCCGCGGCCGCTGCGGGTGAGCGCCAGCGCGTAGCCGTAGCGATTGGCCGGCGTGTTGAATTCCGGGTGCTTGTCCAGGTTCGACGCGTAGTACGAAATCAGCGGCAGCGCATCGCCGGACAGCACGCGCACGCGCTCGCGCATCAGCGCGTAGGTGTCCAGGCCATCCTTGTGCGCCTGTGCGCCGTTGAGCACGGTCGCATCCTTGACGTAGGCGATCGGCGCGGTGCTCTTTTCCCACTGCGTCCTGGTCAGCGTGGGTGCGCTTGGGCGCAGCTTCTGCTGCGCGGCGAGGGCGTCGGCGCGCGACTTGGCGTCGCTGATGCGCGACAGCGTCACCGGGTGCGTCTGCAGCAGTTCCGGCACGTCGCGGTCGCCACCGGCGCCGGCGCGCAAGGTGTCCTGCATGCGTTCGAAGAACGCGGCCATGGCGTTGGGGTCGTAGCCGGCATTGGACAGCGTCTGGATGCCGGCGCGGTCGGCTTCGACTTCGTCCTTGCGGGTGAAGTTGATCTGCCGCTGCAGCATCAGGCCCTGGCCGCCCATCAGCACCGCGCCGGCGGCGTCGCCGGCATGCGCGCCGGCGCCGGCGGCGATCGCGCCCAGCAGCACCAGGGCCATCAGCGGCGCATCTTTCTTCGATGCCTCGAACGCGCGCTGCAGATGGTTCTGGGTGATGTGGCCGATCTCGTGCGCGATCACGCCGGCCAGTTCGCTTTCGCTGTTGGTGATGTCGATCAGGCCGGAGTTCACCGCGATATAGCCGCCCGGTGCGGCGAATGCGTTGATCACGTCTTCCTTCACGATGAAGAAGGAGAAATGGTCCTTGGGCTTGTCGCTGGAGGCGACCAGGCGATAGCCGAGATCGTTGATGTAGTCGTCGAGCATGGCGTCGTCGACCACCATGTCCATCGAACGCATCTGGTGCAGCATGGCGGCGCCGTACTCCTGCGCCTCCTGCGGGGAGACCAGGGCGTTAGCGGAACTGCCCAGGTCCGGCAGGCGGACACTGGTGTCCTGGGCGCCCGCGCCGAAGCTCAGCAGGGCGCAGGCCAGGGCGGCGGCGAGCCGGGTGGGGACGGTACGTGGTGCCATGCGCATAGGTAGGTGACAATAGCACTTGTGACCGCGTCTCAAGAGTCCGGTTCACCGTCTCAAGCGGCTTGTTTTCAGGGGTCCCGACCCCCAACTGGCCGTCATTGCCGTTTCTTTACCGGAGTGCGTCGTGCCCAAGATCGAGGTCTATTCGACCGGTTACTGCCCCTACTGCGTATCCGCCAAGAACTTGCTGAAATCCAAGGGACTGGCATGGACCGAGGTGATGGTCGACACCGATCCGGCGCGCCGCGACGAAATGCTCCAGCGCAGCGGCGGCCGCCGCACGGTGCCGCAGATCTTCATCAACGACCAGCACGTGGGCGGCTTCGACGACCTGGTCGCCGCCGACCGCAGCGGCAAGCTGGCCGAACTGCTCGGGAGCGCCGCATGAACGCCCCGAACGACAACGGCGCAGACAAGAGCAAGGACCGCCTCGCCGAGTTCACCGCATTCCGCCAGCGCATGAACGAACGCATCCTGGCCGAGGACAACCAGGTCGTGCGGCGCTTCTTCGCGCTGGACACGCAGACCTACAAGCCCGGCGCCCTGGACGTCAAAACCAAGGAACTGCTGGGCCTGGTCGCCTCGATGGTGCTGCGCTGCGACGACTGCATCAGCTACCACGTGGCCCAGTGCAAGGAAGCCGGCGTCAGCCGCGAGGAGTTCTTCGAGACCTTCAGCGTCGGCCTGGTGGTGGGCGGTTCGATCGTGATCCCGCACCTGCGCCGCGCGGTGGACTTCCTGGACCAGCTCGAAGCGGGCGCTGCCGGTTCCGGCGACGCCTGCGCCGACCACGCCTGACCCGTTCAGTTCCGACCGGGCCCGGCCCCTCGCCGGTCTCCGCGCCGGGCCGGTCCGTGCGAGTTTGCGAAATGCTCCGTGCGAGGATTTGCAACGCCGCGGCGGCCGCCTGCACTGGCCGCCCCTGCTGGCATCGGGGATAATTCATAGGATTTTTCGGCCGGCGTTCCCCCCGCCGCGCCGCCCGATTTCTTTCCTCCAAGGAGTTCCACCATGAGCAAGACCATCGCCGTTATCCCGGGTGACGGCATCGGCCCCGAGATCATGAAGGCGACGTTGCGCGTGCTCGACGCCCTGGACTGCGGCCTGTCCTACGAGTTCGTCGACGCCGGCATGGTGGCCCTGGAGAAGCACGGCGACCTGCTGCCGAAGGACACGCTGGACGCCATCGCCAGGCACACGATCGCCCTGAAGGGTCCGCTGACCACCCCGATCGGCGGCGGCTTCACCTCGATCAACGTCACCCTGCGCCGCCACTTCGACCTGTACGCCAACGTGCGTCCGGCGATCAGCTTCCCGGGCACCAAGGCGCGCTTCGAGAACATCGACATCATCACGGTGCGCGAGAACACCGAAGGCGCCTACCTGTCCGAAGGCCAGACCCTGTCCGAGGACGGCGAAGTCGCCACCTCGATGGTGCGCAACACGCGCAAGGGCAGCACCCGCATCGTCAAGTACGCGTTCGAGATGGCGCGCCGGAAGGGCCGCAAGAAGATCACGGCGGTGCACAAGGCCAACATCATGAAGACCAGCTCGGGCCTGTTCCTCAACGTCGCCCGCGAGGTGGCCAAGGAATACCCCGACATCGAGTTCAACGAGATGATCGTGGACAACACCTGCATGCAGCTGGTGATGAAGCCCGA
The DNA here is from genome assembly GCF_052115385.1 of Dyella sp. 2RAB6. Classification (NCBI taxonomy): domain Bacteria; kingdom Pseudomonadati; phylum Pseudomonadota; class Gammaproteobacteria; order Lysobacterales; family Rhodanobacteraceae; genus Dyella; species Dyella sp. 2RAB6. Next base: position 389,037 of record NZ_JBFRGP010000004.1, read on the forward strand.
GCAGTTCGACGTGATCGTCACCACCAACCTGTTCGGCGACATCCTGTCCGACCTGTGCGCCGGCCTGGTCGGCGGCCTCGGCCTGGCCCCGGGCGACAATATCGGCGCCGGCGCGGCGATCTTCGAAGCGGTGCACGGCTCGGCGCCGGACATCGCCGGCAAGGGCATCGCCAACCCCTGCGCGCTGCTGCTGGCGGCGGCGGACATGCTCGACCATCTCGGCATGGCGGAGAAGGGCAGCAAGGTGCGCGCAGCGATCCGCGACACCTTGACCCACGACCGCGACGCGGTCACGCCGGACCTGGGCGGCAAGGGCAATACCGACAGCTTCGGCGACGCCATCGTCAAGCGCGTCAAGGCGGCCTGAGTTTTCCTTGGTTCGACGAAAAAGCCGCGGCAGATGCCGCGGCTTTTTTTTGCCGTCATTCCGGCGCAGGCCGGAATCCAGTAGCGATGCGGCACGATTATCGCGAAAGCGCTGGCGGTTTCGCCTCTGTCGCAGCGCTGTCGTTACTGGATTCCGGCCTGCGCCGGAATGACGAGCTGATGGGCACCGCGATGACGAGCAATCAGCCGAACATACCCGGCTGGTAATCGCCGCCGATCGTATGCGCCGCCAGGTTGATCCGGTTCCAGCTGTTGATCAGCGTCACCAGCAAGGTCAGGTCGACCATTTCCTTTTCGCTGAACAGCTGGCTGGTCTGCTGGTACAGCGCGTCCGGCACCGAATCGCCGGGCACCAGCCGGGTCAGCGCCTCGGCCCAGGCGAACGCCGCGCGTTCGCGCTCGCTGTACAGCGCAGCCTCGCGCCAGCCGGCCAGCAGGTACAGGCGCTGCTCGGTTTCGCCGGCGGCGCGCGCGTCCTTGCTGTGCATGTCCAGGCAGTAGCAGCAGCCGTTGATCTGCGAGACGCGCGTCAGCACCAGCTCGATCAGCGGCGGCTCCAGGCCGCCGGACTTGAGATTCTTGCTCAGCGTGAACAGCGGCTGCAGGGACTTGAAGTGGTCGGCGATATTGAAACGGGACATGGCGGGTTCCTTGAGAGGGAACGGCCGCAGTGGCCGCTCTTCAATGCAAGGACGCCGAGGCCGCGCGTTTCGTGACTGCTTCGAGCCGCGCGAGTTTGTCCGGATGGCGGATGGAGTGGATCGCGGTGATGCGCTCGCCATCGCATTCCACCCACAGCGCCGAGGTGAGCCGCCCGTCGGTCCAGATCAGCAGCGCCGGTGCGCCATTGAGCTGGCTCAGCTGGCGCACGGTTTCGGGGCCGCCCGTATGCAGTGCGATCTGGCGATACAGCCGCGCCAGGCGGTCCTGGCCGTAGACCGGGCGCAGCACGGCGCGCACCACGCCGCCGCCGTCGGAGATATGCACGGCGTCCTCGGCGAACAGCGCGCGCAGCGAAGCGAGATCGGGGCGGTCCATCGCGGCGAGGAAACGCTGCAGCATGCGCTGCTGCATCGAGTGATCCACGTTGAAGCGCGGGCGTCCTTCGCGCAGCCGCGTTTTGGCGCGATGCACGCGCTGGCGGCAGGCGTCCTCGGCAATGCCGAGGATGGCGGCAGCCTCGGCGTGGCTGTAGTCGAACACTTCCTTGAGCAGGAAGGCGGCGCGTTCCTCGGGACTCAGCCGTTCGAGCAGCAGCAGGAAGGACAGGCTCAGGGTCTCGGCGCGTTCGAGCTGTTCCGAGGGCGCCTCGTCGACCGGTTCCAGCGGCTCGGGCAGCCACGGGCCGGTGTAGTGCTCGCGCTCGGTCTTGGCGCGGCGCAGGCGGTCCAGGGCGAGCCGGGTGGTGACGGTGACCAGCCAGGCTTCCGGGTCGTCCAGGCTGGAGGTGTCCTGCTCGTGCCAGCGCAGCCAGGCGTCGTGCAGCACGTCCTCGGCGTCGGCCGGGCGGCCGAGCATGCGGTAGGCCAGGCCGAACAGGCGCTGGCGGTGCTGCTGGAACAAGGCGGTCTGGGCGTCCATGGCGGCTCCTGAGCGAAGGTGACAAAGCCAGGACGCGCGAGGCGGGCGGAACGTGACCGCCTCAGCGGAAGAACGGGTAGGGCGCCAGGAACACCAGCCAGATCATCAGCACGATGCCGATGTACTTCAGCACCCGGAACAATTTGGGATGGCGCCGCTTGAAGGCCCGGCTGCGCTCGCGCGAACGCTGATTGAGCGCGAACACGCGGTTGACGAAGCCGGTCTTCTCCTCCGGCGACTCGGTGTTCGGCGAGGCGGTGATCTTGCCCATGAAGGCGCCGACGCGGCGGTTGACCGCGGTCATCAGGCGCGTGCGCAGCGGGCGCTCGACGTCGGCGAACAGGATCACCCGGGTCTGGTCGGTGCGGTTCTCGGCCCAGTGCACGTAGGTCTCGTCGAACACCACGTCCTTGCCGTCGCCCCAGGCGTGGATCTCGCCGTCGACGAAGATGCGGCAGTCCTCGGAGTTGGGCGTGATCAGGCCTAAGTGATAGCGCAGCGAACCGGCGAACGGATCGCGGTGCGGATTGAGCTTGCTGCCCGGCGGCAGCAGGGCGAACATCGCCGCCTTCACGCTGGGGATCGCGTTGAGCAGCTTCACCGTCTCCGGGCACAGCGTCTCGGCCGAAGCCAGCGGCTCGCCGTACCACTTCAGGTAGAAGCGCTTCCAGCCCTGCTTGAAGAAGCTGTTGAAGCTGGCGTCGTTATGCTTCTCCGCCGCGCGGATAAAGCCCTCGTCGAACAGGTGCATGGCCTCGTCGCGGATGGTCTGCCAGTTCGCCTGCAGCAGGTCCAGCTGGGGGAAGCCGCGGCGGTCCAGGATCGGCCGCGCCGGCACCGCCGAGAAGGTGTACATCAGCAGGTTGTACGGGGCGAAGAGCGCCGAATGGTCGACCAGCTGCCGGTCGAAGCGCAGCCGCGAGCGGCCGCGCAGATGCACCGCGAGCACGCACAGGGCGAACACGGCGAAGATGAGCAGCAGGATCAGGCGCGGGGCGAGGATCATGGAGTGGGCGGTGACGGCAGCAGACCAGCCGCCATTCTACTCCGAAGGCCGCCGGAGCCCCGCGCGCTCAGTGCCGCAGCACGCGCACGGCGCCCTTGCCGGGGCGATAGCCCTGGGCCAGCGCACGCTGCACGTAGGCCACCGCCTGGCGCACGGCGGCGCGCGGCGTGCGTCCCTTGGCCAGTTCCGCGGCGATTGCCGAGGCCAGGGTGCAGCCGGTGCCGTGGCCTTCCACGCGCAGGCGCGGGTGGCGCAGTTCCATCACGCCGGCGGCGTCGTAGAAACGATCGATCACTTCGCCGCCGCGGGCGTGGCCGCCCTTGAGCAGCACGGCGTCCGCGCCCAGTGCACGCAAGGCGGCGCCGGCACAGTTGTAGTCGCGGGCCGTGCGGATCGGCTGGCCGAGCAGCGCTTCGGCTTCCGGCAGGTTGGGCGTGAGCAGGTCAGCGAGCGGGATCAGCTCACGCACTACCGCCTGCACGGCGTCTTCGGTCAGCAGGCGCGCGCCGCTGGTGGCGATCATCACCGGGTCCACTACCAGCCACGCCGGTTGGCGGCGACGCATCTCACGTGCGACCAGCCGGGTGATCGCCGCATTGCCGAGCATGCCGGTCTTTACCGCGCCGATCGCGAAATCGTCGAATACCGCATCGAGCTGGCTGCGGATATGCGCCAGCGGCACCGGATGCACGGCGCTGACGCCGCGCGTGTTCTGCGAGGTGATCGCCGCGATGGCGGACAAGCCATGCACGCCGCGCGCATGAAAGGCCTTCAGATCGGCCTGGATTCCTGCGCCACCGCCGGAGTCGGAACCGGCGATGGTGAGGGCGATGGGGGGAATAGGTTCAGAGGTTTTCTGCATGGTGATCGCCGTCCGGCACAAGCCGGAACGGCGATTGTCCCATGAGTGCGCTTACAGCGCTTCGGAAGCGAAATCCGCCAACCGCGACCGCTCGCCGCGCCGCAGCGTGATATGCGCCGAATGTTCCCACCCCTTGAAGCGATCCACCGCGTAGGTCAGGCCGGAGGTGGTCTCGGTGAGGTAGGGCGTGTCGATCTGTTCCACGTTGCCCAGGCAGACGATCTTGGTGCCGGGGCCGGCGCGGGTGATCAGGGTTTTCATCTGCTTGGGGGTGAGGTTCTGGGCCTCGTCGATGATCAGGTAGCGTGAGAGGAAAGTGCGGCCGCGCATGAAGTTCAGCGAGCGGATCTTGATGCGCGAGGCGAGCAGGTCGTTGGTGGCCTGGCGGCCCCAGCTGCCGCCTTCCTCCGGGTTGGCGAGCACTTCGAGGTTGTCGGTGAGCGCGCCCATCCATGGCGTCATTTTTTCCTCCTCGGTGCCGGGCAGGAAGCCGATGTCCTCGCCGACCGAGACCGTGGCGCGGGTCATGATGATCTCGCGGTAGCGCTGCTGGTCCATCACCTGGGCCAGGCCGGCGGCCAGCGCGAGCAGGGTCTTGCCGGTGCCGGCGGTGCCGAGCAGGGTGACGAAGTCGACGTCCGGATCCATCAGCACGTTGAGCGCGAAGTTCTGCTCGCGGTTGCGCGCGGCGATGCCCCACACGGCATGGTTGGAGTGGCTGTGGTCGTCCAGCAGCACCAGGGTGGCTGCTTCCTCGTCGACGTGCAGCACGCGCAGCTCGACGCTGTTGTCGCCGGGCAGGAACAGGCACTGGTTCGGATGCCAGTCCTCGTCGTCGCGGCGCTTGACCTTGTAGAAGGTGCGGCCGCGTTCGTTCCACGACTGCACTTCCGGGTGGCGGTCCCAGAACTCCTCGGTCAGCTCGGTGGAGCCGGTGTAGAGCAGGGCGAAGTCGTCGAGCGCGCGGTCGTTCTCGTAGTCCTCCGCATCGATGCCGTAGATCTTGGCCTTGATGCGCAGGTTGATGTCCTTGCTGACCAGGATCACCGCGCGGTCGGGATTCTGGTCGCGCAGCTCGATCACCGCCGCCAGGATCAGGTTGTCGGCCTTGCCGTGGCCGTTGGTGGCGCGCTGCTGGAAATACAGCCGGCCCACCGTGTTGTTGCGTTTGAGCTTGATGCCTTGCGGGTTGCTCAGTTCCAGCCCGTTGCTGATGCCGTGGCCGTTGCCGCGTTCGATCAGCTCGTTGAGGAAGCGGCTGACCTGGCGCCCGTTGCGGGAGACTTCCGAGGCGCCTTTCTTCTTTTCGTCCAGCTCCTCCAGCACTGTCATGGGGATGAACACGTCGTGTTCCTCGAAGCGGAACAGCGAGGTGGGATCGTGCAGCAGAACATTGGTATCGAGAGCGTAAATGCGCTTGCTTCCGGTCATACGGAAGTTGCCTCGCTGGCTTGCTGGTGGATGGAACGCGGCATGCTGGATGCCGTGGGAATCCGGCCCCGCGGGCCAGAAAAAGCGTGTCCGCTGCGCCTGCGCGGGTGGCGCCGACAGAACCCAGCGGATAGGTCGGAAGGGTTCACTTGGCGGGGATGGCGTCGAGCACGGCCTGGGCGTGACCTGGGACTTTCACGTTGCGCCATTCCTGTACCAGCCTGCCTTCGGGGTCGATGAGGAAGCTACTTCGTACGACACCCATGTGACGTTTTCCATACAGCACCTTCTCGTGGATCACGTCGAAGGCCTGGCACCAGGTTTCCTCGGGGTCGGAAACCAGGGGAAACGGCAGTTCCTGCTTGGTGGCGAAGTTGGCGTGCGACTTGACCGAGTCGCGCGACACGCCAAGCACCTGCGCGTTGCGCTTGCGGAATTTCGGGTAGAGGTCGCGGAAGTCCTTGGCCTCGTTGGTGCAGCCCGGGGTGCTGTCCTTGGGATAGAAATAGACCACCACCCATTGGCCCTTGAGGCTGTCCAGTTTCAGCTCGGTGCCGTCGCCGAGCGGACCTTTGAGCTTGGGGACTTTCTTGCCGACGTCTGGCATGACTGCTCCTGCGGGGCCGCTGACGGGCTCCGTCTTGTGATTGTGATGGGGGAGGGAAGCTGGCGGCCGGCGGGCGGCACGGAGGGGAAGGCGGCGCGTCGTGCGATGGTGCTCGCTCGATCTGCGTACTGCATGCGCGCCGGCCCTCCGGTATTGCCTCTTCGGGGCCAAGACTAGCGCGCCTGTGGCGGCGGATGACAGCCCTTGCCAACCGCGGCGTGGCGGGGGCATGCTGGCTCTCCCGCGCGATGGGGCCCGAAGGAAGTTTCTGGCGGCCCCGCTGTCGAACAACAGCCCTTAGAACTTCAGCCCTTAGAACTTCACCGGATCCATGATGGCGTCCAGGTTGAGGCCGTCGCAGAACTCCAGGAAGTCGTCGCGCAAGGCGGCGATATGGGTGTCGGCGGGAATGCCCACCGTGATCTGCGCCTGGAACATTGCCGCGCCGGTCTGCATGGCCTGGTAGCGCATCGAGTGCAGCTGTTCCACCGCGATGCCGTGGCGGTCGAAGAAATCGATGATGCGCACCAGGATCCCCGGCCGGTCGGCCGAGATCACTTCCACCAGGTAGGGCAGCAGGCGCGAGGCCTGGCTGCGGCCGTCGGTGCGGTAGTGCATCAGCTGTATGTCTTCCTCGCGCGCGAACTTGGCCAGGGCGGACTCCAGCTTGGCCACCGCGTCCCAGGAGCCGGTCGCCAGCAGGGTCAGCGAGGTATCCACGCCGATGGTCGACACGCGCGCGTCGGCCAGGTTGCAGCCGGCGTCGGCGATGCGGCGGGCCAGGCTCAGCAGGGGAGTGCGCGGCGACGGGGTCAGGGCCTGGATCAGCAGCTGGTGGTCGTTGCCGGTACGCGAGGAACGGTTCAAGGATGTCGGCCTGTAGCGTGGGCCCGCGCAGCGCGGGACGGCGGCGCAGGGCTCGGCGAGCTTACTTGTCGCCCCTCCGAGGTCGCAAGTAACATGCAGGGCTTGGCTTCTGGCCGGAGTATGTCTTGAAGATTGGTGGAAGCATCTGCGCCCTGGCGACCCCGTTCACGTTGGACGGCGCGCTGGATCTGGACGCCTTCGGGCGGTTGCTGGACTACCAGATCGCGGGCGGGACGCAGGCGGTGGTGGTCGCCGGTTCCACCGGCGAAGCCCATATGCTCGAGCACGACGAATACGAAATCCTGCTGGCCTTCGCGGTGAAACGCGTGGCGGGGCGCATCCCGGTGCTCGCCGGCACCGGCGAAGCGGGCACGGCCAAGACCGTGGCGTTGACGCGCCGCGCGCGCGAACTGGGCGCCGATGCCGCGCTGGTGGTGGCGCCGTTCTACGTGCGGCCCACGCAGGAAGGCCTGCGCCGCCATTTCCTCGAGGTCGCCGATAAGGGCGGCCTGCCCGTGCTGCTCTACAACGTGCCCGGCCGCACCGGCTGCGACCTGCTGCCGGAGACCGTCGCCGCGCTGCGCGAGCATCCGGCCATCGTCGGCATCAAGGAAGCGGTGGGCAGCGACGAGCGCATCCGCGCCCTCGCGGAACTTGCGCGCGCGGATTTCGTCTACCTGTCCGGTGACGACCCGACCGCCGGCAAAGCCATGCTGGCCGGCGCGGTCGGCACCATCTCGGTGGTCGCCAATCTGGCGCCCAAGGCCTTCCGCGCGCTGTGCGACGCGGCGGTCGCGGGCGACCGGGCGGCTACCGCGCACTGCGACGATGTCCTCGCCGCGCTGGTTCAGGCGTTGAACTGCGCACCCAACCCGATCGCCGTGAAGGCCGGCCTGCCGGCGCTGGGGCTGGGTTCGGCGGCGCCGCGCCTGCCCCTGGTCGAACTGCAGGAAGGGCCGGAGCGGGCGCGCATCGCCGAAGCGCTGGCGGCTCTGGCATCCTTGGCAAACGCGGCCTGACGGCCGCCCGATCTCTCAACGGAACTCCAATTCAATGAAGAAATCCCCGCTCCTCGTCGCCATGCCGGCCCTGGCCCTGTCCGCCTTGCTGCTTTCCGGTTGCGGCATGTTCCGCTCGGAGAAGGCCTGGGAGGCCGCCAAGCAGGAAACGCCGCTGGAGATCCCGCCGGGCCTGGATACGCCGTCGACCAGCGCCGCCCTGGTGATCCCGGAGCAGGGCGCCAACACCCCGACCTCCAACGGCGCAACCGCGCGCGTGGGCAAGGGCGGCGGCGTGATCGCCGACGGCTTCGTGCTCACCGAGAGCGTCGACAACGCTTATCGCCGCGTCGGCCAGGCGCTGGAGCAGGGCGACATCGGCCAGGTGGTGAGCCACGATGACGCCGGCCACGCCTATACGCTGAGCGTGGTGGCCTCGGCCGTGCAGGGCAGCAAGCCGGGCTTCTTCCGCCGCATGTTCGGCGCCGGCAAGAAGGACAGCTCGGCCCCGGCACCGGGCGCCGCGCCGCACCAGGTGCAGGTGGTGGTCGGCCCCAGCGGCCAGAGCGCCAGCGAAGTGCGCGCGCAGGGCGATGCCGCTGCCGTGGCTAAGGTGGTGGATACGCTGAAGTCGCGCCTGGGCGGGAATTGATCCCATCCGGCGGCCTCGCCGCCAACGAAAAAGCCGCCCTTCGGGGCGGCTTTTTTCGTATTCGACATAGGAAAAGTCGGAATCAGCGCTGCAATTGATCCAGCTTGTCCGGCTTGTTTTCCCATTCCTTGGCGTCCGCCAGGCCGTCCTTGCGCTCGGTGATCACCGGCCAGGCCTTGGCCAGTTCGGCGTTGAGCGCCACGAAGGACTCCTGCCCGGCGGGCACGTCGTCTTCCGGATAGATGGCGTTGATCGGGCATTCCGGCTCGCACAGGGTGCAGTCGATGCACTCGTCCGGATCGATCACCAGGAAATTCGGGCCTTCGTGGAAGGCGTCGACAGGGCAGACTTCGACGCAGTCGGTGTACTTGCACTTGATGCAGTTGTCGGTGACGACAAAGGTCATGCGATCACGGGCCTGTATATGCCGGGGGGCCTGTGCAGGCCCGGAAGTGGCGCTCCCTACGAGGTTCGAACTCGTGTTCCCGCCTTGAGAGGGCGGTGTCCTAGGCCACTAGACGAAGGGAGCGAAAAGCACCGGAGCGCGCTAGTATAGCGAAATTGTTGCGGCCGGCAATGCCCTCCGTGACAGCTGTCTCATGCCCGAAGCCATGCTGCGCAGCCTCGGATTCACCCGACGCGAGCTTGAAACCGAGGCCATGCGGCAACCCTTCCGCTGCAAGGATTCAAACCGCTTGAACTTGAAAGCAAGGAACGAGGCCACGCCGTCGCTGCGCATCATTCCGCGCGAGCAGCACGTGATATCGCGCAAGAACATCAGCAAGGCCGCGCTGCGTGTGCTGTACCGCCTCCACGAAGCCGGCTATGACGCCTTCCTGGTCGGAGGCGCCGTGCGCGACCTCCTGCTCGGCGGCCATCCCAAGGACTTCGACGTGGCCACCAATGCCACGCCGGAAGACGTCAAGAAGCTGTTCCGCAACTGCCGCCTGATCGGCCGCCGCTTCCGCCTCGCCCACGTGGTGTACGGGCCGGAGATCATCGAGGTGGCGACCTTCCGCGGCACCGGCGAGGAAGACGGCAGCGAGGGCGGCGGCGACCGCCACATCGTCGACGGCCGCATCGTGCGCGACAACGTCTGGGGCAGCATCGAGGAAGACGCGCTGCGCCGCGACTTCCGCGTCAACGCGCTGTACTACGACATCAGCGACTTCTCCGTGCGCGACTACGTCGGCGGCATGCCGGACGTGGAAAACCGCGTGCTGCACCTGATCGGCGATCCGGTCACGCGCTACCGCGAGGACCCGGTGCGCATGCTGCGCGCGGTGCGCCTGGCGGCCAAGCTCAATTTCCGCATCGACGCCGCGGCCTTCGCGCCGTTCGAGGAACTGGGCCCGCTGCTGCTGGACGCCTCGCCGGCGCGCCTGTTCGACGAGTCGCTCAAGCTGTTCCTGAGCGGGCACGGCCTTAAGAGCTTCCGCCTGCTGGAGCACAGCGGCCTGCTCAAGTTCATGTTTCCCGCCACCGCGCGTTCGCTCAAGCGCGGCGACGAAGCCCTGCGCAAGCTGATCGAAGAGGGCCTGGGCAGTACCGATGCGCGCGTGGCCGAAGGCAAGTCGGTGACGCCGGCCTTCCTGTTCGCGGTGCTGCTGTGGGGCGAAGTGCGCGATCTGGCGCATGCCTGGATCGTCAAGGGCGTGGAGAGCACGCAGGCCTGGGGCCGCGCGGTGGCGCACGTGGTGTCCGAGCAGTGCCAGCGCGTGGCGATCCCGCGCCGCTTCACCATCACCATGGAAGAGATCTGGGCGCTGCAGCCACGCTTCGAGCAGGTGCAGCGCAAGCGCGTGTTCCGCCTGATGGCGCACCCGCGTTTCCGCGCCGCCTTCGACTTCCTGCTGCTGCGCGGCACCGAGTCACAGGCGATCGATCAGCTCGGCCAGTGGTGGGCGCATGCCCAGCAGCTGTCGCACGAGACGCTGGCCGCCGCGCTGTCCGGCAGCGGTGCCGACGTGCCGTCGGCGGGCGATGTCGAGCCCGCGCCGGCGAGCAAGCCGCGCAAGCGTCGCCGCCGCAAGCCGGGCGGCAAATCCGGCGGCAAATCGGGCGCGGCGTGACCGCTGCCTATGTGGCGCTGGGCAGCAATCTGGGCGATTCCCGGCGCTATCTGAGCGAAGCCATCGAAGCGATGGCGCGGCTGCCGTCCACCCGGGTGGAGGCGCGCTCGCGCGTCTACCGCACGCCGCCGTGGGGGATGCTGGAGCAGCCGCCGTTCCTCAATGCCGCCGTCCGGCTGGACACCGCGCTGTCCGCCGACGAACTGCTGGACGCCCTGCTGGCGATCGAACGCGCCGCCGGCCGCAGCCGCGAGGGCGAGCGCTGGGGCCCGCGCACGCTGGACCTGGACCTGCTGCATATGGACGGCGTGCGCCTGGCCGGCGAACGCCTGACCCTGCCGCATCCGCGCATCGCCGAGCGCGCCTTCGTGCTGCTGCCGCTGGCGGAATTGGCGCCGACGCTGGACCTGCCCGGCCAGGGCCAGGTCGCCGAACTGCTCGCCGCGCTGGACTGCAGCGGTTGCGAAGCGCTGCCTTGAGCCTTTTGTGCAATGCGGCGGATAATCTGTTTCTTCCCTACCTGAAGGCGTCCCCGTGTACGTCCAGAATGCCAACGCCCCCGCCCGCAAGCCCGTGACGGTGCCTGGCCTGCGGGCCATGAAGGCGGAAGGGCGGCCGATCGTGGTGCTGACCGCCTACGACTACAGCTTCGCCTGGCAGCTCGAAACGGCCGGCATCGACATTGCCCTGGTCGGCGACTCGCTCGGCATGGTGGTGCAGGGGCATGCGAGCACGCTGCCGGTGACGCTGGAACACATGGTCTATCACACCAGCGCGGTGGCCCGCGGCCTGTCGGCCACCTTGCTGGTGAGCGACCTGCCGTTCATGAGCGACCGCGATGTGCCGCACATGCTCGACGCCGGCGCGCGGCTGGTCGGCGAGGGCGGTGCGGCGATGGTGAAGATCGAGGGTGCGGCGCCGCATATCCTCGATGGCATCCATGCGCTGGCGACCCGCGCCATTCCGGTCTGCGCACACCTGGGGCTCACCCCGCAGTCGGTGCACAAGTTCGGCGGTTTCCGTATCCAGGGCCGCGAGCAGGAAGCCGCCGACCGCGTGGTGGCCGAGGCCAAGGCGGTGGAACAGGCCGGCGCCGACCTGCTGGTGATGGAGGGCGTGCCCACCTCGCTGGGCCAGCGCGTGACCCAGGCCGTCGGCATCCCGGTGATCGGCATCGGCGCCGGCCCGCATTGCGACGGCCAGGTGCTGGTATTGCAGGACATGCTGGGCATCACCCCGGGCAAGCGACCGAAATTCAGCAAGGATTTCCTGGCCGGACGCGATTCTGTGGCGGCTGCGCTCGCCGCCTATGCCGGGGACGTGCGCAGCGGCGCCTTCCCGGCCCCCGAACACTGTTTCAGCTGAGACACACCTCCATGCAGACTGTGCAAGACGCCGCGGCCCTGCGCGCCGTAATCCGCGGCTGGCGCTCCCAGGGCCAGACCGTGGGTTTCGTGCCGACCATGGGCAACCTCCACGCCGGCCATTACTCGCTGATCAAGCTGGCGCGTGCGCGCACCGACCGCGTGGTGGCGAGCGTATTCGTCAATCCCACCCAGTTCGGCCCGAACGAGGATTTCGAGCGCTATCCGCGCACCCTGGTGCAGGACCAGGCCGGCCTGGCCGAGCAGCAGTGCGACCTGGTGTTCGCGCCCGACGTGGCCACCCTGTATCCGTTCGGCCCGGACAGCAGCGTCAGCGTGCACGTGCCGCAGGTCACCGACACGCTGGAAGGCGCGCACCGTCCCGGTCATTTCGACGGCGTCGCCACCGTGGTGTGCAAGCTGTTCAACCTGGTGCAGCCGGATGTGGCCGTGTTCGGCCAGAAGGACTTCCAGCAGCTGAAGGTGATTGAGCGCATGGTGCGCGACCTGGCCTTGCCGGTGAAGGTGATGGGCGCGCCCACCCTGCGCGCCGACGACGGCCTGGCGCTGAGCTCGCGCAACCAGTACCTGTCGCGCGACGAGCGCGAGCTGGCCCCGCAGGTCTACGCCACCTTGCAGCAGATGCGCGAGCTGGTCGGCAAGGGCCACGCGATCAAGGTGGTGGAGCAGGCCGCGGCCTCCAAGCTGGCCCGTAGCGGCTTCGAGCCCGACTACGCCGTGATCCGCCGCGCTGAGGACCTGTCCGAGCCGGCCGAGGGCGAGCGCGACGGCCTGGTGGCGCTGATCGCCGCCCGCCTGGGCAAGACCCGCCTGATCGACAACTTGCCTTTCGATTAAGCCCCCCCCACATAGCGCGACAACCGGTCTCGTTGCAGCGAGCCGGTCCGCACACCGATAATTGCCCGCTACGCAGACCTTTTTGCTGGAAGTCATGCCATGAACCTGAACATGCTCAAGGCCAAGATCCACCGCGCCACGGTGACGCACGCCGAGCTGCACTACGAAGGCTCGATCGCGATCGACGGCCTGCTGCTCGATGCCTCCGGCATCCGCGAGTACGAGCAGATCCACGCGTGGAACATCAACAACGGCAAGCGCTTCGTCACCTATGCGCTGCGCGCGGAAGAAGGCTCCGGCATCATCTCGGTGAACGGCAGCGCGGCCCATCGCGCCCAGCCGGGCGACCTGGTGATCATCGCCGCGTTCGCTCAGCTGTCCGAGGCGGAGCTGGAGAAGTTCCAGCCGACCCTGGTGTACGTCGATGCCGACAATCGCATCTCGCACACCAACCGCTCGATCCCCAAGCAGATGGCGGCAGCCTGAGGCCAGGCTGCCCATTGTCGTCACCCCAGCGCAAGCTGGGGTCCGGCGCCTCCAAGGCACTGGATTCCAGCTTGCGCCGGAATAACGAGTTCGAAGGACGGCAAGTTTTTCAGTCATTCCAAATTGGCATGTCGCGCGCTACTCACGCGCCACTTATTGGCTCTAAGATCGGGGTTCCCTCCCCGCCAAGTACGAGCCCATGTCGCAGCAGCGCAGTCCGTCCTTCCTGGCAGCACACGTCGAACGTCTCGCGCGCATCCATCTGCGCGATTTGCTGAGGGACCAGGAGCGCGGCAGCCGCCTGCGCCATCGCGTGGGGCCGCTGCTGCTGGACCTCAGCCGGCAGAAACTGGACCACCAGGCGCTGCAGGCGCTGGGCGAACACGTCGAGGCCAGCGGCTGGCAGCGTGCGCGCGACGCCATGTTCGCCGGCGAGCCGATCAACACTTCCGAACATCGCGCCGTACTGCACACCGCGCTGCGCGGCAGCGCCTCGCACCTGCCGCCGGTGGCGCCGCGCGAAGTGCGCACGGAGATCGAACGCACCCTGCTGCGCATCGAAGAACTGGTGCGCGCGATCGAGCGCGGCGATGCGGCCAGCATGGGCCTGCCGGCCAAGATCACCGACGTGGTGAACATCGGCATCGGCGGTTCCGACCTCGGCCCGCGCCTGGCCGTGCGCGCGCTCGCGCCGTTCCACGTACCGGAGCTGCGCAGCCACTTCCTCACCAATGTCGACGGCCAGGCAGCGTACGAGCTGATGCGCCAGCTCGATCCGCGCCGCACCCTGGTGATCGTGGTCTCCAAGACCTTCACCACCCAGGAAACCCTGCTCAACGGCAACGTGCTGCGCGACTGGATCGTGCGCTCGTACGAGGGCGATGCGGGCGCGGCCTCGAAGCATTTCCTCGCGGTCAGCGCCAACACCGCCGAAGCCGAGCGCTGGGGCGTGGCCACCTCGAACATCTATCCGATGTGGGATTTCGTCGGCGGACGCTTCTCGCTGTGGTCCGCGGTGGGCCTGTCGCTGGCGCTGGCCATCGGCATGGAGCATTTCCGCGCGCTGCTGTCCGGTGCCGCACAGGTCGACGATCACTTCCGCAGCAAGCCCTGGCAGGAAAACCTGCCGGTGCTGCTGAGCCTGGTCGAATACTGGAACCGCAATGGATTGGGCCGCACCAGCCGCGCGGTGGTGCCGTACGCCGACCTGATGGGCGACCTCACCTCGTACCTGCAGCAGCTGGAGATGGAAAGCCTGGGCAAGCAGGTCACGCCGCAGGGCGAGCCGGTGGCGCAGTCCACTTCGCCGGTGGTGTGGGGCAGCGTCGGCACCAATGCGCAGCATGCGTATTTCCAGTCGCTGCACCAGGGCACCGACACCGTGCCGCTGGAATTCATCGGCGTGGTGCGGCCCGCGCATCCGCTGCGCGCCAATCACGACGCGCTGCTGTCGAACCTGCTGGCACAGGCCGCCGCGCTGGCACTGGGCAAGACCTTCGAGGAGGCGCTGGCCGAGAGCAAGGGCGACGACGAACACGCACGCCGCGTGCTCGCCGCGCAGCGCACCTTCCCGGGCGATCGGCCGAGCACGGTGATCCTGCTCGACTCGCTGACCCCGGAAAGCCTGGGCGCGCTGATCGCGCTGTACGAGCACAAGGTGTTCATGCTCGGCCATCTGTGGAGCATCAACGCGTTCGATCAGTGGGGCGTGGAACTGGGCAAGTCGATCGCGCGGCAGATCCTGCCCGCGCTGGAAGGCCAGGTCGACGACCTCTCCATGTTCGACAGCGCCACGCGCGCCTTGCTCGACGAGATCGCGCAGCGCCGCGAAGGCTGAGCGCCTTACGCCGCCTGGTGCCGCGCCAGCGCCCAGGCGACGTGTTCGCGCACTACATCCGAGGGATGCGTAGTGCGCGAACGTAAAGCTTCGACGACTTCCGCCGACGCCGGCGCATTGCCCAGCGCCACCGCGATATTGCGCAACCAGCCCTCGTAGCCCGTGCGGCGGATCGCCATGCCTTCGGTGCGGCGCAGGAATTCCGGTTCGCTCCAGGCGAACAGCTCGGTCAGGCGCGCGCCGTCCAGGCTATGGCGCGGTGCGAAGTCCGGTTCGGCCGCGTCGCGCGCGAACTTGTTCCACGGGCAGATCAGCTGGCAGTCGTCGCAGCCGAAGATGCGGTTGCCCATCGGCGCACGCAGCTCTTCCGGAATGCTGCCTTTGAGCTCGATGGTGAGATAGGAAATGCAGCGGCGCGCATCCAGCCGGTACGGCGCCACGATGGCCTGGGTCGGGCAGATATCGATGCAGCGGCGGCAGCTGCCGCAATGCGCGGTGGCCGCTTCGTCCACCGGCAGCGGCAGGTCGGTGTACAGCTCGCCGAGGAAGAAATACGAACCGGCGCTGCGGTTGATCAGCACCGTGTGCTTGCCGATCCAGCCCAGGCCGGCATTGCGGCCCAGCGCCTTCTCCAGCACCGGCGCCGAATCCACATAGGCGCGATAGCCGAAATCGCCCACCTTGGCGTGGATGCGTTCGGCCAGCTTCTGCAGGCGGTTGCGCATCAGCTTGTGGTAGTCGCGGCCCAGCGCGTAGCGCGCGACGTAGCCTGCGTCCGGATCTTCCAGCACGGCCCAGGCATTGCGCGTGCCGGGCGGGATGTAGTCCATGCGCACCGAGATCACGCGCAAGGTGCCCGGCTCCAGCTCGGCCGGACGGCTGCGCTTGGTGCCGTGGCGGGCCATGTAGTCCATCTCGCCGTGGTGGCCGTCGTCCAGCCAGCGCTGCAGGTGCTGCTCGTCCTCGCCCAGTTCGACCCCGGCGATGCCGGCGTCGGCGAAGCCCAGTTCGCGCGCCCAGCGCTTGATGTCGCTGGCGAGTGCGGCGTAGTCGTGGGCGAGGGCGGTCGGAGAGGACATGCCGCCCATTGTAAGTCCCTCGGGCGCGGCGCCCGCCTATAATCCGCTGCATGACGCCACGCCCGCACCGCCACGAGCTCTATTCCGTCGACCAGGTGCGTGCGCTGGATCGGCGCGCGATCGATGTGCTGGATATCCCCGGCATCGAACTGATGCGCCGCGCCGCTGCGGCGGCTTTCGCTTCGCTGCAGCGCCACTGGCCGCAGGCACGGCGCATCGCGGTGTACTGCGGCCCCGGCAACAACGGCGGCGACGGCTTCCTGCTCGGTGCGCTCGCGCTGCAGGCCGGCTATCAGGTGATGCTGTTCGCGCTCAGCGGCGAATCGCGCGGCGATGCCGCGACGGCCCGTGCCCGCTTCGAGGAAGCCGGCGGCCAGCCGCAGCTATGGAGCGCGGTGACCGGCCTGCCGGTAGCCGACGTGCATGTGGATGCGCTGTACGGCACCGGCCTCACGCGCGCGCCGGAACCCCCGGTGGCCGACCTGCTGTGGCGGCTGAACGCTGGTGGCGAACCGATCCTCGCGCTGGACGTGCCGTCGGGCCTCAACGCCGACAGCGGGCAGTGCCCGGGCGAGGCGATCAAGGCCGACGTCACCGTCAGCTTCATCGCGCACAAGCGCGGCCTGCATACCGGCCAGGCGGCGGATCGCGTGGGTGTGCTGGAACTGGACACGCTCGCCTTGCCGGAAGAACTCTGGGACGGCGTCGCGCCGGATGCCGTGCGGCTGCAGCCGGCCACGCTGCCGCCCCGGCCGCGCCATGCGCACAAAGGCAGCAATGGCCATGTGCTGGCGATCGGCGGCGACCTCGGCACGGCCGGTGCGATCCGCCTGTGCGGCGACGCCGCGCTGCGCGCCGGCGCCGGGCTGGTGAGCGTGGCGACCCGCGAGGCGAACCTGGTCGCGCTCAACAGCGCCCGCCCGGAACTGATGGCGCATGGCGTGGACGGCCCACAGGCCTTGCAGCCGCTGCTGCAGCGCGCCGACGTGCTGGCGCTAGGGCCGGGCCTGGGGCAGGGCGCCTGGGGCCATGCGCTGTGGCTGACCGCGCTGGATATGGCCATGCCGCTGGTGCTGGATGCCGACGGTCTCAATCTGCTGGCGCGCGAGCCGCGCACGTTCGAAGCGGCCACGGTGCTCACGCCGCATCCGGGCGAGGCGGCCCGGCTGCTGGAAAGTTCGGTCGCCGAGATCGAGGCCGACCGCTACGCCGCCGTCCGCGCATTGGCGCGCAAGTACGGCGCGGTGGCGGTGCTGAAGGGCGCCGGCAGCCTGATCGCCGATCCGCATGGCCGCGTCGCGGTCTGTCCCTGGGGCAACCCCGGCATGGCCACGGGCGGCATGGGCGACCTGCTGACCGGCATCGTCGCGGCCCTGCTCGCCCAGGGCTGCGAGCCCTGGGAGGCGGCCTGCCTGGGCGTAGGGCTGCATGCGCGCGCGGGCGACCTGGCCGCTGCGGACGGCGGCGAGCGCGGCCTGCTGGCGACGGATCTGCTGGCGCCGCTGCGCCGGCTGCTCAACGGGCGCGACGCATGAGCACGCTGCAGCAGGAGCTTCCCGACGAAGACGCCACCGCCAGCTTCGCCGCCAAGGTGGCCGGCGCGGTCGACGACGGCGCGGTGATCTACCTGCACGGCGACCTCGGTGCCGGCAAGACCAGCTTCGCCCGCGCCTTCCTGCGCGCCCTGGGCGTGGGGGAGCGGGTCAAGAGCCCGACCTACAGCCTGGTCGAGTCATATGGTCTTGATGCGGGGCGCCTCAACGCCCGCACCGCCTGGCACCTCGACCTGTACCGCATCGCCGACCCGGGCGAGCTGGAATGGCTGGGGCTGGATGCGCTGGCCGACCCCACCGCCCTGGTGCTGGTGGAATGGCCGGAGCGCGGCGCGGGCGCCTTGCCGGCGCCGGATCTGCAGATCGACCTGGCCTATGCCGGCACCGGCCGCGTCGTTCAGGTAGCTGCACGCAGTCCGCGCGGCACCCGCCTGCTGGCCCGCCTGCCGGCTTCAAGCTGAGGCGCAGCGCTAAGTATCGGTAGTTAATGAGATTTTGGGTTTCGCCCCAGCCCCGGGCGAAACCCTTCCCGCAGCGCGGTTTGCGTCCGATAGCTGGACCCAGCCTGACAAAACGGCTGCAGGTTATGGATATTTCAAGGAAAAAGCACTTGCATTCAGGAAAGTGCTGAGCTTCAATGCGCGACCATGAGGGGATATCCGGCCACCATCCGTCAGTTTTCCTGTCTCGTCGCCCTGGCGATCGCGCCGCTGTGCGCCGTCCACGCCGCCGACGTGAAGTCCGCGCGCGTCTGGGCCGGTCCGGAATACACCCGGCTGGTGCTCGACGTATCCGGCCCGGTCGACTTCAAGGCCCGCCAGGACGGCGACCAGCTGGTGCTCGACCTGGGCCGCAGCAGCCTGGGCGACGATTACGCCGCGCCGAAGGCGCAGGGCCAGCTCAAGGGCCTGGACAGCAACCAGCAGGGCAACCGCCTGCAACTGGTGGCCAAGGTCGACCCCTCCAGCCACTACAAGAGCTTCGTGCTGCAGCCGGCGGCCAATTACGGCTATCGCCTGGTGGTGGACGTCTACCCGGGCAACGGCGCGGCGGCATCCAGCAAGGCCGCGCCAGCGCCGGTCCAGGACGACGGCGACGACGATGCCGCGCCGGCCCCCGCGCCGGTGGCGATCAAGGCCGCCGCGTCCGGCAAGAACAGCGTCAAGTCCACCCAGAGCGGCATGGCCTCCACCCGCCAGGCCGCGGCGCTGCTGAATGGCGAGCGCAAGGTGGTGGTCGCGGTCGACGCCGGCCACGGCGGCCAGGATCCCGGCGCGCACGGCCCCGGCGGCACGCTGGAAAAGAACGTCACCCTGGCGGTGGCGCGCGAGCTGGCCGCGCAGATCAACAAGCAGCCGGGCATGAAGGCGGTGCTGACGCGCGATGCGGATTTCTTCATCCCGCTGAAGCAGCGTTACGAGATCGCCCGCCGCAACAACGCCGACCTGTTCGTCTCCGTCCACGCCGACGCCTTCGTCAACGGCGACGCCAAGGGTTCCTCGGTGTGGGTGTTGTCGCCGCGCGGCAAGACCAGCGAGGCGGCCCGCTGGCTGGCCGACCGCGAAAACCGCGCCGACCTGATCGGCGGCGTGTCGCTGGACGACAAGGACGACAGCCTCGCCGCCGTGCTGCTCGACCTGCAGCAGGGCTATGCGATGCAGGCCAGCGAGGCCGTGGCCACCAACGTGCTGAAGGCGCTGGGCGGGCTGGGCCCCACCCATCGCGGCTTCATCGAGCGCGCCAACTTCGTGGTGCTGCGCTCGCCGGACGTGCCTTCGATCCTGGTCGAGACCGCCTTCATCAGCAATCCGGACGAGGAGCGCAAGCTGCGCGATCCCTCGCACCAGTCGCACCTGGCCGAAGCCGTGATGGGCGGCGTGCGCAGCTATTTCGAAGCGACGCCGCCGCCGGGTTCGTGGTTCGCCGCGCAGGCCGGGCGCCGCAACGGCAGCGTGGTGGTGTCGGTGCCGAAGAACGGCGATGACGACGGCGACAACAACTCCGACAACCGCCCAGACAACCGTATGTCCACCGCCGCCAACAAGGCGGTGGCGCAGGCGATGACCGGCTCGGCCAGGTCCGGCGACGTGAAGGTGGCCAGCGCGAAGCTGGACAGCGACCGTGCCGATGCCAACGTCCGCGACCTGCACCGCGTCACCGCCGGCGAGAGCCTGCGCAGCATCGCGCGGCAGTACGGCGTCAGCATCACCGCGCTGAAGAACGCCAACCGCAGCATCAACAACGATTCGGTGCGCGCAGGCATGGTGCTGGCGATTCCGTCCGGCTGATCAGTCCGGCCGATCAGTCCGGCTAGTTCCCCTGCAACATATTGTTTTTACGGACGCCACCCATCGGGTGGCGTTCGCGCTTTCGTGACCGGGGTCCAGGTCTTAAGCTTGCGCGATGCCTGTCATCCGCCCCTTGCCCCCCGAACTCATCAACCAGATCGCCGCCGGTGAAGTGATCGAACGGCCTTCCTCCGTAGTGAAGGAGCTGGTCGAGAACAGCCTCGACGCGGGCGCCACGCGCATCGAAGTCGATATCGAGCAGGGCGGCCAGCGCCTGATCCGCATCCGCGACGACGGCGGCGGCATCGAACCGGACGACCTGCCGCTGGCGGTGGCCTCGCATGCCACCAGCAAGATCCGCAGCTTCGACGACCTGGAAAACGTGGCCAGCATGGGTTTCCGTGGCGAGGCGCTGGCCTCGGTGTCGTCGGTGGCGCGCTTTGCGCTGACCTCGCGTGCGCGCGGCCAGGACACCGCGTTCCGCATCGAAGTGGACGGCGGCCGCCTGCAGGCGGCGCGCCCGGCGCAGCATCCGCAAGGCACCAGCGTCGAGGTGCGCGACCTGTTCTACAACGTGCCGGCGCGGCGCAAATTCCTCCGCGCGGAGCGCACCGAATTCGCGCATATCGATGACCTGCTGAAGTCGCTGGCGCTGGCGCGCGGCTCGGTGGAATTCCGCCTCAGCCACAACGGCAAGCCGGTGCGCATCCTCAAGGCGGCGAAGGACGAGCAGGCCGCCTTGCAGCGCGTGGCCGAAGTGCTCGGCGACGAATTCCCCGCGCAGAGCCTGCGCATCGATCATGCCGCCGCCGGCTTGCACCTGTCCGGCTGGGTGGGCTTGCCGACGGCGTCGCGCTCGCAGGCCGACTCGCAATACTTCTACGTCAACGGCCGCCTGGTGCGCGATCGCATCGTGGCGCATGCAGTGCGGCAGGCCTATGCCGACGTGCTGTTCCATGGGCGCCACCCGGCCTTCGTGCTGTACCTGGAGCTCGATCCGGTCGGCGTCGACGTCAACGTGCATCCGGCCAAGCAGGAAGTGCGTTTCCGCGAGCAGCGCCTGGTGCACGACTTCCTGTTCCGCACGCTGCACGAAGCGCTGGCGCAGACGCGCGCCGGGCAGGTCGGCGGCGTTGCCGAGACCTTGGATGCCACGCCGATGGCGAGCTATGCCGCTGCCGCATCCATGGGCATGCCGGTTACCTCGACACCGGCCTGGTCCGGCCAGTTCAGCCAGAGCCGCCTGAGCCTCGGCGTGCGCGAAGCGCCGCTGGGCGAGTACGCGGCCTTGCTCGGCGAGCCATCGCGCATGGCGGAACCGGCCTACGCCGCGAACGCACCGATGCCGCCGGCGCAGGACGACGAAGCGCCGCCGCTGGGCTTCGCCATCGCGCAGCTCAAGGGCATCTACATCCTTGCCGAGAATGCGCACGGCCTGGTGCTGGTCGACATGCACGCCGCGCATGAGCGCATCACCTACGAGAAGCTCAAGAGCGGGCGTGCCTGTAGCAATCTGCGCTCGCAGCTGCTGCTGGTGCCGCTCAACGTGTCGGTGAGCGCGAAGGAAGCCGCCGCTGCCGAAGAGCATGCCGACGCGCTGGCCGAATGGGGCCTGGAGCTGTCGCGCAGTGGTCCCTCCGGCGTGGTGGTGCGGCGCATTCCGGCCCTGCTCGAGGGCGCCGACGTGGCGCAGCTGTGCCGCGACGTACTGGCCGAGCTGGCCCTGCACGGCAGTTCGCGCCGCCTGCAGGAGCTGGAGAACGAACTGCTCTCCACCATGGCCTGCCACGGCTCGGTGCGCGCCGGCCGGCGCCTCACCCCGCCGGAGATGAACGCGCTGCTGCGCGAGATGGAAGCCACCGAGCGCTCGGGGCAGTGCAACCATGGCCGCCCGACCTGGACCCAGCTCGGCCTGGCCGAGCTGGACAAATTGTTCCTGCGGGGACGCTGAGCGGGGCGCTTGCGGGTCCGGCAAATAGACGTCCATACTCGGGCTTCCTTTGTCGAGCGGGCCGTGCCATGTCGCGTAGCGTTGCGTTCGCCCTCGTTGTCGCCTTGAGCCTTGGAGCTGTCACCGTGCAAGCCGAAACCGCCACCGCCGCCGCCAGCGGCGACTACCAGCACGAGATCGAGCAGTGGCGCGCCAAGCGCACCGCCAACTTGACCTCACCTACCGGCTGGCTCAGCCTGATCGGCCTGGAGTGGCTGCACGAAGGCGCCAACCGCATCGGCAGCGCCAGCGACAACGACATCGTGCTGAAGGCCGGCCCCGCGCAGCTTGGCGTGGTGACGCTGGGCAAGGATGGCGCGCTGCAGATCGCGCTGGACGAAAAGGCCGGCGCCACCGTCGACGGCAAACCCGTGCGTACCGCCACGCTGGTCGACGACATGCATGCCGGCGAAGCGACGCCCACCACGGTGGCATTCGGCAGCGCCAACTTCTACGTGATCGAGCGCGATGGCCGCAAGGCGCTGCGGGTGAAGGACAGCGCAGCGGAAACGCGCAAGGACTTCCTCGGCATCGACTACTTTCCGATCGACGCGTCCTGGCGCGTGGTCGCCGACTGGGTGCCGTTCGATCCGCCGCACCAGCTGGAGATCGGCTCGGTGATCGGCACCATCGACAAGGTGGACGTACCGGGCAAGGCGGTGTTCCAGCGCGACGGCCACACCTTCGAGCTGCTGCCGTACCAGGAAGAGCCGGGCGGCGAATTGTTCTTCGTGCTGGCCGACCGCACCTCCGGCAAGGAGACCTACGGCGCCGCGCGTTTCCTCTACGCCGCCTTGCCGAAGGACGGCAAGGTGGTGCTGGATTTCAACAAGGCCTACAACCCGCCGTGCGCGTTCACGCCGTTCGCCACCTGTCCGCTGGCGCCGCCGGAGAACCGGCTGGACGTGGCGGTGACCGCGGGTGAGAAGAAGTATCGCGGCGGGCATCATTGAGCGCCGCGCGTTCAATCGCTTGCGCAGGCGCGGCGTTCGTCGCGCTGTGGGTTGCGTCGGCGCAGGCGCAGAACGCGAGCTATGCCACGCAAGTCGAACAGGCTCGCGCTGAGCGTGTGACTAAGCTGAAGCAGGCGGACGGCTATCTCACGCTGATCGCTTCCGGTTGGCTGGAGCCGGGTGACAACACGCTGGGCGCCGCTGCGGACAATCGCTTCCAGGTGCCGGGCGCACCGGCGCATCTGGGCGTGCTGCATCTGGATGCCAGCGGTGCGGTGGATCTGCGCACGACCGATGGAGTTACGGTGACGATCGACAAGCGTCCCGTCACCGCCGCACCGATGCTGACCCAAGGCGCGCATGGCGAACGCAAGCCGACGCGCGCCTATCTCGGTGCGCAGCGCTATCTCTACGTGGTGGAAAGCGGCAAGCAGCGCGGGCTGCGGGTAAAGGACAATGCCGCGCCGCTGCGCACGGATTTCCCCGGCATCCCGTACTTCCCGGTCGATCCGTCATGGAAGATCGAAGCGCAGTGGCAGGCGTTCACCACGCCGCACACGCTGCGCATCGCCAACGTGGTCGGCACGGAAAACGACGAGCCGGTGCCGGGGCAGGCGGTGTTCGAACGCAACGGCCAGCGCTACACGCTGACGCCGATGGAGGAAGACGGCCGTTTGTTCTTCGTGTTCAGCGACCGCACCGCCGGCAAGCTGACCTACGGCGGCGCGCGTTTCCTCTACGCCGACGTGCCGAAGGACGGCAAGCTGGTGCTGGATTTCAATCTGGCCGAGAACCCGCCGTGCGCGATCACGCCGCACGTGGTGTGTCCGCTGGCGCCGCCGGAGAATCGGCTGCGCCTTGAAGTGACGGCGGGCGAGAAAAAGTTCCAGGGCGCGGGACACTAGATCGAACGGCGTAGGTTGGGGTGAGCGCAGCGAACCCCAACAATGCGCAACGCTCGATGTCGCGATGTTGGGGTTCGCTGCGCTCACCCCAACCTACGCCGGCAGGTTTCCCTTCGGATCAGCGCCCCTTGAACTCCGCCTTGCGCTTCTCCAGAAACGCCGTCGTTCCTTCGCGCATGTCCTCGGTGGAAAACGCCAGCGCAAACGCCTGCGTCTCGAACTCCAGCCCCTGATCCAGCGCCGTCTCGCCGCCCTGCAGCACGGCGTCGAGGATGCCCGCCGCGGCCAAAGGTGCGGAAGCGGCGAGCTGGTCGGCCAGGGCGTCGACGGTTGCGTCCAGCGCCTCCGGCGCCACCACGCGGTTGACGATGCCTAGCTCGTAGGCGCGCTGGGCGCCGATCATCGCGCCGGTCAGGCACAGCTCCAGCGCGGCGCCGCGGCCGGCCAGGCGCAGCAGGCGCTGGGTGCCGCCGAAGCCGGGGATCAGGCCGAGATTGATCTCCGGCTGGCCGAAGCGCGCCTTCTCGCTGGCAATGCGCAGATGGCAGGCCATCGCCAGCTCCATGCCGCCGCCGAGGGCGAAGCCCTGGATGCGCGCGATCACCGGCTTGCCCAGCCGCTCGATGGAACTCATCAAGCGCTGGCCGGCGCGCGAGAAACCCTGCGCCTGGACCGGTGTGTAGCCGTTCATCTCGGCGATGTCGGCACCCGCGACGAAGGCCTTGTCGCCGGCGCCGGCCAGCACTACCGCACGCACGGCGTCGTCCTGGGCGGCCTGGGCGAAGGCCAGGGTCAGTTCGTTGAGCGTGTCGCGGTTCAGCGCGTTGAGCTTGTCCGGGCGGTTGACGCTGATCAGGCGCACCGCGCCGCGGTTGCCGATCTCGAGGTTGCGATAGGCCATGGTGGTTCCCAGCGGAGGTCGAAAGCGCAAATGGTAGCAGTGGGGTAACGCTGGGGTAGCAGTGGGTAGCAGTGGGGTAGCCGCGGGAACCTTTGCCACCCCGGGCGTTCTCATGCCGGTGATGCCGGCACCCCCGCCGGCCCGCTGCACGCGGCCCGTAAACCCCTTACGATGTCCGGGCTTCGCGCACCGCGATGGAGGATAGGCATGACACGACTGCGTTGGTTGGCCCATGGCGCGATGCTCACGATGCTGATGGGTGCGGCAGTGGCCACGCATGCGCAGAACCGGGACAGCGCGGCCGACGCGCAGGCGGCCGGCTTGGACAAGAACAAGCTGTCCTATGCGATCGGCTACCAGATCGGCAGCCAGTTCTCCAACGGCGACCCCGAGGTGGACATCGCCGTGATGCAGCGCGCGATCCAGGACGCGTACAACAAGCGCCGCCCCGGCGTGCCGATGCAGGACATGCACGAACAGCTGCGCCGCCTCGATAAGCACATGCACGACAAGGCGGAGTCGCAGTTCGAGCAACTGGCCAGTTCCAACGCGAGCAAAAGCGCCGATTTCCTCGCCAAGAACCGGCAGAAGCCTGGCGTAGTGCAGTTGCCTTCGGGCATCCAGTACCAGGTGCTCAAGCAAGGTACGGGCAAGGATCAGCCGGCGCAGAACAGCACCGTCACCGTCAACTTCCGCGCCACGCTGATCGACGGCACCGAGTTCGACAGCTCCTGGGCGCATGGCTCGCCGGTGAGCTTCATCGTCAACAACAAGGTGATCCCCGGCTGGCAGGACGTGATCCAGCGCATGCGCGTGGGCGACAAGTGGCGGGTGGTGATCCCGCCGTCGCTGGCCTACGGCGAACGCGGCAACCTGCCGCGCATCGGCCCGAACGAGGCGCTGGTGTTCGAGATCGAGCTGCTGGAAATCAAGCAGTAAGCGCTGCCGCCGCGCCTGGCGCGGCGGCGTTCGCTGCCCGGGGAGAGAGGCCTTCGGCTAAGATGTGCGGTCCATGCCGAACGATCCCGCCCCCATCCCCGCACTACCCCTGAGCCCCTGCATCGGCATCTGCCGGCTCGACGAGCGCGGCTATTGCGAGGGCTGCCTGCGCACCGGCGACGAGATCGCGCGCTGGCGCGGCATGAGCGACGCGGAACGCCTGTATTACATGCGCGAGGTGCTGCCGGCGCGGGAGCAGGAGCCATGAGCGACCCGCTGTCGCTGGTCGCCTCCGCCGTGCGCCCGCTGGCCGAGCCGCCGGATGGGCCAGGCTGGAACTACCACGAGATGGCCGAGTTGATCGGCGATGCGCCCCGCCGCCCCGCCGCCGTACTGGTGGGTTGGCGCGAAGGCGTGCAGCCGCGACTGGTGCTGACCGTGCGCAACGACAGCCTGCAGGCGCATGCGGGGCAGGTGGCATTCCCCGGCGGGCGCACCGATCCCGAGGACGCCGACGCCGTGGCCACCGCGCTGCGCGAGAGCGAGGAAGAGGTAGGCCTGGATCGCCGGCTGGTCACGCCGATCGGCTATCTCGATAGTTTCGACACCATCAGCGGCTACCGCATCACGCCGGTGGTGGCACGCATCGCATCGGAAGCGAGCCTGTATCCGGCGCCGGCGGAAGTAGCCGAAGTGTTCGAGGTGCCCTTGGCCTTTTTCCTCGATCCGGCCAATCTGCGCCGCTACAGCATGGATTTCCGCGGCCATCGCCGCGAGATGGTGGAATTCATCCACGGCGGCCATCGCATCTGGGGCGCGACGGCCGCGATGCTGGTCAACCTGCTGCAACGCATGGGGCGTCTATGACTGCATACACCACCTTGATCGATGCGCCGACGCTGGCTGCCTTGCCGCCGCGCGAAGTGCTGATCGTCGATTGCCGTTTCGAACTGGCCGTGGCCGGCGGCGATCCGGACAAGGGCGAGCGCGCGTATCGCGAGGGGCATATCCCCGGCGCGGTGTACGCGCATCTGGATCGCGACCTGTCGGACCTGTCGCGCCAGCGCGAAGGGCTGGGCCGGCATCCGATGCCGTCCGAGCCGGCGTTTTCCGCGGTGCTGTCGCGCTGGGGTTGGCATTCGGGTTTGCAAGTCGTTGCCTACGATGCAGCCGGTGGTGCGCTCGCCGCGGCGCGGTTGTGGTGGCTGCTGCGGCTGGTCGGGATCCGCGAGGCGGCAGTGCTCGATGGCGGCTTGCAGGCCTGGCAGGCGGCTGGATTGCCGTTGGAGCCGGGCGAGGTGGTGCGCGAGGCGAGCCAGGTGTCGCTGCGATACGACGCATCGCGTTACATCGTCGACCATCGTGCGCTCGCCGAGCGCTCGCAGGAGTTGCTGATCGATGCGCGCGCCACGCCGCGCTATCGCGGCGAAGTCGAACCGATCGACCGCGTCGGCGGACATGTGCCCGGTGCATTGAATCGTCCTTACTCGGACAATCTGGATGCGCAGGGACGCTACAAGTCCGCCGCGTTGCTGCGCGGCGATTTCGCCGCACTGATCGGCCACACCGCGCCCGCGCAAGTGGTGCACATGTGCGGCTCCGGCGTCACCGCCTGCCACAACCTGCTGGCGATGGAACACGCGGGGCTGGAAGGTTCGCGCCTGTACGCGCCGTCGTGGAGCGGCTGGGTCAGCGATCCGGCGCGGCCGGTCGAGACCGCGTAACCGCGTAGGTTGGGGTGAGCGCAGCGAACCCCAACATCGCACCGTCAGGCGCTTGGCATCGTTGGGGTTCGCTGCGCTCACCCCAACCTACGCCGTGGCGATTATTTCTTTTTCAGGCGCGCCACCAGCTGCTGCAGCACCGCCTGCGTCTCCTCGCCGAAGAACGCGTCGACGAACACATCGATCGGCAGCTGTTCCGGATCCGCCCACACTTCGGTCAGATCCGCGCGCGCCAGTTGGCGCGTGGCCAGCATCGCGCCCGGCGGCAGCGCCAGCAGTTCGTTGAGCCAGTGCAGGGCGCGCGTGGTGACCTGGTCTACGCCGGTCAGCTCGTCGACGAAGCCGAAGGACAGCGCCTGCTGCGCATCGATCATCGCGCCGGCCACCAGCAGCCGCTCGGCGCGATAGGTGCCGACCACGCGGCGCAGCGCGAGCTGGATGCAGTCCGGCACGACCAGACCGACCTGCACTTCGTTCAAGCCGATGCGGTACGGGCCTTCGGCCATCACCCGGTAATCGCAGAACAGCGACAGCACCGCGCCGCCCGCCGGCGCGTGGCCGGTGATCGCGGCCACCACCGGCACCGGCGCCATGGCGATGGCGGAGCAGGTGGCGAAGAAGCTGCTCCAGAAGCGGCGTACGCCGTCGCGGTCCTGGCTGAGCAGGGCGGGTACGTCCACGCCGGCGGAGAACATGCCGGTGGTGCCGGACAGCACGATGCCGGCCGCGCCGTCCTGCAGGGCAGTGGCGATCGCGGCCTGGATCGCGTGCAGCAGTTCGATATTCAGCGCATTGACCGGCGGCCGCGCGAGATTGATCTCGACAATGGCGTCGTGCTTGACGAGGTTGAGCATGGCGGCGTCCCCGGACAAAGAAGTAAGGCCCGCGAGCGTAGCAAACTCGCGGGCCTTGTCGCCGCTTTAAACGCTGGCCTTACTGCTGCGGCTGGTCGGTCTCGGCCCAGCGGTAGCGCACCGCGTAGTCCAGCGTGGCCTTGCCGCCGGCCGGCACTTCGATGCGGAATTCCAGCAGG
This sequence comes from Dyella sp. 2RAB6, assembly GCF_052115385.1. Taxonomy (NCBI): domain Bacteria; kingdom Pseudomonadati; phylum Pseudomonadota; class Gammaproteobacteria; order Lysobacterales; family Rhodanobacteraceae; genus Dyella; species Dyella sp. 2RAB6. The sequence continues at coordinate 417,410 of NZ_JBFRGP010000004.1, forward strand.
TCGGGCTTCTGTTCCGAAGGTTTGGAACTGGACGACTGCAAGGTCCATTCGCGCCAGCGGCTCGGGTGTTCGCGCACTGTCACCGTGCGTGCCGTATCGCCGGCGTTGGTGAGGGTGATGCGGAAGGCCTCGTCCATCGAGCGGCCGGCTTTGTCCAGCTTGAATTGCGTGCGTTCGCGCTCGGCGCGCAGGTCGAACGCATTGCCCAGGGTGATGGTGGCGTCGCTGCCCTTGGGCGTGTCTTCGATGCGGCCCTCGCCGATGAACTGCGGCGTGCCGTTGCGATCGGCGGTCATCACGCGCAGGTTGCCGGCGGGCAGGCTGTCGAACGCGCGCAGCTTCAGCGTGCTGGTCACGGTATTGCTGCCGCCGGTGTTGAAGTCGCGGTTGGTCGCCGGCTGCGGCGGCGTCCAGTGGCCGCCGGTTTCGTACAGCAGGGTGCGTTCGCAATCGAGCTGGCGCGTTTCATACAGCGGCACCTGGCTGACGCTGCCGTCGGGCAGGTTCACTGCGCCGGGCAGGGTGTAGCTGCGGTAGTCGGCGACCGAACCCTGCTGCGGCATGTCCGCCATCTGCGCCTTGCCGCGGAACGACATGGCCATCGGCGCGGCGGCCGGCATCGGGCCGGGCGTGCGGGTGATCTGCGGCTCGCCGGCGATCAGGGTCAGGTGCACTTCGTTCCAGTCGCGGCCGCTGCGGTTGGCGATGCTGGCGCGCGATTCGAAGCGCAGCTTGCAGCCGGCGCCCGGCAACAGCGTGCCGATGTACGCCGCGCGCCAGCCCAGGCCGGCGGTGGGGTAGCTCAGCGTGGCGCGTGCATTGCCTGCCTTGGCGGCGTCCACCCGCAGCTCCAGGCTGGAGCCGGTGTTGAAGTGGCCGCTGGCGCGCACGGCGGCGTAGTCGCGGATCAGGCTGGTGCGGCCGCTGCCGTCGCTGACCAGCAGGCCGTTGCCGGCGCGCAGCAGGGTGCCGCTGGCCAGCGGCTGGCCGCTGCTGCCGAGTACTTCCACCGGCTGGCCGACCAGGCTGCCCAGCGCGGCGTCGCGGCCCTGCGCCAGCTGCAGGCGCTGCGACAGCACCTTGGCGGCGTCGCCTTCGACGTCGAGCGAGAGCGCTTCGGTATCCAGGAAGGCCGGCAGGCCGCCGAGGCTGATGTCCTGCACGCCCTGTTTCAGGTCCAGGCGACGCGGTTCGCGTGCCATGGCGTAGCCGGCGTCCACGTTGCTGCCGTCGCCGCCGGTGAACAGCGAGGCGTCGTCGCTGCGGTACAGGGTCAGTTCGGTGCGTTCGGGCGTGGCCGCGGCGGCGGTGCCGGCCAGGGTGGTGGCGCAGGCCAGGGCGAGAGTGGTGAAGGGGAACTTGCTCACGTGCGAACTCCTTTCGTTGGGCCCCGCCGATCTTACGCAGCGCGCATGAAGATGCGGCATCCGCCGTCGCCGGCGGGTTAACCCCGGAGCGAACGTGCTGCGTTCAAGCCAGCTCAGTGCGTGGCGAAATAGTCGCGCAGCGCGGCCAGCTCGCGCGTCTGCGTCAGGCTCAGCGCGAGCAGGATGCGCGCCTTCTGCGGGCTGAAATCCTCGCCGGCGATCCAGCCCGCCTCGCGCAGATAACGCCGCTGCGCCACGCTGCCCAGCGGCGAGCGGGTGCACTGCACCACGGCGATGCCGCGGGCGATGGCCGCTTCCAGCGCCACGCGTTCGGCCTGGGTGACCAGGCCCGGGGCCAGGCCGGCGGAGACGATGCCCTGCGCGCCCTTGGCCAGCGCAGCTTCGATCATGGTGTCGTCGGCGCCGACGTAGGAATAGGCAATGTCCACGCGCGGCGGCCGCGCATCGTCCGGCAAGGCAGCGAACGCCGCGTCCGGCGCGTGGCGGCCTTCGGGGCGGCGGCGATAGCGGATGCGGTCGGGATCGACGCTGCCGAGCACGCCGTGGTCCATCGAGCGAAACGTATCCAGCCGCAAGGTGGATACCTTGATCACGTCGCGCGCCGGATAGATGCCATCGTTGAACACCACCAGCACGCCGCGCCCGCACGCCTCGGCATCGCCCGCCACGCGGATCGCGCCGAGCAGGTTCGCCGGCGCATCCGAACTCACCGCGCTGAGCGGCCGCTGTGAACCGGTCAGCACCACGGTCTGCGGGATATCCAGCGTGAGGTTGAGGAAGAACGCAGTCTCTTCCAGCGTGGCCGTGCCATGCAGGATCACGAAACCTGCGAGTTCCGGCTGCTCGCGCGACAAGCGCCGCAGGGTGGCGCGCAGCTCGAACCAGTCGGTCATGGTGAGGTTGTTGCTGCCCACCGAGCGGAACGGCACCGGCACGGCCTCGGCGACGCCAGCGATTTCCGGCACGCGCGCCAGGATCTGCGCGACGTCCAGCTTGCTGCCGTGCTCCGGGTAGTCCATCAGGTCGGTGCTGGAGGTGCCCAGCGAGGCGATGGTGCCGCCGCAGCCGATGATGGCGACGCGGGGGAGGGCGGTGGGCGTGGGCATGCGGGGCGGATTCCGTGGATGCAATCCGATCAGTGTCGCAAAGCCCCTCTCCCATTGGGAGAGGGGTTGGGGTGAGGGTACGGGCGGAGTGGAGTGCACCACTCCGCCCGTACCCTCATCCGGCTGCCGCCACCTTCCTCGCTCCTCACAGCCGGGCACATCCCTGTGCCCTCCCCGCGTGCTCCCGGAGGGAGAAGGATTCCAAATTGTTGTGCTTCAGGCCTGCTCAGCCGCGTCGCGGATCGCCTGCGGCAGCGGTACCGGCTTGCCGGTGTGCGGGTTCATCCAGACCATCACCACATGCCCGTCGCTGTACAGCTTCTCGGGCTGTTCGGCATCGACGATGCGATGGCCGATCGTCATCGAACTATTGCCCAGGCGCAGGCAGAACAGCTCGACATTCAACTGCGCCGGCCATTCGATCGGAAAGCGATAGTTGATCTCGCTCGCCGCCAGCACCGGCATCGACTGCTCGTCGAACCACGGCCCGGGCACGTGCTTGAGCCACTGCAGCCGCGCCTCCTCCAGATAGGTGAGGTAGTTGGAGTTGTTGACGTGGTTGAAGGCGTCGAGATCGCGCCAGCGCACGCCGAGCGAGGCGGTGAACAGCGGGTGCAGCTCCGCCGCGGCTGCGGCGGAGGGTGAATCGGTGGTGCTGGAACTCATGCGATCTTTTTCCGTGCGGTCTTGCTGCTGCCGCTGTTTTTCTGCGCGCTGCTCTTTTGTGTACTGGCCTTCGACGGACTGCTCTTCGGCGTCTCGTTCTTCGGCGCCTTCGCCGGCACCAGGCCCAGATGCGGCGCGAGGAAGCGGCCGGTGTGCGAAGCGGCGGTCTCGGCCACCGTCTCCGGCGTACCGGCGACCAGGATGCGGCCGCCGCCGGCGCCGCCTTCGGGGCCGAGGTCGACGATCCAGTCGGCGGTCTTGATCACGTCGAGGTTGTGCTCGATCACCACCACCGTATTGCCCTGGTCGACCAGCTGGTGCAGCACGTCGAGCAACTGCTCGATATCGTGGAAATGCAGGCCGGTGGTCGGTTCGTCCAGGATGTACAAGGTGCGGCCGGTATCGCGCTTGGACAGCTCCTTGGACAGCTTCACGCGCTGCGCTTCGCCGCCGGAAAGAGTGGTCGCGCTCTGCCCGAGCTTGATGTAATCCAGCCCGACCGCACGCAGAGTTTCCAGCTTGCGCGCGATGGTCGGCACGTTCTCGAACAGCTTCAGCGCGTCTTCCACGGTCATGCCGAGCACGTCGGCAATGGTGTGGCCCTTGTAGGTGATTTCCAGCGTTTCGCGGTTGTAGCGCTTGCCGTGGCAGACGTCGCAGGGCACGTACACGTCCGGCAGGAAGTGCATCTCCACCTTGATCATGCCGTCGCCTTCGCAGGCCTCGCAGCGGCCGCCGCGCACGTTGAAGCTGAAGCGGCCGGCGGTGTAGCCGCGCGAGCGCGCTTCCGGCACCTGCGCGTACAGCTCGCGCAGCGGAGTGAACAGGCCGGTATAGGTGGCCGGGTTCGAACGCGGCGTGCGGCCGATCGGCGACTGGTCGATGTCGACCACCTTGTCGAACAGCTCCAGGCCCTCGACCGACTTGTGCGCGGCCGGCTGCTCGCTGGCGCCGTTGAGTTCGGCGGCGGCGAGGCGGAACAGCGTGTCGTTGATCAGGGTCGACTTGCCCGAGCCGGAGACCCCGGTGACGCAAGTGAACAGGCCGGCCGGAATGGCCAGGTCCACGTTCTTGAGGTTGTTGCCGTTGGCGCCGCGCAGATGCAGCCAGGACTCCTGGTCCTGCTGCTCGCGCCGCTCCTTCGGCACCTCGATCGCGCGCCGGCCGGACAGGTATTGGCCGGTGACCGAACGCTTGGAAGCGAGGATGTCCTTCAGCGTGCCCTGCGCCACGATCTCGCCGCCGTGCACGCCGGCACCGGGGCCGATGTCCAGCACGTGGTCGGCCATGCGGATGGCGTCCTCGTCGTGCTCGACCACGATCACGGTATTGCCGAGGTCGCGCAGGCGGGTGAGGGTGCCGAGCAGGCGTTCGTTGTCGCGCTGGTGCAGGCCGATCGACGGCTCGTCCAGCACGTACATCACGCCGACCAGGCCGGCGCCGATCTGCGAGGCCAGGCGGATGCGCTGGGCTTCGCCGCCGGACAGCGAATCGGCCTGGCGGTCCAGGGTGAGGTAGTTCAGGCCCACGTCGTTGAGGAAGCTCAGGCGCTCGCGGATTTCCTTGACGATCTTCACCGCGATCTCGCCGCGCCAGCCGCTGAGGGTGAGCGTGTCGAAGAAGCCGAGCGCGTCGTCGATCGAGCGCGAGGTGAGCGAGGGCAGCGCGTGGTCGGCGACGAACACGTTGCGCGCCGAGCGGTTCAGGCGCTGGCCCTGGCAATCGGGGCAGGCATGGTCGGCGATGTACTTGGCCAGTTCCTCGCGCACCGCCGGCGACTCGGTTTCCTTATAGCGGCGCTCCAGGTTCGGTAGGATGCCTTCGAAGGAGTGCTCGCGGGTGACCTTGCCGCCGCGCTCAGTGAGGTAGCGGAACTGGATCTTGTCGTTGCCGCTGCCGTACAGCACGGCCTTCTGCACCGTGGCCGGCAGCTTCTGCCACGGCGTGTCGACATCGAAGCGGTAGTGGTTGGCCAGCGAGATGATCAGCTGGAAATAGTGCGCGTTGCGGCGGTCCCAGCCGCGGATCGCGCCGCCGGACAGCGGCAGCTCCGGATGGCCGACCACGCGCGCCGGATCGAACACCTGGGTCACGCCCAGGCCGTCGCAGGTGGGGCAGGCGCCGACCGGCGAGTTGAAGGAGAACAGGCGCGGTTCCAGCTCCGGCAGCGAGTAATCGCAGACCGGGCAGGAATAACGCGAGGAGAGCAACTGCTCCGGCGCCTTCGTGTCAGCCGCTCCTGCGCGTCCTGCGCCCGCGGCACTTGGGCTTCCCTGCCCGGCGTCCATGTTGGCCAGGATCACCAGGCCGTCGCCCAGGCGCAGCGCGGTTTCGAACGATTCGGCCAGGCGCTGCTTGATGTCGTCGCGCGGGCGGAAGCGGTCGATCACCACTTCGATGGTGTGCTTCTGGCGCAGGGTCAGCGGCGGCACGGCGTCCAGCTCGTACACCACGCCGTCGACGCGGGCACGCACGAAGCCTTGCGCACGCATCTGCTCGAACACCTGCACGTGCTCGCCCTTGCGCTCGCGGATCACCGGCGCCAGCAGCATGAAGCGCTTGTCCGCATCCAGCGCCAGGGTGGCGTCGACCATCTGGCTGACCGTCTGCGCCTCCAGCGGAATGCCGTGGTCCGGACAGCGCGGCGTGCCGACGCGGGCGTACAGCAGGCGCAGGTAGTCGTAGACCTCGGTGATGGTGCCCACGGTGGAGCGCGGGTTGTGCGAGGTCGACTTCTGCTCGATCGAGATGGCCGGCGACAGGCCTTCGATGTGGTCGACGTCCGGCTTCTCCATCATCGAGAGGAACTGGCGGGCGTAGGCCGACAGCGATTCGACGTAGCGGCGCTGGCCCTCCGCATAGATGGTGTCGAAGGCGAGCGAGGATTTGCCGGAACCGGACAGGCCGGTGATCACGATCAACTGATCGCGGGGCAGATCCAGATCGATGTTCTTGAGGTTGTGCGTGCGCGCGCCGCGGATGCGGATGGTGTCCATTGAACGCCGGGGAGAGGTGAGGAGGAGGGGAAAAACTGTACTATACCAAACTCGTCAGGTCAGTTATTACCCCTGGCCAGGTTCGTGCGTGGTTGCGGTAGACCCCTGAAAGTGGGGTGGCATCAAAGTGTTAACAAGTGGATTGGCTTAATAGCTGTTTTGGCCGCAAGGCCGATACAGCGAGACCAGTACACATGCGCAAGTGGAAAGGATGGGGGCTCTCCCTGGCGCTGGTGGCATCGATGGGCACGGCCTCGGCCGCGACTCAACCCAGCGAAGAGCAGGTGCGCCAGCTGATGGACGTGGTGGGGGTGGGCAAGATGCTCAGCCAGATGAACAGCCAGGCCATGACGGTGATGCAGCAGTCGCTGCCGTGCATCCCGTCCAGCTACTGGCAGGGCTATATGGATAGCAACGGCACGCAGCAGTTCATCGGGCGGCTGGTGCCGATCTACCAGCGCCATTTCAGCGCCGACGAAATCGACGGGATGCTGAAGTTCTACCGCTCGCCCCTCGGCCAGAAGGTGATCACCGAGATGCCGACCACCATGGGCGAGGCCAACCAGGCCGGCCTGCAGTGGAGCAAGGAGCGCAGCGACCAGATGATCGCCGAGCTCAAGCAGAAAGGCAGCCTGGATGCCGGCGGGCGCTGCCCGGCCGAGCATGCTGCGGCGGGCGGCGGCGTAGCCGCAGGTGCCGCGGCAGCGAACCTGGCGGGTGCCAACGCTGCGGATGACGACGACGAGGCCGCAGCGGTTCCCGCCAAGAAGGCGGCGCCGGCGGGCAAGGCGAAGTCGAAGGCGGCCACCAAGTCGAAGTCGACCAAGAAGGCCCCGGCTAAGAAGGCGCCCGCGAAGACCACGACCAAGGCGCCGGCCAAACCCGCCACCACGCCGGCCAAGCCGGCGACCGACGCGAAGACGACCACGCCCGCTCAATAAGCGGCGCGTCCGCCGGGGACGAAAAAGCGCCCCCGGCGGGCAAGCGCGGGATCGTATGACGATGCCGCGCCGCTGTTTCATTCCCTTCCAAAGCCTGTTCAGCTTTCGAAAGACCTTGCTGAATGAGCGTCGACCGCGGCCCCTTCCGGGCGCCCGCGGCCGCTGCACAGCCACGTTTCCCGGCCCTAAGCTGCGCCGCAACAGTTTGCGGTTCACTCATTCGGAGCGAAGGAGACGGGGGCATGGGCAGATGGACGAAGCTGGGCATGGTGCTGGTGGCGTCGCTGGGGCTGGCCGGATGCGGCCTGGCGATCAACGTGAATTACCAGACCGAACCCGGCGGCGCGACGATCGAATCCGGTGGCGAGTATCTGGGCCGCACCGCCGCCACACGGACGTATTTCATCAGCCAGAAGGCGCTCGAAGGCGGCGTGCACTGCGTGCTGACCGACACCGCCAGGGCGAAATGGATCAGCGGCGCCGAGGTGATGCAGTCCGAGCAGATCTGCGCACCCCAGGGCAGCCAGGGCGCCTACGAGGTCACCCGGGTGCTGCGCCGTCCGGCGGACGCCCCGAACCTGGCGCTGGACCTCAATTACGCCAATGACATGGCCCAGCAACAGCTGGCCCAGCGGCAGGTCGCCGTCCAAGAAGCGGCCGCCAGCGCGCAGGCCACCGCGGCCTACGCCGAGCTGGAGGAGGCCAGGGCCCGGCGCGAGGAGGCCAGGGCCGAACGGGAGCGCCTCAGGCAGAACAAGGGGAATTGAGTCCAGGCGGACCCTATCGGTTTGATCCCAGGGATTTTTTTGGTTATGATCGCCGGCTCGCGCAAGCGAGAACACCCAAGAGAATAACGACAGAAGGGATAATCCCATGAGTTATGCAGTCATCAAGACCGGCGGCAAGCAGTACCGCGTCCAGCAGGGCGATGTCCTGCGCGTGGAGCTGCTGAACGCCGAAGAAGGCGCCAGCGTGAAGTTCGACGAAGTGCTGCTGGTCGGTTCGGGCGAGACCGTCACCGTCGGCGCGCCGACCGTGACCGGCGCCACTGTCTCCGCCACCGTGCGCAAGCATGGCCGCGCCGACAAGATCCGCATCATCAAGTTCCGCCGCCGCAAGCACCACAAGAAGCAGCAGGGACATCGTCAGCATTTCACCGAAGTCGAGATCACGGGCATCAACGCCTGATCCGCCAATCTGGAGTAATCAGTCATGGCACATAAGAAAGGCGTAGGTTCGTCGCGCAACGGTCGCGATTCGAACCCCAAGTATCTCGGCGTGAAGATCTACGGTGGCCAGGCCATCGAGGCCGGCAACATCATCGTGCGTCAGCGCGGCACCAAGTTCCATCCCGGTACCGGCGTGGGCCTCGGCCGCGACCACACCTTGTTCGCGCTGGTCGACGGCACGGTCGAGTTCAAGACCCGTGGCGAGAAGAACCGCAAGTATGTGAACGTCGTCCAGGGCTAAGCCCGGGCCGATGTAGCGCAAGGGCCCCGCTTCGGCGGGGCTTTTGTTTTTAAGACGAGGACGGAAATCGGAATGCGCCAAGAGCGCGCGGCCGGGTTCCCTATATGATGCGCAGTGGCGCGTGCGTTCCTCGTCTCCCTTCCTGTTCGCGATCCCTTCCCATGAAATTTGTCGACGAAGCCATCATCAAGGTCCTGGCCGGTGACGGCGGCAACGGATGCATCAGCTTCCGTCGCGAAAAATTCATTCCCTTCGGCGGTCCCGACGGCGGCGACGGCGGCAGCGGCGGCTCGGTGTGGCTGGTGGCCGACGAAGGCCTCAACACCCTGGTCGACTTCCGCCACCAGCGCGCGTTCAAGGCGCAGCGCGGCGAGAACGGCATGGGCAGCGACATGTACGGCAAGGGTGGCGACGACACCGAGGTCCGCGTGCCGATCGGCACCGTGGTCACCAATGTCGACACCGACGAAATCATCGGCGACCTCACCGCCCACGGCCAGCGCCTGCTGGTGGCGCAGGGTGGCAAGGGCGGTCTGGGCAATATCCATTTCAAGAGCTCGGTGAACCGCGCGCCGCGCAAGTCCACCCCCGGCACGCCGGGCGAGGTGCGCGAGCTGAAGCTGGAGCTGAAGCTGCTGGCCGATGTCGGCCTGCTGGGCTTCCCCAACGCCGGCAAGTCCACCTTCATCCGCGCCGTGTCGGCCGCCACGCCGCGCGTGGCGGACTACCCGTTCACCACCCTGCATCCGGGCCTGGGCGTGGTCAGCCTGGGGCCGGACCAGAGCTTCGTGATCGCCGACATCCCCGGCCTGATCGAGGGCGCCGCCGAAGGCGTGGGCTTAGGGATCCAGTTCCTGCGCCACGTCGCGCGCACGCGCCTGTTGCTGCATCTGGTAGACATCGCGCCGATCGACGGCGCCGACGTGGTCGAGCAGGTGCATGCGATCGAGCACGAGCTGCAGAAGTTCGACCCCGAGCTGCTCGACCGCCCGCGCTGGCTGGTGCTGAACAAGGCCGACATGCTGCCGGAGGACGAGCGCCAGGCGGTGGCCGAGGACATCGTGCAGCGCCTGGGCTGGAGCCAGCCCTGGTTCCTGGTCTCGGCGATCGCGCGCGACAACACCCTGGCGGTGTGCCAGCAGATCCAGCGCTTCTTCGAGGCGCAGCGCGAGGCGAACTCGGGCCGCAGCGACATGCTGCCGGGCGACGTGCGCCTGCGCGGGGAAGCACCGCGCGACTGAGCGCGGCGCGCCACGCCGTGTTCCGCGCCGCCAGGAGCCACCTCCACGCATGAAGCTGCAAGCCCGCATCGCCGGTTACCGCCGGCTGCGCGAACTAGCCCTGTGGCGGCTGCTGGCCGCCGACCACGCGCCTGAACTGATCGGCCTGCTGCAGTCCCTGCTGCAGGACGGCGAGCGCCGGCTGCCCGCCTCGGCGCTGCACGAGCGCCTGCAGGATCACCTGGACACCATCAACGCCTCCGAGCTGCCCACCGAGCTGCCGCGCACCGCGCAGGCCTATGTGGCGCACTGGCTGGCGCAGGGTTATCTCGAACGCCGCCTGCCGGAAGGTTCGAGCGAAGAGGAATACGAGCTGTCGGCCCAGGCCGCGCAGGCCGTGCGCTTTATCGCGGCGCTGCACTCGCCGCGCCAGGCCGCCACCGAAAGCCGCCTCTCGCTGGTGATCCAGCAGCTGGTGCAGTTGGCGGAACAGACCGAGACCGATCCCGCCGCGCGCCTGGACAGCCTGCTGGCCGAACGCGCGCGCCTGGATGCGGAGATCGAACGGGTAAGGAGCGGCAAGCTCGACACCGTCGGCGGCCAGCGCGCGCTGGAGCGCACGCGCGAAGTGATCCAGCTCGCCGATGAGCTGGCCGAGGATTTCCGCCGCGTGCGCGAGGATTTCGAACGCCTCAACCGCGAGTTCCGCGAACGCATCATCGACGACGAAGGCCAGCGCGGCGACCTGCTCGACAAGCTGTTCGAAGGCGTCGACGTGATCGCCGGCAGCGAGGCGGGCCGCAGCTTCGGCGCGTTCTGGAAACTGCTCAACGACGTCGAGCAGAGCAACCAGCTCGACGCGGCGATGGAAACCGTGCTCGCGCGCGGCTTCGCCCGCCGTCTGCAGCGCGAGGAACGCCAGCTGCTGCGCAGTTTCACCCGCGTGATGCTGGAACGCGGCGGCCAGGTGCACGACGTGATGCAGCACTTCGCGCGCAGCCTGCGCGGCTTCGTGCAGAGCCGCGGCTATCTGGAACAGCGCCGCCTGAATCAACTGCTCAAGCAGGCGCAGGCCGAAGCGCTGCAGTTGCGCGACGACATCGGTGCGCACCAGCGCCTGCCGCTGGAACTGCCGCTGACCGGCGCGCGCCTGCGTTCGCAGTCGCAATGGCGCCTGCACGATCCGCGGCACACACGGATCGACGGGCGCATCGATCTGTCCGGTGCGGCTGCGATTTCGCTGGACAGCGTCGGCGCGCTGGTGGCGCAGTCGGAAATCAATTACCGCGGCCTGCGCCGCGATCTGCACGAACTGCTGCAGCACAAACCTCAGTTGTCGATCGGCGAGGTGCTCGCCGCGCGCCCGGCCGAACAGGGCCTGGGCAGCATCATCGGCTACCTGTCGCTGGCCACGCGCCACGGTGTGGTGGCCGAGGGCGAGCTGGAAGAAGTGTCGTGGCAGGGTGGCGACGGACAGTGGCGTCGCGCGCGCGTGCCGCTGGTGTGGTTCCTGGGAGAGAAACGCCATGAATTTGCATGAAGCCGACGAGCTGGCCGTAATGGTGCCGCCTGTCGTGGACGCGACCGCCAAGGGCGCGCTGTTCGAAGGCGACACCGGCGTCTTGCCGCTGGAGGTGCGCCGCGTGCTGTGCCAGCTGCTGGCCGGACCGAGCATCGACGCCGGCCGCCACGCCACGCTGTGGCCGGTGCTGCTGCGCTACGAAGCCAGCCTGCATTCGCAGCTGTGCGAGCTGTTCCTGCAGCTGGTGATCGACCGCGAAGCCGGCGTCGCCTTCGTGCGCCAGGCCGACACCGGCGAGCTGGACACGCCGGTGCTGCTGCGCTCGCTGCCGCTGACCTTCATCGACACGGTGCTGCTGCTGCACCTGCGCCAGCAACTGCTGGAAGGCGAGGCGCAGGGGCGCCGCGCGGTGGTGGAAGAGGGCGCCTTGATCGATGCGCTGTCGGTCTACGAAAAAAATGTCTCCACCGACCGCGCCGGCTTCGCCAAGCGCGTCGCCGCGGCGATCGGCAAGCTGCGCGAGAGCCACGTGCTGGAACGCCTGCGCGGCAGCGAGGACCGCTACGAAGTCTCGCCGACCTTGAAGCTGCTGTTCTGTGCTGAGGACGTGCAGGCGCTGACCCAGGTCTATCGCGAGCTGCGCGGCGCGGACACGCTGCTGCAGGAGGGTGCGGATGAGCAGTAAGGGCAAGGCGCCGGCGAAGAGCGCAGCGAGCAGCAAGCAAGCGGTGAAGACACCGAAGGCGAAGGCCAAGGGCGCCGGCAAGGCGCCGGTCGCCAAGGCGACACTAGTCAAGGCGAAAGCCGCCAAGGCGGCCGTTCCGGTCGAGCCAGCAACGCTTCCCGCATCTGCGGCGGCGACAAGCGTCGAAGCCCCCGCCGCGCGTCCTTCGAAAGCCAAGGCCGTCCGTCCCGCCGCGCCTTCGCTGTTCCTGTCCGACCTGCCGGACCCGCGCGACGAACAATTCCGCATGCGCCGCCTGCAGGTCTTCAACTGGGGCACCTTCAGCGGCCTGGTCGATATCCCGATCGCCGAGAAGGGCTTTCTGTTCGTCGGCCGCTCCGGCTCGGGCAAGTCCACCCTGCTCGACGCGATGTCCGCGTTGCTGGTGCCGCCGAGCCTGGTCGACTTCAACGCTGCCGCGCGCGAAGCGGACCGCAGCGGGCGCGACCGCAGCCTCGCCTCGTACGTGCGCGGCGCCTGGGCCGATCAGCACGACAGCGATTCCGGCGAGATCGCCACCCAGTACCTGCGCAAGGGCACGACCTGGTCCGCGCTGGCGCTGGAGTACCGCAATGCGCTGGGCGAGTCGGTCTCGCTGATCCGCCTGTTCTGGATCGCCGGCAACGGCTCGGCGGCGGCCGACGTGCGCAAGCACTACATGGTCACCGAGCGCGGCTTCGACGTTGCCAGGGACATGGACGGTTTCGACCTGGACCTGCGCCGCCTCAAGGCCAGGCTGGGCGACGAGGTGCATCACTTCGACGCCTTCGCCGGCTATGCGGAGCGCTTCCGCCGCCTGCTCGGCATCCACAACGACATGGCGCTGAAGCTGCTGCACAAGACGCAGTCGGCCAAAAACCTGGGCGACCTCAATCATTTCCTGCGCGGCTTCATGCTGGAGGAACCGCAAACCTTCACCGCGGCGGACCGCCTGGTGGCGGATTTCGCCGAACTCGATGCGGCACACAAGGCGGTGGTGATCGCGCGCGAGCAGGTGCAGACCCTGGCGCCGGCGCGCCAGTCCCACGACGAGCTGCAGGCGCTGCGCCGCCAGACCAGTGCGCTGCGCGAGCAGCAGCAAGGTGTGGACCTGTTCCGCGAGCAGCGCCGCCTGCGGCTGCTGGACGACCGCCGCGCCGAGCTCGAGGTGCTGGCACAGGGCCTGGAGGGCGAGCAGGCGCAGCGCAAGCAGGGGCTGGAGAACCACGACCGGCGCCTGGCCGATATGCAGCGCCAGCGCCGCGAGCAGGGTGGCGACGCGGTCGATCAGCTCGAACGCGAACGCGGCCAGGTGCAGCGCGAACGCGACGAGCGCCTGCGCCGCCGCGACAAGCTGGACAGTGCCTGCCGCGAGCTGGGCTGGACCCTGCCGGGCACCGCGCGGGCGCTGGCCGAGCTGGCCGGGCAGGCGCGCGAGCTGGTCAGTGGCGTGCACAGCCAGGGCGGCGCGCTGGAAGAACAGATGGACGCGATCAAGCGCGACAGCGGCCAGGCCGCGCAGCGCTTCGCCACCGTGCGCGCGGAAATCGATGCGCTGCAGAAGCATCCGTCCAATATTCCGGCGCCGGTCCAGGCCATGCGCGCGCGGCTGTGCCAGGAGCTGGGCTGGTCCGACAACGCCGTGCCGTTCGTCGGCGAGCTGCTGCAGGTAAAAGACGAATTCGCCCCCTGGCGCGGCGCGGTCGAACGCGTGCTGCACGGCTTCGCGCTGTCGCTGCTGGTCGACGAGTCGCAGTACGCGGCGGTGGCGGCGTGGATCAACAAGACCCACCTGGGCGGCAAGCTGGTGTACTACCGTGTCGGCCGCGTGGAAGCCTTCGGCCAGCGCAAGCCGGATGGGCGTTCGCTGGTGCATCGGCTGGAATTGCGCGACCACGCGCATCGCCCCTGGCTGCAGGCCGAGCTGGCGCGGCGCTTCGACTATGCCTGCGTGGACAACGCCGCGGCGCTGCGCCAGGCCGATCGCGCGATCACCCGCGAAGGCCAGGTCAAGCATCCGGGTGACCGCTACGAGAAGGACGACCGCCGCGCCGTCGATGACCGCCGCCATTGGGTGCTGGGCTTCGACAATCGCGACAAGCTGGTGCTGTTCGAGCAGGAAGGCCGGGAGCTGGCGCAGTCCCTCGTGCGTACCGGCGACGCGCTGGCCGCACTGAAGGCGCAGCGCGAGCGCGAGGGCGACCGCCGCGTCGCCGCCGCCGCGTTCACCGGCATCGAATGGGAAGAGATCGATATCGCGCCCAAGCTGCAGCGCCTGGGCGATATCGAGGACCAGCTGCGGCAATTGAACGAAGGCGACGAAGGACTCAACGAACTCGGCCGCCGCCTGGATGCCGAGCGCGCGGCGCGCCAGCAAGCCGCCAAGGCCTTCGAGGAAACGGCCGCCGAGCGCATTGCGGTGGAACGCGAGCGCCGCGCTGTGGAAACCCAGCGCGAAGCCTGCGCGATGCGAGCGAGCGTCGCCGCGTTGACCCCGCTGCAACAGGAAGGCTTGCAGTCCCGCCTGCCGCTGCAGCCGCTGCTGTCGCTGGACAATATCGACAGCCAGTTCCGCGCGCTGGAACGCTCGCTGCACGAGGTGCTCGACGAGCAGGCCGAGCGCGATCACCGGCTGGTGCAGGCGGTGGAGGAATGCTTCCGCGCGTTCTGCCGCCGCTGGCCGCAGGACAGCGCGGACTTCACCCCGCGCATGGATTCCGCCGAAGGCTTCCTGGCCCGCCTGCGGCGCCTGGAACTGGATGGCCTGCCCAAGCACGAAGCACGCTTCTTCGAACTGCTGCAGAGCCAGAGCAAGCAGGACCTGCTGGTGCTGCAGAAACATATGACCGAGGCGCGCAAGTCGATCGGCCAGCGCATGGAAGAAGTCAACGAAAGCCTGGAGCGCGTGCCGTTCAACCGCGGCACCTTGCTGCAGATCGAGGTGAGCGACCGCGGCCTGCAGGAAGTGCGCGATTTCCAGGCCCAGCTGCGCGAGGTGCTGATGCAGCACCCGACCGAGGACCGCGAGCGCGCCGAGGCACAGTTCGGCGTGCTGCGCGGCCTGGTGCAACGGCTGGGCGCGCCGGACCCCGAGCTGCGCCGCTGGCGCGAGCAAGTGCTGGACGTGCGCCTGCATGTGGAATTCATCGGCGTGGAAATCGAGGCCGAGACGCGGCGCCAGGTCGAGGTCTACCGCAGCGGCGCGGGCAAGTCCGGCGGCCAGCGCCAGAAGCTGGCCACCACCTGCCTGGCGGCCGCGCTGCGCTACCAGCTCGGCGGCGACGACGGCCATCTTCCGCGCTATGCGCCGGTGGTGCTCGACGAAGCCTTCGACAAGGCCGACAACGAGTTCACCGCCCTGGCGATGAATATCTTCGAGAACTTCGGTTTCCAGATGGTGGTGGCGACACCGCTGAAATCGGTGATGACGCTGGAGCCGTTTATCGGCGGCGCGTGCTTCGTGGACATCAACGGGCGGCACGACTCGGGTGTGCTGCTGATCGAGTACGACGCGGAGGAAAAGCGGCTGGCGTTGCCGGAGCGGGCGCGCGAGGCGGTGGCGTAGGGATGGCGCTTGAAGCCCCTCTCCCGTCGGGAGAGGGGTTGGGGTGAGGGTACGGGCGGAGTGGGGCGCCGCACTCCGGCCGAACCCTCATCCGGCTGCCGCCACCTTCTCCCAAAGGGAGATGGATTTCAGTTTGAAAACTGAGGAAGCGGCAAAACGCGCAAAAACAAAAAGGCCGGCTTCCGCCAGCTCGATTCTTTACAAACAACAAAAAGGCCGGCTTCCGCCGGCCTTTTCGCCAACCCGAATCGCGTAAGTAAAGCTGGCTTACGCCAGTTCGTGGATCTTCGCGTTCAGGCGGCTCTTGTGGCGAGCGGCCTTGTTCTTGTGGATCAGGCCGCGGGCGGCGTAGCGATCCATCACCGGCTGGGCGATAGCGAACGCCTCGACGGCGGCAGCCTTGTCCTTGGCCTCAATGGCCTTGGTGACCTTCTTGAGGGCGGTGCGCACCATGGAACGGGCGCTGACGTTGCGCAGGCGGCGCTGCTCAGACTGGCGCGCGCGCTTCTTCGCGGACTTGATGTTGGCCAAGGTAGAACTCCGGAATCGCTTTAGTGGGTTGGAAAAAGGCGGTGATTATGACGGTAATGAGCCGTTGCGTCAACAGCTTAGCCGCGCCGCGGCCCACATGGACGGGGCTGGCGGGCGGGGCGGTCGGGCATTCCCGTGAACAGAGCCGGGATTTTGCCACACCTGCGCTGTCTTCTGGCCTGTAGCGGCTGTCAAACTATGCGCTTTGCCGGCCTGCCGCCCGGGGCGCGGGGCCGGGCATCCATCCCATGACAAGAAAGGTACCGGCGCGCGCATGAAGTCACCGAGCATGTTCCGAGGGCTGCTGTCGTTCAGCAGCATGACCATGATTTCGCGCGTGCTCGGGCTGGTCCGGGATATGTCGATCAACGCGGCCTTCGGCGCCAATGCGGCCACCGACGCGTTCTGGGTGGCCTTCCGCATCCCCAACTTCATGCGCAGGCTGTTCGCCGAGGGTTCGTTTTCGACCGCCTTCGTGCCGGTCTTCACCGAGGTGAAGGAGAAACGCAGCCACGAGGAGCTGAAGACGCTGATGTCGCGGGTCTCCGGCACCCTCGGCGGCGTGCTGATGCTGATCACGGCGCTGGGCGTGATCTTCGCGCCGCAGGTCACCATGCTGTTTTCGCCGGGCGCGATCGAGACGCCGGAGAAGTTCGCCCTCACGGTGAACCTGCTGCGCCTGACCTTTCCGTTCCTGCTGTTCGTTTCGCTGACCGCGCTGTCGGGCGGGGCGCTCAACAGCTTCCACCGCTTCGGCCTGCCGGCGCTGACGCCGGTGATCCTCAACCTGTGCATGATCGCCGGCGCGCTGTGGCTGGCGCCGCGGCTGCATACGCCGATCATGGCGATGGGCTGGGCGATCCTGGCGGCGGGCATCCTGCAGCTGCTGTTCCAGCTGCCGGCGCTGCGCCAGCTCAATCTGCTTGCCCTGCCGCGCTGGGGCTGGAGCCATCCGGACGTGCGCCGCATCCTCAAGCTGATGGTGCCGACCCTGTTCGGCTCCTCGGTGGCGCAGATCAACCTGCTGCTGGATACGGTGATCGCCTCGCTGCTGTACATCGGCTCGCAGAGCTGGCTGTCGCAGGCGGACCGCTTCCTCGAATTGCCGCTGGGCGTGTTCGGCGTGGCGCTGGGCACGGTGATCCTGCCGTCGCTGTCGCGCCATCACGTGGCCACCGACAGCGAGGGTTTTTCCAAGGCGCTGGACTGGGGCCTGCGCATCACCCTGCTGATCGCGGTGCCGGCGATGTTCGCGCTGATGCTGCTGGCCGAGCCGCTGGTCGCCACGCTGTTCCAGCATGGCCGCTTCACCCCGTTCGATACGCGCATGGCGATGCTGTCGATTTCCGCGCTGAGCTTCGGCCTGCCGGCGTTCGCCCTGGTCAAGGTGGTGCTGCCGGCCTTCTATGCCCGCCAGGACACCCGTACGCCGGTGCGCGCCGGCGTGGCCTCGCTGATCGCCAATATGGTGTTGAACGTGCTGTTTCTCGCCGTGCTGTTCACGCTGTGGGCGCCGGCCGACGTCAAGCACGGGCCCCTGCTCGAAGGCCTGGCCAAGATCCCCGGCCTGCATATGGCACTGGGCGCCGCCAGCGCAGCAGCGAGCTATATCAATCTGGGACTGCTCTGGCACTGGCTGCGCAAGGCCGGGGTTTATCAGCGGCAGCCGGGCTGGATGCGCCATCTGGGGCGGCTGGCGCTGGCCTGTGCGGTGATGATCGTGGTGCTGCTGGCAGGGCTGTGGCTGTGGCCGGATTGGACCGAGGCGAACAAGTGGACCCGCGTCTGGCATCTGGCTGCGCTGGTCTGCGCGGGTGGTGGCGCCTACCTCGCCACGCTGTTCGCGGCAGGCTTCCGCCTGCGTGAACTGCGCGGCGTTTGATGCGCCGCCGCAGGCTGCGGTTCCACGGCTATACTCGGGCGATGACAAGACTTTCCAGGGATATCGCCGGTCCGTGCCTGGCGCCCGGCGGTAGCGTGGTTGCCGTCGGTGCGTTCGACGGGCTGCACCGGGGGCACCAGGCACTGCTGACCCAGGTGCATGAGCGCGCGCAGGCGACCGGCCTGACGCCGGTCGTGGTGAGCTTCGAGCCTTTGCCCCGCGCGTTCTTTTCCAAGGAACCGGTGCCGCGGCTGTCCAGCGTGCGCGAGAAGCTGCTGGGCTTCGACGCGGCCGGGGTGAACAAAGCGCTGATCCTGCGCTTCAACCACGAGCTGACCTCGATGCCCGCCGAAGACTTCGTGCGCCGCGTGCTGGTCGAGCGCCTGGCCACCCGCGAAGTGTGGGTCGGCGGCGATTTCCGTTTCGGCCACAAGCGCGGCGGTGACGTCGCGCTGCTTGAACAGATGGGCGCGGAACTGGGCTTCGCCGCCCGCGTGATGCCGCCGGTGCTGCTGGACGGCGCGCGCGTCTCCGCCACCCGCGTGCGCATGCTGCTGGCCGCTGGCGAATTCTCCGGCGCCGCGCCGCTGCTCGGTCGCCCGTTCGTGATCGAAGGCAAGGTGGAATACGGCAACCAGCTCGGCCGCGAACTGGGTTTCCCCACCGCCAATATCCACCTGCGCGATCGCGTGCCGCCGGTGCAGGGCATCTTCGCCGTGCGCGTCGGCCTGGGCGAAGGCGAATGCGCCTGGCCGGGCGTGGCGAGCCTCGGCATCCGTCCGACCGTGAACGAAGTGACGCAGCCGCTGCTGGAAGTGCACCTGTTCGATTTCGAAGGCGATCTCTACGGCCAGCGCATGGCGGTGGAATTCGTCGCCAAGCTGCGCGACGAGCTGAAGTTCGACGGCCTGGACGCGCTCACCGAGCAGATCCGCCGCGACGCCCGCATGGCGCGCGAGGTGCTCGGCATGAATCCGCGGCTGGCCGAGGCATGAAATAGGTTTCCGGTTTTCGTCCGGCGCGTTCAGGCCGGCAGTACACCCGACGGCGACGGCACCAGGGCCGCGCCCGACAACCCCGATGGCATCCGAGCAATGACCCAGGATTACAAGCACACCATCAACCTGCCGCAGACGGATTTCCCGATGCGCGGCGACCTGCCCAAGCGCGAGCCGCAGTGGCTGGCGCAGTGGGAGAAGATCGGCCGCTACGCGCAGATTCAAGAGCGCACTTCCGGCCGCGACAAGGTATTCGTGCTGCACGACGGCCCGCCGTACGCCAACGGCGTGATCCACCTGGGCCATGCGGTGAACAAGGTGCTCAAGGACGTGGTGGTGAAGTCGCGCCTGCTGGCCGGCTTCCGCTCGCCCTACGTGCCGGGCTGGGACTGCCATGGCCTGCCGATCGAGATCGCGGTGGAGAAGAAGCATGGCAAGGCCGGCGACAAGCTCGACGCCGTGGCCTTCCGCCAGAAGTGCCGCGAATACGCGCAAGCCCAGATCGACCTGCAGCGCACCGACTTCAAGCGGCTGGGCGTGCTCGGCGACTGGGAACGCCCCTATCGCACCATGGACTTCAAGTTCGAGGCCGACATGCTGCGCGCGCTGGCGCGCATCGTCGACAACGGCCACGTGATGCGCGGCTTCAAGCCGGTGTACTGGTGCTTCGATTGCGGCTCGGCGCTGGCCGAGGCGGAGATCGAATACGCCGACAAGGTTTCGCCGGCGGTCGACGTCGCATACGACGCGCTCGATCCGAAGGCGCTGGCCGCGAAGTTCGGCGTGGACGCGGGCGACGCCATCGTCGCCATCCCGATCTGGACCACCACGCCGTGGACGCTGCCGGAAAGCCAGGCGGTGTCGATGGGCGCGGAGCTCGAATACGCGCTGGTCGAAGGCCCCGCGCGCGACGGCCGCCGCGTGCTGCTGGTACTGGCTTCCGCGCTGGTGGAGAAGGCTTCGCACCGCTACGGCGTGGAGCATCCGGCGGTGCTCGGCCACGTCGCCGGCCAGGCGCTGGAAGGCGTGCTGCTGCAGCACCCGTTCTACGACCGCAAGATCCCCGTGCTGCTGGGCGAGCACGTGTCGGCCGAGGACGGCACCGGCGCGGTGCACACCTCGCCCGACCACGGCGTGGAAGACTTCGTGGTCTCGCGCAAGTACGGCATCGAGACGCTCAACTACGTGGAGCCGCGCGGCACCTATCGCGCGGACACGCCGCCGGCCGGTGACTTGACCCTGGCCGGCACGCATCTGTGGAAGGCCAACGACAGCATCGTCGAGATGCTGCGCGGCCGCGGCATGCTGCTGGCCCACCACAAGATCGAGCACAGCTATCCGCATTGCTGGCGCCACAAGACGCCGGTGATCTTCCGCGCCACCCCGCAGTGGTTCATCAGCATGGAGCAGGCCGGCCTGCGCAAGGCGGCGATGGATTCGATCCGCCAGGTGCGCTGGGTGCCGGGCTGGGGCGAGGAGCGCATCGCCGGCATGGTCGGCGACCGTCCGGACTGGTGCATCTCGCGCCAGCGCACCTGGGGCGTGCCGATCGCGCTGTTCGTGCACAAGGGCACGCAGGAGCCGCATCCGCGTTCGGTCGAGCTGCTGGAGCAAGTGGCCCGGCACGTCGAACAGGGCAGCATCGACGCGTGGTACGCGCTCGATCCGGCCGAGCTGCTCGGCGATGAGGCCAAGGACTACGAGAAGGTCAACGACGTGCTGGACGTGTGGTTCGATTCCGGCGTCACGCATTTCACCGTGCTCGGCCAGCGTCCGGAACTGCAGCAGGGCAATGCCGCGTCGTACAAGGTGATGTACCTGGAAGGCTCGGACCAGCATCGCGGCTGGTTCCAGTCCTCGCTGCTCACCTCGGCCGCCATCCATGGCCGCGCGCCCTACGACGACGTGCTCACCCACGGCTTCACCGTGGATGCGCAGGGCCGCAAGATGTCCAAGTCGCTGGGCAACGGCATCGAGCCGCAGGACATCATGAAGAACCTGGGCGCGGACATCCTGCGCCTGTGGATCTGCTCCACCGATTACCGCAACGAGATGTCGCTGTCGGACGAGATCCTGAAGCGCGTCTCCGACATGTACCGCCGCATCCGCAATACGGCGCGCTTCCTGCTGGGCAACCTGGACGGCTTCGATCCGGCGAAGGACCTGTTGCCGGTGGAAGACTGCCTGCTGCTGGACCAGTGGGCGATCCAGCAGGCCTACGACACGCAGCAGGCGGTGACGGCGGCCTACGACCGCTACGATTTCCCGGAGATCGTCCAGCGCGTGCAGAACTTCTGCACCACCGAGCTGGGCGCGCTGTACCTGGACATCACCAAGGACCGCCTCTACACCATGCCGACCGACAGCCGCGGCCGGCGCAGCGCGCAGAGCGCGATGTACCGCATCGCCGAGGCGCTGGTGCGCTGGCTGGCGCCGGTGCTGAGCTTCACCGCCGAGGAAATCTGGCAGGCGCTGCCGGGCCAGCGCAGCGAGAGCGTGCTGTTCGAAACCTGGTACGACGGCCTGGCCGCCGCCCAGGGTTCGCCGGAGCAGCGCCGTTACTGGTCCGATCTGCTGGCGATCCGCGACACCGCCTCGCGCGTGCTCGAAGGCATGCGCAAGGCCGAGCAGATCGGCGCCTCGCTGGAAGCGAAGCTGGCGATCCATGCCGACCCGGCCCTGGTCAGCCGCTACGCGCCGGCGGCCGATGAGCTGCGCTTCTTCTTCATCACTTCGGACGTGCGCCTGGACGTGGCCGGCGGCCAGCCGGACACGGCCGTGCTGTCGGAGCTGGAGGGCGCGGACGTGTGGGTCTCCGCCACCGTCAGCGATGCCGTCAAGTGCGTGCGCTGCTGGCATCGCCGCGACGACGTCGGTCAGCACGCCGAGCATCCGGAGCTGTGCGGACGTTGCGTCGGCAACGTCGACGGTCCGGGCGAAGACCGCCGCTGGTTCTAAGACGCGAACGGCCGGCGCGAGCCGGCCGTTCGGTTTGGCCCCCTCCGAATAGAAGATGTATGAGCAAGCAATCCAACGCCCTGTCCTGGCTGTGGCTGTCCGCCCTGGTGATCGTGCTCGACCAGGCGAGCAAGTGGTGGGCGCTGTCCGCGCTGCCGCCGGCCGGCGTGCAGCACGTGATCGTCCCCGGTTTCCTCAACTGGACCCTGGCCTTCAATACCGGCGCCGCCTTCAGCTTCCTGGCCGACAGCGCCGGCTGGCAGCGCTGGTTCTTCGTCGGCCTGGCCGTGCTGATCAGCGGCGCGCTGCTGGTGTGGCTCAAGCGCACCGCGCGGGCCGACTGGCGCAGCGCGCTGCCGCTGAGCCTGATCATCGGCGGCGCGCTGGGCAACCTGATCGACCGCCTGCACGCGGCCCAGGTGACCGACTTCATCCAGGTCCACTACCAGGACTGGTACTACCCCGTGTTCAACATCGCCGACTGCGGCATCACCGTCGGCGCCGTGCTGCTGATCGTCTTTGGCCTGTTCACCGGCAAGCAGGCCGGGGGCGTGAGATAATTTCGTTCCCGGCGCCGCCCAAGCGCCGGCCAGCGACAGTCGAGGTTTTCTTGGACATTCTTCTCGCCAACCCCCGTGGATTCTGCGCCGGCGTCGACCGCGCCATCGCCATCGTCGAGCGCGCGCTGGAGGCCTACGGCGCGCCCATCTACGTGCGCCACGAAGTGGTGCACAACCGCTACGTGGTGGACAAGCTGCGCGCCAGCGGCGCGGTGTTCGTCGAGGAGCTGCACGAAGTGCCCGACGGCGCCACCGTGATCTTCAGCGCACACGGCGTGTCCAAGGCCGTACGCGAGGAGGCAGACAGCCGCCGCCTCAACGTGTTCGACGCCACCTGTCCGCTGGTGACCAAGGTGCATATGGAAGTGGCGCGGCTGGGCCGCACCGGGCGCAGCGTGGTGCTGATCGGCCATGCCGGGCATCCGGAAGTGGAGGGCACGATGGGGCAGTGGAATCCCGCCAACACCGGCGAGATCCTGCTGGTCGAATCGGTCGACTGCGTGGCGAAGCTGGAGCCGCGCTTTCCGCATGAGCTGTCCTACGTCACCCAGACCACGCTGTCGGTGGACGACACCAAGGCGATCATCGCCACCCTGCGCGAAAAGTTCTCCGACATCGAAGGCCCGCGCAAGGACGACATCTGCTACGCCACGCAGAACCGCCAGGACGCCGTGCGCCGCCTCGCCGACGCAGTCGACCTGATGCTGGTGGTCGGCTCGGTCAACAGCTCCAACTCCAACCGCCTGCGCGAGCTGGCCGAGAAGCAGGGCGTGCGCTCCTTCCTGATCGACGGCGCCGAACACATCCAGCGCGAATGGCTGGACGGCGTGCAGCACATCGGCCTCACCGCCGGCGCCTCCGCCCCGGAGAAGCTGGTACGCGACGTGATCGCCCGCCTGCAGTCGTGGGGCGCCGGCGAAGTGCGCGAGCTGGATGGCGAAGCGGAAACCATCACCTTCGCCTTGCCCAAGGAGCTGCGCCTGGCCGAGGGCGGGCCGTCCGCGAGGCTTTGAGCGAGGCTGTCAGACGGTGCATTACGAAGAGGCCCGCGCGATGCGGGCCTTTTTGCATGCGGGTGCCGGAAACAGCAGCCGGACCGGTGCTCGCCGCGGCGCCTTGACGAGACGTGGCGGATCCTTCGCCTATATTAAAGTATGTCCATGGATACCTTAAATAAGGTATCCATGGACATACTTTAGGAGAAATGATAAGCTAAGTGCATGAAAAATCTACGCGAACTGGTTTCCGGGCAGCAGCGTAAACCGCCTTCCTTGTCGGATTTCCCCCAGG
The DNA here is from genome assembly GCF_052115385.1 of Dyella sp. 2RAB6. Classification (NCBI taxonomy): domain Bacteria; kingdom Pseudomonadati; phylum Pseudomonadota; class Gammaproteobacteria; order Lysobacterales; family Rhodanobacteraceae; genus Dyella; species Dyella sp. 2RAB6. The sequence goes on from NZ_JBFRGP010000004.1 coordinate 441,206, forward strand.
AGGTCGGCGCCCGCCTGCGTCGTCAGCGCATGGCGTTCTCCTGGCGCCAGGCGGATCTCGCCGAGCGGGCCGGGGTGTCCGTGCAAACGGTCAAGTCGGTGGAGAAGGGCGACCCGGTCGCTTACGAAAGCCTGCTCCGCCTGTTGCTCGCGCTCGGCCATGGCGTGGACTTCCTGCGCATGCTGGAGTCACCGCATTTCCCCACGCTCCGTGCGCAGGAGCGATATCTGGAGTTGTCGGCGACGAATGCGCTGAAGGCCAGACGCGTGCGATCGACGCTGGAGGGCCGGCCGTGAGCTTTTCGGAGGCCTGGCTCAAGGCGAAGAACCACCAGCTCGAAGTCTGGACCGAACATCTGCCGGAGCCCGTTCTGATCGGTCGTCTCAACTACGAGACGCATGCCAGGGCCGGATTCTTCGAATGGAGCGACGAAGCGCGCGCGCGCCGGCTGGAGCTTTCGCCTTTCATGCTGCCCTTGCACGGAGGGGTCTGGTCCAGCCGCAACGCCAGCGACCTGCCGGCGGAATATCGCGGCTTGCCGGGCATGCTCAACGACGCGCTGCCAGATGGATGGGGCCTCTATCTGCTGGACAAGGCGCTGGCGCGGCTGGCGATCAAGCCCGAATACATTTCCCCCGCCGTTCGCCTCGCCTACCTGGGGCATCGTGCCTGGGGCTCGCTGAGCTTCCGTCCGGCGATCGACGACGAGCATGGCGAGGAGATGTCGCTCGACCTGTTGGGTCGCGGTGTCGAGGCCAGCATCGAAGGACATCTGGACGATGTTTCGGACGAACTGCTCAGAGCGGGCAGTTCTCCTCAAGGTGCCCGTCCCAAGGTGATGGTGGATCTGTCGGACGACCATCGACACGCGCGCGTGACCGCGGGAGTTGCGAAGCACGGATACAGCTCCTGGCTGATCAAGTTCGCCGCGCGGAACGAGCCGGCGGATGCGCCCGTTCTCGAACTCGCCTACATGCATGGCGCCCGCGCAGCAGGCTTGCAGGTGATGGACAGCATGCGGTTGGACATCCATGGCAAGCCTGCCTTCGCCACGCGCCGCTTCGACCGCACACCGGGCGGAAGGGTTTTCTGCCACTCGCTGGGTGGCCTGATCCATTTCTCGCATCGGGAGCCGGGTCTCGATTATGCGAACGTGGCTGAAATCATGCAGGCGCTTTCAATGCCGAATGCGTCCTATGAGCAGGCTTATCGACGCGCCGTCTTCAATGCCGCGATGAGCGTGCGCGACGACCATTCCAAGAACTTCGCTTTCATGCTGGACGGACATGGCCAGTGGCAGCTGTCGCCGGCCTTCGATCTGACCTATATGGATGGCCCCGGCGGCCATCACACGGCGAGCTTCGCAGGCGGTGCGTCGCTGGACCCCACGCGGGAAGATCTTCTGCGGCTGGCGGACTATTACCGCCTAGATCGCGACCAGGCTGCCCGCATCGTCGACGAGCTGCTGGGCGTGGCGGTGGAGGCCGGCACGGTGGCGCTTGAGCTTGGCGCGAACAAGCAGACGGTGACACCCATTGCTCGTCGACTGCAGGCGATTGCGCGTTCGCTGTCCAAAACTTAGCCCGAGCGCGGGCATGTCATAAAAAAGCTCCGGAACGCCTGCCTTCCGGAGCTTCTGTTTGGTCCGCCCGAATTACTTGCTGGCGAACGCCTGCGCCGCCGCCTTCAGGTCGGCGATGGTCTGCGCGAGTTCGTCGTTGGTAAGCACTTCGACGGCCGAGCGGGCTTCCAGCGGTCCCAGGTTGCTGATGGTGTTGGCGGCCTTGGCCAGGATGGAGATGCTCAGCTCGTTCATGGCCTGCTGGTGGGCCACGGCGTTCTGCTGGGACAGGTTGGTGACGGCCACCGTATTGGAATAAGCCAGGTTGGACAGCATGGCGGGCTGTTCGGAAATCGACTTGAGGTTGGCGATGGCGACAGCGCTGATGATGTCTTCGGGAAGAGTGGCCATGGTGATGCTCCTTGGAATGATGGTGGTGGGTTGGATGCGGTCCGGTCGATCCGCTGCATCGGTTTTCTGCTGCCGCCGCGATCGTTCGGGCCGTCAATACACTTACGGGGACGGGCTGTCGCCGGCGTTCCGGTCGATGCTGCGGCTCAGGTCCTGGAAGAGTTTTTCGGCGTTCCTGCCGATCTTCTCGATGGCTGCTTCATCGCTGCCATCGGCGTTTTCGATCATGCCCACGCACTTGGCGGCCACCGCCAGCCGGATCAGGTTCATCGCCTGCTGCTGGGCCACGGCGTTCTGCTGGCGCATGTTCTGGTTGAAGATCTGCTGGGCGAGATCGAGGTTAGCCAGGATCGACGGTTGATCCTCGATCGATTGGGCATTGGAAATGGCGATCGACTGCACGATGTCGTCCGGCAGCGAATCGGCCGTGCCGACGTAGCCGGAAGCGCGCGGCTTCGACGGTGCCCCTTCGGCTTTTTCGACCACCTCATTGAGGTTGGCGCAGGCGCGCGCGATCACGGCGATGTTCTCGCCGGTGGGAGGCACCGCCTGTCCGGTTGCGGTATCGATGATCCGATAGACGGGTTTGTCCATCGGCGGTGGCGAGTTGCTGCCTGGCGCAGTGTCCACACCCGGCTCGTGCATCGTCACGAACTTGGGTTCGATCAGGTATCGCTTCACTTCAAGCACTCCTTTCTTGATTTGACGGTCGTTGTCAGTGCGGAAAAGACGGTGGTCCTGCGCGAGGGCACGGCGGCATGCGTTCGGCAATAGCGAACGCGCCGGCGTCTTAGTCGACGGATATGCGAGGGTGCGGGGACGGCGCAGTAGATGCCGGGCCGGCAATGGCCAGCCAGCCACGATCCATGCGGAGTGCGCGCGCAAGACGCGCCGCGATTCGACGATCCATGGTCCTGCCCCCTGTGTCGTGCCCCTGTCACGAATGCCGGCGGCGAAGCGCTGGCCGCGACATCACAGCAGGGGAGGGTGCGGGCCGTCAAGGCGGGCTTGCCCGCTCTAGATAATCTCCTAATCAATTCCTAATCGCGGCGATCGACCATGCAGCCGTTCGGCCGCAGCCGATCCTGCGCATCTACCGCAATGGTTGGTTATGCGCGGACATGACCGGTTGAGCAGGCGTTCGATGCCTATGACAAATCCCGCTGCTTGAATCACTATGGCATGACCTCCGAAGGAACGGATTTGTCATGACTGTCATCTCGGCGATTTTATATTTCCTCACCCAGCATCCGTTCTGGGCCTGGCCCGTCATCATCATGACGGGCGTCGCGGTGTCCTGGTTGTTGTTCGTCCTGCGGCGCAAGAAGGGCGGGTTTGTGCTGATCCTGCTGTTCTTCATTTATGGGCAGGTCAATATCTTCGTCGCGCATATCTTCAACGCGCTGTTCCTCGAGGCGTTCGGGGTCGAAGGCAAGGCCGTCATCACCCATGCCGAGGAAACCAGTTCGACCCTGAACGACCAGAATGTCTGGGTCTACGATGCCGTGCTGAAAACGGCGGATGGCCGCGACGTGGTGGTGCAGTTCGACACCATGTCCGCCAGCATCTATCCGATCACCAACGCCATCCTGATCCCGCCCCAGGGCGAGATGTTCGTGGTGAGGTATATCCCGGGATTTCCGCGCAACTTCGTCGTCATGCGCGAGCAGTCTGCCTATGGCAAGGCATACTTGATCGGCGAGGATCGCGAGCCCGTCGACAAGGCTGCCGCACAGTTGGATGCCAGCCCCGGGAACAAGGAATTCATCGCGGAATACCGTGGCGCGTTGCGCGCATTCATCGATAAGCATCGCGACGATGCGCAACCTGGCCTGATCGAGGATTATCAGGCGAGGCTCGATGCGCTGCCGCCGGCGGATTAGACATCCGGCTTCGTCTCAGGTGGATGCGGCGGCATGGCTTCCAGCCCGCTTAAAATAAGCAGCACGGTCCTCGACGGTTACAGCCAAGCGCCTCCCCGGCGAAAGATGGCCGGGGCAATCCGGGGGCAGACAGCGGCGGAAAGCGACTTTTTGGCCCCGGAAACCGCCGGACAGATGAGGGCACCCAAACGAAAAAGCCCTGGAAAGCATGCTTTCCAGGGCTTTTCGTTTTTCAAGCTGGTGCCGGAAATAGGAATCGAACCTACGACCTACGCATTACGAATGCGCCGCTCTACCAACTGAGCTATTCCGGCAGTGAGCCGCGAATTCTACGTAACGGCCGTTGAGGGCGCAAGCGCCAGGGATGTCCGCTGTTTTGCCGAACGATTCATGGGCTTGCGTTATCCGCCTGATTTTTCGGACTACTCCCATGCCTTATGCAGCGTCGTCCGTTCCAGAATGCCTACAGCCGATTCCGGCCACATGTAGGCGCAGCGGTAATGGGAAGTCCGATACGGACGACCGAAAGGGGCATGCAGGCGTCTGATCCGCAGTGATCCAAGCAGCTGGCCGGGATGGAAGCGTCCACGGCGGCAGGAGGAAGTCGGGCAATGCGTCTCATGAGTACCGAGATATGGACCGAGATTGGGAAGGGATGGATAGGACAACTCAGTGGGCACCTGTCAGAGCGAGTGCAGACGCTGGTCCGGCCGCGGGAGTACGGCTTCGTCCATGTCGCCCTCGGCGTGGTGCTGCTTGGCGCGGTCGCGCTGGCATGGCGGCTCTCTCGCCGCCGTCCCATCGAGCCGGCGCGCGCCGCAGACGAAACCGCTGCCACGGATGCGTCGTCGACAGCGGCACCGTCGACAGCGGCACCATCGACAGCGGTACCGTCGACAGCGGCGCCGACGGGAACTGGCGGCGCTGCGATCGCGCTGGACCGCGCCACGCTCGCAGCAATCAGCCATGACGTGCGCACGCCGCTTACCGGCATCGTCGGCGCGCTCGAGCTGCTCGGTTACTCCGAACTCACGCCGCGGCAACGCGCCTTGGTCGATGGCGCCGAACAGGCGTCGCGCACCTTGCAGGCGCGGCTGGAGGACGTGCTCGTGCTGGCCCGGCTGGAGGCCGATGCCGCGCCACCCGCTCATCATCCCTTCGATCTGCGCGAGCTGGTGGCGGGCGTGCTGGGCAGGCACGCGGGCGGCCAGGAGATCCAGCTGGAACTGGACCCGCGCATCGCCGCGCGCTTTATCGGCGATGGCGGCGGCCTGCGCCAGATCTTGGACAAGCTGCTGGCGCATTTCCTTTCTCGCGGCCTGGGCCGGCCGCCGCAATGGCAGATCAGCGTGCTGTCCGAGGGCGCGCATTGGCAGTCGCTCGAACTGGTGTTGTCCGCGCGGCAGTCGCCATCGCCTTCCGCCGACGCCACCGGCCACGGCGACGAGCTGGCGTGGGTCGCCGCCTGCAAGCTGTGCGAGTGGATGGGCTTCTCGCTGCACGAGCAAGGCAGTACCTGGTCGGATCCGCGCTTCGTCATGCGCGGCTGCATGAACATCGCGGCCTGTGATGCATCGAAGGCGCCAGCAGGGCTGGCCGTGCGCCAGCCATCGGAGGAGCCGGCGGCTCCGGCGCGGGAAGACGCGCAGCGGGTGGCGCGGCGCCTGGTCGACGTGTTCGGCGAGGATGCGGCTGCGATGGACGACTACCTGCAACTCGTGCGCAACGAGGAGCAGCGCCTGCTGGTCCATCTCGACGCAGGCCATGTGCAGCGCCTGCGCGAAGTGGCGCACTACCTGTGCGGCATGGGCTCGTTCTTCGGCGCGCAGCGGCTTGCCGGCATGGCTATCGCGGTCGAGCTCGGCCAGGGCGAGGAAGAAGTGCTCGGACATGCGAAAGCCTTGCACGAGTATCTGGCCGGCTTTATTGACGCCTTGCACTGGAATGGCCCCGAGGCCTTCGCGAATACAAACAATACGAATGCGATTTCGGACTTTTCGTATGGAAACACATCGGGCGCCGCACTAGAACGTTGAACTCTGCGTGCAGAACTACCCGACGCGAGTCTTCCCGGGATGGCGCATCGGCGGATCAGCCATGGCGAACCCCGGTCTATCCGCTACCCAGGCGCTACGTAGCCAAGGAGATTGCTCAGTGAATACCACGAACGACGCGAACATCCGGATCATTCTGGCGGACGACCACCCGATCATTCGCAAGGGGGTCATGGCCGTACTCGCCGGCAGCGACATCCGTGTCGTCGGCGAAGCGTCCTGTCCGGTGGAGCTGGTATCCCTGCTCAGCCGGGTCGAATGCGATGCTGTCGTCACCGACTACATCATGCCCAGCGACAGTTCGCCGGACGGCATCCGCCTGATCGAGCGGCTGCGCGCGCTGCGGCCGGAGCTGCCGATCGTGGTGCTGACCATGCTGCGCAACGTCGCCCTGCTGCAGGCGCTGCTGGCGGCGGGGGTGAAGGCGATCGTGGACAAGTCCACCGCCATGGCCGAGATCCACACCGCAGTGCGGCTCGCCGCGACCGGCCACGTGTTCGTCAGTGCCACCTTCGAAGGCCGGCTGGCGCGTTTCGGCGCCCACTCGATCACCCGCCTGACCGACCGCGAAGGCGAGATCATCCGCCTGCTCGTCGCCGGCATGAGCGTTACCGAGATCGCGCGCAAGCTGGATCGCAGCGTGAAGACCGTGAGCAAGCAGAAGACCGACGCGATGAAGAAGCTCGGGCTGCGCTCCGACATGGAGATCTACGCGTACGCGAGCGAAGTGGGCTACTGACGGCAGCGGGCTGCCGACGGCTGCAGCGGCTGCCTGCCAGCCGCGAGCCATGGTGATTCACTACAGGGAGGCCGCGGCATGTTCACCGCCGTCATCGTCGACGATCACCCCATGATCAATGGAGCGATCCGCTCCATGCTGGAACGCACCGGGGAATTCAAAGTGCTGGCCGAATGCACCAGCGGCCAGTCGGCGCTGTCCGTCGCGACGGAATTGCAGCCGGATCTGCTGGTGATCGATCTGGACATCCCGCAGCCGGATGGCATCGAAGTGATCTGCCGCCTGCGCGAGGGCGGTGGGCCGATCGCCATCCTGATGATTTCCGCCAGCGAGGAAACCGTCAGCGGCGTGCGCGCCTTCCGCGCCGGTGCCGATGGCTTCGTGCACAAGTGCGCGCCGATGGAGGACGTGGTCGCCGCGGCGCAGCTGATCGTGCGCGGCAAGATCTATTTCAGCCGCGGCATCATGGACGCCGCCTCCAGCCTGGCGGCCAAGGGCACGCGCAGCCCGCTGTACGAACTGGGGCGGCGCGAGTTCGAAGTGTTCCGCTGCCTGGCGCTGGGCATGGCCAATATCGATATCGCGCGGCATATGTCGATCAGCAACAAGACCGTCAGTGCGCATAAGCGCAACCTGATGGACAAGCTGGGCCTGGCCAATATCCGCGAGCTGATCGAGCTGGCGCGCCAGCATCGGATCATCGAATGAACGCGCCTCAGCCGCGCCGCTTCGCGCCCTGCAGCAGCCGCAGCACGCCGGCACAGGCCAGGATCACCACCGCGCAGCCCGTCGGTGGCCACCAGTAGCGCGCCTCGCGCAGCAGGCCGGCGCTGGCCAGGAAGCAGGCCGCCAAGGCCACCAGCGCGACCACCCAGGCCGAGCGGAAGCCGGGCAATCCATACAGCAGGAACGGAAACGCCAGCAGCGCCGCGCCGAGCAGCAGCTGTCCGCTGAAATTCAGCGGCGACAAGGTGCTGTCGCTGCGTATCGATTCCAGCAGGTTGGCCTGGTATTCGACGCCGGGCATGCGCTCGCTGCCGCCGGAAGCGGAGGTGTCGAGCAGATCGCCCAGGCCCGCGGCGGTGGCGCCGATCAGCACCCAGCGATCCTTGAGCAGGGCCGGCGGCACGCGTCCTTCGAGCACGTCGACATAAGACACCTGGTCGAAGCTGCCGGCGGGGCCGGCGAAATGCAGCATGACGTAGTCGTCGCGCAGCCATTGGTAAGGCGAGGCGCTGTCCACGGTCGAGCGGTGCAGGCTGGGCGGGTCGTGTGCCTGTTCGCCGCGCAGGCCGAAGTCGCGCACCGCCAGCGCCAGCGCCGGCCAATACGGACTGCCCAGTCCGGCGCGCAGATACGCGCCGCGCACTACGCCGTCCTCGTCCTTGGCTGCGTCCACGTGGCCGAACGCCGCCGCCGCGCTGGCGAGCTGCGGCGTCGGCAGCATTTCCTCCAGCGTGCCGCCGAGATCGGCGGCTTCGGGAAACACCGGCATCAGCACGCGGCCGTTGCGCCGCATCGCCTGGGCCAGCACCTGGTCGTTTTCCGGATGGCGCAGGTCGGGTTCGGCCATGGTGATATCCATGCCCACCGCGCGCGCGCCGGCTTCGCTGAGGCGGTCCAGCAGGCGCGCGTGGGTGGCGCGCGGCCACGGCCAGTTGCCTAGCGTGGACAGGCTTTTCGGATCGATCGCGACGATGGCGACCGCATCGCCGGGGCGGTAGCTCCAATGGCGCATGTGCAGGTCGTAGAAAGCGTTGTCCAGGCGCATGGCCAGGCCGCTGGCCAGCACCAGGGTGAGCGCCGCCACACCGATCATCCAGCCCAGTGCGCGGGCCAGCAGCGCCATCGGATGGAAGCGCTTCATGCGCGGGCGCGCCGTCGCTGCAACGAAACGACGGCGCGTCCGCTCATTGCGTCACAGCGCCAGCCACAGCAGCGCCGCGCCGCCGCCGGCGATCGCCCAGCGGCAGGACACGCAGGAGATGCGCGTCTTCTGCGCGGGGCTCCACGGGCCGGCGTAGCCGTCGACATCGATGGTCTGCACGCGCACGTACCACTTGCCGGACTTGAGCTTCTTCAGATCCAGCTCCGGCTTGTCGACCGTGGCGTCCACCTCGGGCTTGGCGAACTGCGGATCGCGCGCGAGCTGCACGTGGTAATGCTGGCCGGGCGTGCCGCCGGGCCAGCTCAGCACCAGGTCGCCGTTCGAGCGTTTCGGCTCGCCCGGTACCGGCACCGGCGGTTCTTCCACCAGCTCGAACGGCAGCGCATGCGTATACGGGCCGACCTTGCCGCCGCTGTCGCGGCTGGCCACGCGCCAGTAGTAGCGGCCCAGCGGCAGCGCCTGCGGTGCGCGGGTGCCGTCGCCGCGCGCGTTGTCCTGCTCGGCCAGCACCTGCGCGAACGCCGGGTCGGCGGCGAGCTGCCACCGGTACGACACCGCCTGCACGCTCTCGGTCCAGCGGAATTCGGGGCGCTTGTCGCGCACCTTGCGGTCAGGCTGCGGCGATACGATCAGCGGCGGCTGCGGCGTGCCGTCGATGGTGACGTGCGGGCAGACCCCGTCGAGTCCTTCCAGCGCGCCGGCGCCGATGCCGCGCACGCGCACGGCGTAGCTGCCGTCCGGCAGCTCGGGCAGGGTGGCGGTGGCGGTGCTGACCACGCGGTCCAGCAGCAGCGCTTCGAACTTCTCGTTCGGCGCGATCTGCAGGCGATAGTGCTCGGCGCCGGCCAGGGCCGGCCACTGCAGTTCGACCGGAAACTGGTTGACCGCGCCGCTCGGGCAGGCGATCGCCGGCGCGGGCAGCAGATCCTGCGGCTGGCCCGGTGCGGCGCCATCGGCGGTAGCCACGCCGCGGCCGGATTTCACCAGCACGTGGCGCTTCTCGCCGCCGACGTCCACCTTGCCGCCGACCACTTCGGTCCGTGCGGCGCCGCCCTCGGGGTCGGCGACCACGCGGAAATGGGTGCCGCGCACGCTGGAGATGGTGCCGGGCGTGGACACGCTGAAGCGCGCCGCGCTGCCGGTGAGCGGATGCACGTCGCTGTTGACGCGCCCGCGCTGCAGGCGCAGGCGCGTATCGACCATGCCGGTATCGCCATAGGCGCTGAGGCGGTCGAGCGCCAGCTCGCTATTGGCCTGCACCAGCACGCGCGAGCCGTCGGCGAATTCCAGCGTGAGGCTGGTGTCGTTGCCGGTGCTCAGGCTGGCGCCGTAGCCGAAGCTCATGCCGGCCTTCACCGGCACCGGCGTGGCGCTGTCCGGCAGTTTCGCGGTGGCCTCGCCGATCACCGCCACCACCTTGGCCTTGGCCGGCTCCAGGCGCAGCCAGGCGACCGGAATGTTGAGGGTCATGCCAGGCGGCAAATGCAGGGGATCGGCGACATGGTTGTAGTCCTGCAGCTTCTGCCACGGGACATCGGACTTCAGGTAACGGGCGGCCAGGTCCCAGATGTTGTCCTTGGGACGTACGCGGTAGGTCCAGTCGGACGACGACGGCGCGGCCTGCGCCAAGCAAGCGAAGGCCAGCAAGATGGCAAATACGAACGGGGCGGTGCACCAACGGCGCTTGAGCCTGGGCCGCCCCCAAACCCTGTATGTCATGGGAAAACCTCTTTCCTGTTGCGCCCCCTGACGCTCTCCGCGCGGTCCCTCCGGGTCGATGGATCGTCCAGAAAACCATCTGCCCGTGCGGATTCAGACAAGTCCTATTGTCGCGGACGCTTGCGAAAATAGCTAACCAACCCGTTGATCGGCCGGCCGCTGGTTCAGTTTGGTGAGCAGCGCCTCCACCTCGGCCGCATAGCCGGACAGGCGCGGCAGGGTGTCCGCGGCGTCGGGACCGTGCAGGGCTTCGAGCAACTGCCGGCCCTGGTCCAGCAACGGACCGTCGTCGAACAACTGCAGCGCGCCCAGCAGCCGATGCAGGCTGAGCGCGGCGGCGGCCGGGTCGGCGTGCGCTACGCTGCGCCGCAGTTCGCCCAGGTCGTCATGGCTGGCGCTGGTGAAGGCGCGCAGCATGTCCGAATACAGCGCGGGCCCGTCCTCGGCCTCGGCCATGCCGACCAGCGGCGCGCCGCGGCCCGGGCGTGCGGCGCCCGCGGCCGTCGCGGGCGTGCCATTCCCCGGCAGCCAGCGATCCAGCATCTGGCTCAGCGGCAGCAACTGCAGCGGCTTGGCCAGCACGTCGTCCATGCCGGCCTCGCGCACCCGCACGGCTTCGCCGGCCAGCGCGTTGGCGGTCATCGCGATGATCGGCAGGCGCCGCGCGGCCCCGCTTTGCGCCTCGTGCCGGCGCCAGTTCGTCGCCAGCTCGTAGCCGCTCAGTCCGGGCATGTTGCAGTCGGTCAGCAGCAGGGCGTAGTCGTGGCCCGACAGCGCGTCGAAGGCGTCGGCGCCGTTGTCCACCACCTCGCAGTCCAGCCCGAGCACGGCGAGCTGGCGCTGGATCAGCTGCTGGCTCACCGGATGATCTTCGGCGACCAGGATGCAGCCGCGGTGCGAGGGCAGCGCAGCAGGCGCAGCCGGGGCCGGCGCTGCTGCTTCGGATGTCGTGGGCAACGGCGGATACGTCTCGTCGCGCAGCTCCAGCACACCCAGGCAGGCCCGCAGCAGCGCCTGCCAGCGCAGCGGGTTGGCGCTGAGCAGCCAGCGCTCGTCGCGCCGCTCGGTGCCGCCGGAGGGCATCGCTTCTTCGGTCACCGCCACCACATGCGAGCTGATCCGCGTCTCGCTGTCGCGGTCGGCCGGATCGACGAACAGCAGGCTCGCCGCCATGCCGGCGCGCAAGGCTTGCTCCGGCGGCGCCAGTTCCACCGTCATGCCCAGCGATTTCAGCTGTTCGCCCACCGCCGTGGCGAGGTCCGGCGCGGCGAGCCGCACCACGGCGTGGCGTCCGCGCAACGAGGCCGGCGTAGCCGTTTCGCGCCGCGCTACCGGCAGGCGCACGTCGAACGCCACGGTGGTGCCGGCGCCGGGCGTGCTGTCGAGTTCGACGGTGCCGTCCATCAGCGTGGCGAGGTGCCGGCAGATCGCCAGGCCCAGGCCGGTGCCGCCGTAGCGGCGGCTGGTCGAGGCTTCCGCCTGGGTGAAGGGATTGAACAGATGCGCCTGCTTGTCCTTCGGAATGCCGATGCCGGTATCGCTCACGCTGATGCGCAACTGCTGCCGCGCACCGTCGTCGCCAAGCACCACCAGGCGCACCGACACGCTGCCGCGCTCGGTGAACTTGGTGGCATTGCTCAACAGGTTCAGCAGGATCTGCCGCAGGCGCACGCTGTCGCCGCGCAGGCTTCCGGCGACGGTGGCGTCCACCGCCAGGCGGATCGCCAGGCCCTTGGCCTGCGCCCGCGCCGCCATCACGCTGACCACGTTGTCGGCCAGCACGCGCGGGTCGAACGCGCTGTCGTCCAGGCGCAGGTCGCCGGCTTCGAGCTTGGAGAAATCCAGGATGTCGTTGAGCACCTGCAGCAGCACGCCGGCGGAGTCTTCCACCGCGCGCAGCAGTTCGCGCTGCTCGGCATTGATCGGCGTGCGGCCGAGCAGCTCGAGCATGCCGATCACGCCGTTCATCGGCGTGCGGATCTCGTGGCTCATGGTGGCGAGGAAATCGGCCTTGGCCTTGGACGCCCGCTCGGCCACGTCGCGCGCGATGCGCAACGCTTCGTTGCGTGCATTGAGTTCGGTGGTGTCGATGAAATAGCCGGCCAGGCTGAGCCGGCCTTCCGGCAGCGCGCGTGGCGCCAGCATGGCGTGGATCCAGCGCAGGCCTTCGGCGCCGAACGCGCGGAAGTCGAGCGAGCGTGGCGCCGGGTCGCCGCTGATCGGCGAGATCAGCGCGAGGAAGGCGTCCACGTCGTCCGGATGGACGCGCTCCTTCAGCGGCCGCTCCTGCAGCACGTCGCCGTCGCGCAGCAGCTCGCGCGCGTCCAGGCCGAACAGCGCCTGCACGTCGCCGGCGGAGAACGTCACGTGGCGCGTGCCATCGGCATCGCGCAGCAGGGTGAACACCACCACCGGGATGTGCTGCACCACTTCGCGCAGCCCCTTGTCGGCGCTGCGCGCGGCGCGCTCGGCGGCGAGTTCGCTTTCAAGCTGCCGCAGCTGCTCCGCCTGGTGGTGCAGCCGCCAGGCCAGCGCCATCGCGGCCACCGCCACCAGGATCAGCAGCCCGGCCAGCATCAGGGTCGCGCCGGTGACCGGTACGGCCTGGTTGTCTATCCATATGTTGTCGACCCGCATGTTGTCGACCCAGGTGAAGGCGAGCGCGGCGGCAGCCGGCCGGGACAACGCGAGCCTGGAACGAAGACGGCGAAGCTTGGTGGGCATGGCGTTCCTGGGCGACGCGGTGGCGAGCGGGTGCGCGGCAAGCGCGCCGGCAACCGGCGGCCTGCTCTGGTGGCGATACTCCCCGTGGCGCAGGCGGCCGGTGTCCATGTCCCGCTGCGCGTTCATGCTACTGTTGCCGCCGTTCCGGTACAAACCGGACGGACCGGTCGGGGGGAGCCCGCCGGGGCAGTTGGCAAGGGGGTTACCCAGGCAAGGCAGGGCACGTTGCGGGTCATCATTTCCGACGATCATCCTGTCGTACTGATGGGATTGAAGGCAGCCCTGCAGGGCTATGGCGATCGCTTCCACATCGTGGGCGAAGCGCGTAGCGGCAAGGAGCTGTTCGCGCTGCTCGAACGCGAGCCCTGCGACCTGCTGATCACCGACTTCGCCATGCCCGGCGAAAACCCCGACGAAGACGGCCTGGCCATGCTCGCCCGCGTGCGCGAACACTGGCCGCAGCTACCCGTGCTCGTACTCACCATGCTCAGCAACCCCGCCCTGGTGCAGGGCATGCTCGGCGCCGGCGTGCGCGGCGTGGTGGACAAGATGGCGATGACCCGCGAGCTGATGCTCGCCATCGACGTGATCAAGGCCGGCCGCGTGTACTTGAGCGAGCGCACCCGCCGCCAGCTCGAAGGCGGCGACGAAACCGGCGCGCTGTCGCCGCGCGAGGCCGAGGTGGTGCGCTTCCTGGCCCAGGGCGTGACCGTGTCCGAGATCGCCCGCCGCACCGGGCGCAGCGTCAAGACCATCAGCCAGCAGAAGCGCGACGCCATGCGCAAGCTCGGCCTGGAAGGCGACAAGCAGCTGTTCGATTACGCCCGTTCCAACGGGCTGCTGTAGTCCATTCCCCCAGAGAAGTTTTCACCCGGGCCATTCCCAAGGGCCGGCGCGCTGTCGCGCCTGGAATCCGGGCGCGGTCATCTAGCACGCTGTTTCGCTCTATTACGTGACTTAAAGCACAGTTTCCTATCACTAGGACTTTTCTGATTCAAAGCGTGCGCTATATCACCAAAATATGCCCTACCAAGTGCGACGGGGCACGTCCGCTTCTTTCGGGCTCACCGCCCGCCCCGTGCCGCACCCGGTTTCCCGCACACCAAGGATGTGTGTGTGTCGGCGAGGTAACGCTGGCGGTACTCAGGCACTAGCCCCCTGGCGCCTGAGTGCCGGGATCTCGTTTCGACGGGGGTCCACGGGGTAGGCGAACCATTACCGAACCGGTCGCTGGGCGTTCCGCCCGGCGCGGCCCAATGCGGCCTCGCGCACCCCGCTTTCCAGGCGATGAGGTGATCCGCGCCATGCGCGGCGCCTCCCAATGGGTGCGCGAGAGGAAGTCATGAACAAGATCTTCAGCAAGGTGTGGAATCGTTCGCTGGGCCAGCTCGTGGTCGCATCGGAACTGGCCACCGGCCGGCACGGCAACGGCGGCAACGCAGCCGGCGGCCCGGCTTCGGCCGGCCTCAAACTCGGCACGCTGGCGGCCGCACTGGCCGCGGTAGTGCAGTTCTGGCCGTCGGCGGCCCTGGCCAATACCTACAACTCCAGCCAGAGCTGCACCACGGGCAGCAGCGGCGCGGTCGGCCGGATCAATCCCGGCACGACTTCGGCCTATGCGGTGGACGGCAGCGGCACCTATTCCAACGTCGCCGGCTGTAACGCAAGCGGCAACGGCTATACCGGCGTGACCGTCTATGGCGCGTTCGCCCAGGCCAACGGCAACGGCGCATCGGTCTACGGCATCCAGAGCTCCGCCTCGGCGTGGGGCACTGCCATGGGTCTGGAGACGGTAGCTTCCGGCACCGGCAGCACCGCGTTGGGCTTCGGCAGCAATGCCACCGCGCTCAACTCGGTGGCGATCGGCGGTGCCGGCGGCAATGGCACCACGCCGTTGTCGGTGGCCAATTCCACCACGGCATCGGGTGCAGGCGCCGTGGCGATCGGCAGCAACGGCAGCAGGGGCGCGCAGGCTGCGTCTTCGGATGGCATCGCGATCGGTGGACAGTCCTCGGTAGCTTCGAGCGCCACCTCTGGCGTCGCGGTGGGCCGCGGCTCCTCGGTGTCGGCCGCCTTCGGCCTGGCCGCGGGCGATGCTGCCACGGCGGGCAGCAACGCGGTGGCGATCGGTAAGAGCGCCAATGCAGGCACGACCGATTCCGTCGCCATCGGTAATGGTGCCGGGGTCGCGGGCACCGGCTCCATCGCCATCGGCAAGGGCGCTTCGGCGCTGGGCGGCAGCGTCGACATCAATGCCATCGCCATCGGCGTGGGCGCCACCAGCTATGGCCAGAGCTTCGCGCTGGGCACCGGCGCGAATGCCGACCAGAGCGGCTTCGCGCAACAGAACAGCGGCGTGGCGATCGGCGCCAGCGCCAGCACCAGCAACAACACCACGCGCGGCCTTGCACTCGGCAGCGGCGCCACGGTCGACGCCAGCACGGTGATCGACGCCGGCATGGCGCTGGGCGCCAGCGCCAAGGCCTCCGCCAACAACGCCATGGCGCTGGGCACCACCGCCAATGCCTACGGCAACAACTCGATCGCGCAAGGCACCAATGCGGTGGCCGGCGTAAACGGCACGCCCGCAACGGCCAACGACATTGCGCTGGGTAATGGCGCCAAGGCGACGGGCGGCAATTCGGTGGCGACGGGCGCATCCGCACTCGCCAACGCGGCCGGTGCCGTGGCACTGGGTGGCAATGCCACCGCCGGCGCGAGCGCGCAAGCGACCGATGCGATCGCCATCGGCGGCCAGTCTTCCGTTGCCGCGGGTGCCAGCTCAGGCATGGCACTCGGCCGCGGCGCCAGCGTGACGGCCGCCTTCGGCCTCGCCGCGGGCGATGCCGCCAGTGCGGCCGGCAGCGCCATCGCGCTCGGCAAGGGCGCCAAGGCCACCGGTTCTCAGAGCATCAGCATCGGCACCGGCAATACGGTGAGCGGCAACAACTCCGGCGCGATCGGCGACCCGAGCGTCATCACCGGCACCGGCTCGTACTCGCTGGGCAACAACAACACCATCAATGCCAACAACGCCTTCGTGGTGGGCAACAACGTCACCATCGCCAGCGGCCTGGATGGCGCGGTGGCCTTGGGCAACAACACTACCGTGGCGGCGTCCAATCCCACCGCCAACGCCACCATCAACGGCACCACCTACGGCTTCGCCGGCACCGCGCCCGCCGCGGGCGGCGTGGTGAGCGTGGGCGCCTCGGGGGCCGAGCGCCAGGTCACCAACGTGGCCGCCGGTCGCCTCAGCGGGACCAGCACCGACGCCATCAACGGCAGCCAGCTGTTCGCCACCAACCAGGCGGTGGGCACGCTCGGCACCACCGTGACCAATCTCGGCAACTCCACCGCCAGCACCCTTGGCGGTGGCGCCACCTACAACAGCGGCACCGGCACGATCAGCGGCTTCAGCCAGCCGATCAATCCGGTCAGCACGGTCGGCGCCGTCGGCGCACCGGTCAATCAGAGCACCGTTGCCGGCGCGCTCGGTGCGCTGAACAACAACGTGGCCAATACCGCGAGCATCGCGGTGAAGTACGACGCGGCCGGCGGCAACACCATCACGCTCGGTGCCACCGGCGGCAGCGGCGCGCCCGCGGCTGGGGTCAAGATCACCAACCTGACCGCGGCGACGCTTGGCGCCACCAGCACGGATGCCGTGAACGGCTCGCAGCTGTATGCCACCAACCAGCAGGTCAGCCAGAACACGACGAACATCGCCAACAACACCACGGCGATCACCAATCTTGGCAATCAAACCACCACCAACACCAACAACATCACCTCGCTGAAGCAGGACGCGTTGCAGTGGAACAGCACGCTCGGCGCCTACGACGCCAGCCACGGCAGCGCTTCGCCGCAGAAGATCAGCAACGTCGGCGCGGGTGCGTTGTCCTCGACCAGCACCGATGCGGTGAACGGTTCGCAGCTCAATGCCACCAACCAGAACGTCAGCAACGTCGCCAACAACCTGACCAGCCTGACCAACAACGTGACCAACGGTACGGTCGGTCCCGTGCAGCAGACGGGGCAGGCCAACCGGCTGGCGCTGGTGGCGCCGGGCGCTAGCGGCGCAGCACCGGGTGCGGCACAGCAGCTGAGCAACGTGGCGGCCGGCGTGGCATCGACCGACGCAGTCAACGTCAGTCAGCTCAGCAGCGCGACCAGCGGCGTGACCACGGCGGGTGTGAACTTCGCCGGCAACGACAACAGCGCCGGCAGCGTGCATCGCGATCTTGGCCAGACCCTCGCGATCCAGGGCGGCGCCACCACCGCGGGCACCTATTCGGGCGGCAACCTCAAGACAGTGACGGACCCGGCGACAGGTGCGATCAAACTGCAGCTCGCCGATGCACCGAAGTTCGGCAACGTGACGGTCAACGACAGCGGCTCGGGCAAGATCACGGGTGTGAGCGCTGGTGCCATCGGCGCCAGCTCGACGGATGCCGTCAACGGTTCGCAGCTGTACAGCACCAACCAGCAGGTCAGCCAGAACACGACGAATATCGCCAACAACACCACGGCGATCACCAATCTTGGCAATCAGACCACCACCAACACCAACAACATCACCTCGCTGCAGCAGGACGCGCTGCAGTGGAACGGTTCGCTCAACGCCTACGACGCCAGCCATGGCAGCGGTTCGCCGCAGAAGATCAGCAACGTCGGTGCGGGTGCCTTGTCCTCGAGCAGCACCGATGCGGTGAACGGCTCGCAGCTCAACGCGACCAACCAGCAGGTCGGCCAGAACACCACGAACATCGCCAACAACAGCACGGCGATCACCAACCTGGGCAACCAGACCACCACCAACACCAACAACATCACCTCGCTGCAGCAGGATGC